>NZ_CP023747.1:6794335-7120419 GCF_008704995.1 Streptomyces nodosus
GATCAGTTGCAGCGGGGTGCACCCGTGGGACCGCTGGATGTACTCCCGCTCCGCCATGCCTTGCAGAGCGTGCAGGCGCACCAGTGCGCCGCGCTCGTGCGCGGCCCGGGCGACGTCGCCGAGCAGATCGGGGAGCAGGGTCTCGATCCGGCAGGGCAGCAGCACCCCGGTCACCAGGGGATCGGCGAGCCGGGCGGTGTGGTCCAGGAAGCGCAGCGCCTCGGCCAGACCACGCCGGCCGGCCTCCTCGTCGAACATCACGGTGCGCCCGCCGTCGGCGCCGGTCACGTTCACCCCGGAGCGGAACGACGGTCCGAGGAAACCGCGCAGGCCCAGCCGCGACGACACCTCGGCCATCGCCACGAAGTCCTCGTAGGTCTCCGCCCAGTCGCTGTGCACCTCCGAGGCGATCGGCATGTAACTGGTGATGCCGTGCAGGGCGAGCTGGACCAGCCCGTACTCGCGTACCGTGCGCCGTTGCGCGGCGTCGAACACCGCCCGCGGCGCGGCGAAGTACTCGGCCGACCAGACGAACCCGGACGCCTGCTCCGGGGACGCCCAGGAGTCCAGGACCAGGTGGTCGATGTCGGTGAGGGCGTCCAGATCGATCAGACCGGGGGTGACCACCGCGTCACCGAGGTCGATGCGTGTGTCGGCCCGGTGCCGGTCGAGTTCGGCGCGATCACCCACGTCGACGATGGTGTCGCCGTCGATCAGCACGGCGCCGTCCGGGACCTCCACGTGCGAACGTCCGTCGTGGGCGATCACCCAGGAGGCAGTGACCAAGGTCTTCATCGACGTGCCCTTCCAGATTTGGTACACCAACTGGCTGAAACGGTCGCGCTCACCCCGGAGCCTTGATATGTCCCCGGGATGTGTGGCGACAGGCTATGGCGCGCGCAAACTTTTGCACAAGCAGGTAATGGCGCCACACAAGGGCCGTTGGTCCATACAACGACGATGTTTCGGGTTGTCGTCGAACCCTGGTAGAAATCGCGATTCTTGGTATACCGTTTCGGCCACCTCAACCTCCCCGCCCCTCGAGCACCAAAGGATCGGACGTGCCGGATCCGTATGAGCCGCCGAGTCCGCCGCGCCACGCCGACGCGCCGGAGCCCGCTGACGGGCAGGTGGTCACTCTGACTCCACCAGAATCCGCAACCGCGACAGCCGAGCGCGGGCCCGCCACGGAGATCGCCACCGCGCGGTCGCTGCTGGGCACGGCATGGCTCCGGATACGGCGCAGCCGTATCGCCGTCGCCGCCCTGATCGTGGTGGCCCTGATGGTGCTGTTCGCCGTCCTGGCCCCGGTGCTGACGGCCGTCGAAGGCTCGGACCCGTTCACCTCCCGGACGGGGCCTGACTTCCTGGACACCTTCTACACCCCGGGCCTGCCGCTGCCGTACTACCGCTTCCCGTCCGGCGAGCACTGGCTCGGCCTCGAACCGGGGCTCGGGCGCGACATCTTCGCCCGGATGGCCTATGGCGCCAGGATCTCCCTGACCATCGCACTGCTGTCCACGGTGGTGTCGGTGGTCCTGGGCACCGTGCTCGGCGCCGCCGCCGGATACTTCGGCGGCAAGATCGACATGGTGATCAGCCGGGTGATGGACCTGTTCCTGGCCTTCCCCCATCTGCTGCTGGTGCTGTCGCTGACCCCGATCATGCAGTCCCGGCTGCGCGGCACCGCCCTCGATTCGGGGAGCCTGGTGCCGATCGCCTCGCTGGTGATCATCCTCGGCTTCTTCGGCTGGGCCTATCTGGCCCGCGTCGTGCGCGGCCAGGTGCTCTCGATCCGGGAGCAGGAGTTCGTCGAGGCCGCCCAGGCGTACGGGGCCTCGCACCGCAGCATCATCCTGCGGCAGATCATCCCGAACGTCATGGGAGTCGTGCTGGTCTACGCCACCATGATGATCCCCACCAACATCACCGCAGAGGCGGCCCTGTCCTTCCTCGGGGTCGGGGTCAAGGACCCCACACCCTCCTGGGGCCAGATGCTCAACGCGGCCCAGGCAGGCAACTGGTACCTGTCCGACCCGTGGTTCCTCGCCGTCCCGGCCGGCGCACTGGTGATCACCGTGCTCGCGTTCAACCTGCTCGGCGACGCGGTCCGGGACGCCCTGGATCCCAAGTCCTCACGAACCTGAACTCCCCTGACGCGCCACGCTTTTCCCACCCTCAAGGAGACGCAGTGAAACGAAGCACCATGGCGGCGATCGCCCTGACGGTGAGTGCCGGGCTGGCCCTGACCGCCTGCGGCGGAGCCAAGCCCACCCCCGATTCCGGCTCCGGTCCCAGAGCCGACGCCTACGCGCCGGTGGTGATCGGGAAGAACTACACCGGCAAGGGCGGCAACATCAACGTCCTGATGTCCTCGGACTTCCAGACGCTGGACGCCGGCAACAGCAACTATGTGCAGACCGCCAACGTGGGGCAGCTGTACTACCGCACCCTGACCATGGCCAAGGAGACCGCCGGCAAGCCGCCGACGATCGTGCCGGACCTCGCCACCGACCTGGGCAAGCCCTCCGCCGACGGCCTCACCTGGACCTACACCCTGAAGGCCGGGCTGAAGTTCGAGGACGGCACGCCGATCACCAGTAAGGACATCAAGTACGGAGTCGAGCGCACCTACGCCCGCGACGTCTACACCCAGGCACCGCAGGAGCTGAACACCGCCCTGGCCGACGACAGTTACAAGGGCCCGTACACCGGAGGCGACTTCAAGGGGATCGACACCCCGGACGACCGCACCGTCGTCTTCCACCTCAAGCAGCCCTTCGCCGAGTTCCCCGCCCTGGTCTCCCGGTCGAACACGGCGCCGGTGCCCAAGGCCAAGGACACCAAGCTCGACTACACCAACCACCCCGTCTCGTCCGGCCCGTACAAGATCCAGTCGTACGACCGCGGCCGCTCGATGAAGCTCGTCCGCAACAACCAGTGGAACGCGGCCACCGACCCCAACCGGACCGCCCTGCCGGACACCTTCACCTTCACCCTGTCCACCGCCCAGGCGACCATCAGCCAGCAGCTGATAGCCGATTCGGACCCGACGGCGGTCACCCTGGACAGCAACGGCGGCCTCCAGGCGTCCGACGCCGCCGAGCTCAACAAGCCCGACGTCAAGAAGCGCACCGCCGGCGGCCTGCTGGGCTGTACGGACGTACTGGACTTCAACACCGAGACCATCAAGGATCCTCAGGTCCGCAAGGCACTCGCGCTGGCCGTCGACCGCAGCGCGGTCCAGGTGCAGTACGGCGGCGAACGGTTCGGCAAGCTGGCCCAGTCGTACATCAACTCGGCGCAGCGCGGCTATGTCGAGCAGCACACCGACCTCGACCCGACGGGCAAGCCGAAGCTGGACGAGGCCAAGAAGCTCCTCAAGGGCAAGTCGGTTCCCAAGAAGCTGGTGTACGGCTACGCCGACGCCAACCCCCGCTACAAGAACGTCGGCACCGTGCTGCAGCAGAACTTCAAGCAGCTCGGCATCGACCTCCAGCTGCGCCCGATCCCCACCGCCAACTACTACACCGTGCTGGCCGGTGACCAGATGCCGGACATCGCCCGCAGCGGCTGGTGCGGCGGCGCGGACAGCGGCTCGGTGCGCACCACCGTCGACCCCAACCTGGGCCCCAGCGTGGACGGCACGACCTACGGCTTCTCCAACATCCCGCGCTACTACGACCCGAAGATCTCCCGCGCGATGTACGAGCTGCGCGGCACCAACGGGACCAGCGAGGAACTCGGCAAGAAGTGGGCGACCCTGTTCGACCAGGCCATGCAGACCTACCCCCTGGTGCCACTGATCCGCAGCTACACCAACAGCGTGGTCGGCTCCAAGGTCCGTAACGCACAGGTGGGTTACTTCTTCGGCGGCATCGATCTGTCCGTCGTCGGCGTCCAGCACTGAGCACCTGTCACAGGAAGAGCGAGAAACAGTGAGTCCATCCCGAGCCGGCGGGTCGCGCCCATGACCAGATTTCTGACGCGGCGCCTCGTCGCGATGATCGTGCTGCTGATCGTCATCAGCTTCGTGACCTTCAGCCTGTTCCAACTGGGCCCGGCCGACCCGGCCGCGGCGGCCTGCGGCCAGGAATGCACCCCGCAGCGCATCGCCGAGGCCCGGGTCGCGCTCGGGATGGACAAGCCGTTCCTCACCCAGTACGTCGACTACATGTCGGGCCTGGTGGGCAGCCGTCACGTCGGCGCGCCGGGCAGCCAGGCACTGTGCTCCTGGCCCTGTCTGGGCAAGTCGTTCCAGACCAACGAGGACGTCACCGCGATCATCGGGCGGGCCCTGCCCTACACCCTGTCGGTGGCCAGCGGCGCGATCGTGCTGTGGAGCGTCGTCGGCGTCGGTCTCGGCCTGCTGGCGGCGCTGCGCAAGGGCCGGTTCACCGACAAGCTCGTCGTCGGCGCAGCCTCGGTCGGGGTGTCCCTGCCCATTCCGGTGACCGGACTGTTGCTGCTCCTGTTCTTCGTCAGCACGCTGCATCTGCTGCCGTTCACCACCAACGCGATCACCTCCCCGTTCGGCGATGCGGGTCCGGGCGGCTGGTTCCTGAACTACCTGCTGCCCTGGGTGGCGCTGGCGGTGCTGTTCAGCGCCCAGTACATCCGCGTCACCCGCAGCAACATGCTGGAGACCCTCGGAGAGGACTTCATGCGCACCGCGCGCTCCAAGGGTCTGTCCCGGGCGAGCATCGTGTTCAAGCACGGTGCGCGGGCCGGCATCACCCCGGTCGTCACCATGCTCGGCCTCGACATCGGCACCCTGCTGGGCGGCGCCGTGCTCACCGAGCAGATTTTCTCGGTGCCGGGTGTCGGATTCACCGCGGTGCACGCCGCCCAGTCCGGTGATCTCCCGGTCACCATGGCCATCACCATGATGGCCGCGTTCTTCATCATCGTCGCCAATGTCCTGGTCGACGCCGCCTACGCGGTGATCGACCCGCGAGTGAGGGTTGCCTGATGACCACGCCCGAAGCCGCGCCCCTGCTGGACATCCGCGATCTGCGGGTGAGCTTCCCGACCGACGACGGCGTGGTGCACGCGGTCAACGGGATGGACCTGACCCTGGCGCGCGGGGAGACCGTCGGCATCGTCGGTGAGTCCGGCTCCGGCAAGACCGTCACGAGCCAGGCCCTGATGGGGCTGCTCAAGGACACCTCCGCCACCGTCACCGGGCAGATCCTCCTGGACGGCAAGGACCTCAACCCGCTGACCGAGCCGCAGATGCGCGCCTACCGCGGCAAGAAGATCGCGATGATCTTCCAGGACCCGCTGTCGGCGATGCACCCCTTCTATCCCGTCGGGGCGCAGATCGCCGAGGCCTACCGGGTGCACAACAACGTGTCCAAGAAGGCCGCGGCGACCGTCGCCGTCGACATGCTCGGCCGGGTCGGGATCCCCGACCCGAAGCGCCGCTACTCGGCCTACCCGCACGAGTTCTCCGGCGGTATGCGGCAGCGCGCGATGATCGCCATGGCGTTGGTCTGTGAACCGGAGCTGCTGATCGCCGACGAGCCCACCACCGCGCTCGACGTCACCGTGCAGGCCCAGATCCTCGATCTGCTGGGCGAGCTCCAGGCCGAGACCGGGTCCTCGGTGATCCTGGTGACCCACGACCTCGGCGTGGTCGCGGAGGTCTGTCACCAGGTCGTGGTGATGTACGGCGGGGTGTGTGTGGAACAGGCCACCGTCGCCGACCTGTTCAGCGATCCGCGGCACCCCTACACCCAGGGGCTGCTCGCCTCGATGCCGTCGCTGGCGGGAAGGTCCGAGCGGCTCAGCCCGATCCCGGGCTTCCCGCCGTCGCTGCTGGCACTGCCCGAGGGCTGCCTCTTCGCGGACCGCTGCCCGAAGACGCACCTGGTGCCCGACGACGCCTGCGGCACCCGCCGGCCGGCGCTCACCGGCCCCGTCGGACACCCCTCACGGTGCCACCTTCAGACCCTGGAAACGGCCGGAGAGGTGGTCCGATGACACCGCTGCTGGAGGTCACCGACCTCACCAAGCACTTCCCGATCCGCTCCGGCGCCTTCCGGTCCGCCGGCGGCGTGATCAAAGCCGTCGACGGGGTCACCTTCTCGGTCGGCGCCGGGCAGACCCTCGGACTGGTGGGAGAGTCCGGCTGCGGCAAGTCGACCACCGGCCGACTGCTCATGCGGCTCCTCGAACCCTCCTTCGGGAGCATCCGGCTCGACGGCCGGGAGATCTCCGAACTGCGCCGGTCGGAACTCCAGGAGTACCGGCGCCGGGTGCAGATGGTGTTCCAGAACCCGTCGTCCTCGCTCAACCCCCGCCAGTCCGTGGGCAGTGCGATCGCCGCGCCCCTGCTGGCCCAGAGGATCACGCCGCCGGGCGGGGTCAGGGCCAAGGTGCGGGACCTCATGGACCGGGTGGGGTTGCGGCCCGACCACTACAACCGCTTCCCGCACGAGTTCTCCGGCGGCCAGAAGCAACGTGTGGGCATCGCCCGCGCACTCGCCCTGGACCCGCAGCTGATCATCTGCGACGAACCGGTGTCCGCGCTGGACGTCTCGGTGCAGGCCCAGGTGATCAATCTGCTGGAGGACATCCAGCGGGACACCGGGGTGGCGTACCTCTTCATCGCCCACGACCTGTCCGTGGTCAAGCACTTCGCCGACCGCATCGCGGTGATGTATCTGGGCCGGATCATGGAACAGGGCGACACCGAGGAGGTGTTCGGCGCTCCACGGCACCCCTACACCCGGGCGCTGCTGTCCGCCGTGCCGCAACCGGACCCCGCGGCCGACCGCAGCGGGCGGATCCGGCTCTCCGGCGATCTGCCCAGCCCGGCCGACCCGCCGCGCGGCTGTGTCTTCCAGTCCCGGTGCCCGGTGCATCCGCGCCTTGACCCGCGGCGCCGGGAGCTGTGCACCGGCAGTGCGCCGAGCGGCGACATCGCCTGCCATCACACCGACGTCGCCGCCGGGGCCCCGGCCACGACGCCCCGGTGAGCCGTGACGCGTGCGGTGAACGGCCGTGCACCGCGCAACAGAACCATGCGACAGAGAGGTGACCACCGTGTTGATCCGTGACGTCCGCCCATGGGGTGGCGAGCGCAGTGACGTCGAGCTGTCCGGCGACCGCATCGCCGCGATCCGCCCGCACGATCCGGGTGCGCAGCCGACCGGTGAGGTGGTCGAGGGACGTGGCCGGCTGTTGCTGCCGTCGTTCAGCGATGTGCATGTGCACCTGGACTCGACCCGGATCGGCCTGCCCTTCCGGCCGCACACCGGCGGCCCGGGAGTCTGGACGATGATGCTCAACGACCGGCGCAACTGGCGCACCGCGGAGGTTCCCCTCGAGGAGCGGGTGGCCGGCACCCTGGAGCGGATGATCGCCCGCGGCACCACCCGGGTGCGCTCGTACGCCCAGGTGGACGTGGACTGCAAGCTCGAGAAGTTCGACGCCGTGCTGGCCGCGAAGGAGAAGTTCGCCGGTCTCGCCGACGTCCAGATCATGACGTTCCCGCAGGCCGGCATCCTGCGCGAGAAGGGCACCGTCGAGTATCTGGAGGCCTCGCTCGAGGCGGGCGCAGAGGTGATCGGCGGCATCGATCCCTGCTCCCTCGACCGGGATCCCAAGGGGCACCTGGACGTGGTGTTCGGACTGGCCGAGAAGTACCAGGTCGAGGTGGACATCCATCTGCACGAGCCGGGTCATCTCGGCGTGTTCTCCACCGATCTGGTGCTGGAGCGCACCCGGGCGCTGGGCATGCAGGGCAAGGTCACGATGTCCCACGCCTACGAGCTGGGTTCGGTCTCGGAATCGGTGAGTCGCCGCATCATCGACGACTTCGCCGAGCTGGACGTCGCGATGGCCACCGTGGCGCCACCGGACCGCGGTCAGCTCTCGCTGGTGGCGCTGACCGAGGCGGGCGTCCGGGTGGGCCTGGGCGAGGACGGGCAGCGCGACTACTGGAGCCCCTACGGCAACTGCGACATGCTCGACCGCACCTGGCAGCTGGCCTTCACCAACAACTTCCGCCGTGACGAGCTGATCGAGATGTCGCTGGCGGTCGCCACCGTCGGCGGCGCCTCGATCATGAGCCATGACGTCGCCCGGCTCGCCGGGGTCGCCGACCGGCCGGGGCTGTCCGCCGGCGACCGTGCCGATCTGCTGCTGGTCGACGGCGAGACGCCGGCCAGCGCGGTGATGGACCGCGGCACCGACCGCACCGTCCTGCACGACGGCGTGGTCGTCGCCGACCAGTCGGCCCTCGTGCACCGCTGAATCCGCGCACGTCATGGCCCTGAGAGGCTCCCGCCTCTCAGGGCCATGCGTGTGGATCCGCCTGCCTAGACCAGCAGCTCGCCGCCCTGGACCACCACGCGCCCACCGGACATCACGAGTTCACGCCGCGGGGCCCGCATCAGTGCGTCCTGCACATTCTCGGCGTCGATCAGCACGATGTCCGCGGGTGCGCCCGCCACGAGGTCGTGGAGGCCCCGGTGCACGAAGCCCGCCGCGCGGGTGGTGGCGAGTTCCACCGCCCAGCCGAGGTCCTCGTCGGTCCGCAGGCCGTGGAGGCGCGCGAAGTCCAGGGCCACGCGCAGCAGATCGCCGTCGCCGAACGGCGACCACAGGTCGCGGATCCCGTCGGTGCCCAGGCCCACCGGCATCCCCCGGTCCCGCATCCCGCGCCAGGGCAGTGGCGCGGTGCGCGCCGGGGCGACCGTCGTCCAGGAGACACCGGCCTCGGCCAGCTCGTCGAGCAGGTCGGTCTGCCGACCCGGCGGCAGCTCCCCGAGGGCGAAGCCGTGGGAGACGTTGACCTTCCCCCGCAGCCCCGCGCGGCGGGTGCGGTCGGCGATGAGCTCGAACTGGAAGGCACCCAGCTCGCCTCCGTCGTGCAGATGGATGTCGATACCGACCCCGCGCCGCTCGGCGATGTCGAACAGCCCGTCGAGCTGTCGCACCGGATCGCGGTCGATCGCCGCCGGATCGAGCCCACCGATGGCGGCCGCGCCGTTCGCCGCCGCCCGGTCCAGCAGGTCCAGGACACCGGGCCGGCGGATCACCCCGTCCTGCGGGAACGCCACGATCTCCACCTCGATCGCGCCGCCGAGTGCGTCCACCGCCTCGCGTACGGCGTCGATCCCCCGCAGTCCGACCCCGAGGTCGACGTCGACATGGCTGCGCACCGCGGTGACGCCGTGCCGCAGGAACTCCCGCAGCACCGTGAGGCTGTTGGCGACGCCGGGAATGCCGAGCGCGTCCCGCTCGGCTCGTTCGTGCGCGATCCGTCCCACCGTGGTCGGCTCGCCGCCGAACGGCACCCAGGGCCGGCCCCACCAGCTCTTGTCCACATGGGCGTGTGCGTTGACGAAGCCGGGCAGGGCGAGCAGCCCGCCGCCCTCCACCCGCTCGCCGGGTTCACCCGCGGCGCCGGCAGGCAGCAGATCGCGGATCTCCCCGCCGGAGACGACGATGTCCGCCGCCTTCATGCCCCAGGGGCGGACGTTTGTCAGAATCAGGTCAGCAGCCATCCATAAATGGTATACCGAAATGGTCGACCTGGACCCCGTCCGACGGTGTGCGCTGCCCCTCGCGGGGCGGCACCTCCGCGCCGGGGGTCACCGGCGATGGGCGGCGAGCGCGTGCCGGCTGTTCTCCAGGTGTGTGGAGACCAGTTCGTCGACGAGTGCGACATCGCGGTCCGCGATGGCGCCGTAAAGGGCCTCATGCTCCCGCGCGATGGCCATCAGGTCGTCGTACTGTCCCAGCAGCCACCGCATCCGGCTGCGAAAGGTGCCCGCGAGCTCGCTCAGCAGCTCGTTGGCGGCCATCGACGTCACCGTCTCATGAAAATCCGCCGCCGCACGCCGGGCCCGGACGGCGTCTCCCGCGCGGGCGGCCTGCAGCTCTTCCTCCAGGGTCGAGCGGAGCTGGTCGAGACCCGCCCGGTGGCGCCGCTGAGCGGCGAGCCGGAAGGTCAGCGCCTCCAGCGCCCCGCGGACCTCGGCCAGATCAGCGATGTCGGAGGGGGTGAACTCCCGGACGACCGCCCAGGTCCGGGGCCTCGGCGTGACCAGCCCCTCGGCGACGAGCACCCGCAGGGCGTCGCGCACGGGCACCCGGCTCACCCCCATCTGCGCCGCCAGCTCGCGCTCGACGAGCTTGCTTCCGGGCTTGCGCACCCCGTCGAGGATGTCATCCCGGAGCTGCCGAGTGACCCGCTCCGACTCCGGCTCGAACTTTCCAGACCCTGCCATGCCCCCAGTGTCCCATGGGAGACGCGACTATTTGGTATACGGTTCTTGGTTTGAGGCGAGTGGTTTCGGGCGGGTCATGCACCCTGACGGCGGGGTCGGCGGGGGTTCAGGACAGCCATGCCTTCCAGGTGGACTCATGGCCGGCCACCCACTTCTCCGCCGCCTCGGCCGGGGTCAGTTTCTGGTCGGCGATCATCAGGGACACCTCGTTCTGGTCCTCGGTGGTCCACCGGAACCTCTTCAGGAAGGCGGCCGCCTCGCCGCCGTTCTCGGCGAAGCCCGCGTTGAGGTACTTCTGCAGCGGGGTGTGCGGATAGGCGCAGGCGACCTTCGCCGCGTCCGCGTCGCAGCCCTCCCTGTACGGGGGCAGCTTCACCTCTGTCATCGGGACCTCACCGGACAGCCACTGCGGGGTGTACCAGTACGTCAGGAAGGGCTTCCTCTCCTTGGCGAACTGCTTCATCTGGGTGATCTGCGCGGCCTCCGAACCGGCGAAGACCACCTGGTAGTTCAGCTTCAGGTTGGCCACCAGCGCCTTGTCGTTGGTGACATAGGAAGGGGAGCCGTCCATCAGCTGGCCCTTGCCGCCGCTCTCCGGGGTGCGGAAGAGGGAGGCGTATCTGTCGAGGTTCCTCCAGTCGGTGATGTCCGGGTGCTGCTCGGCCAGATAGGCGGGGACGTACCAGCCGATGTGCCCGGTCACCCCGAGGCCGCCGCCGCGCACGATGGTCCTCTTGTCGTCGACGTACCGTTTCTCCTGGTCCGGGTGGCCCCAGTCCTCCAGGATCGCGTCGACCCGGCCCTGGCTCAGCGCGTCCCAGGCGGGCACCTCGTCGACCTGGACGGTGTCCACGCGGTAGCCGAGCCGGTGTTCCAGAAGGTACCGGGCGACGGCCACATTGGACTGCGCGCCCACCCAGGACTGCACGGACAGGGTCACGGTCCTGGTGCCCCGGGCGTTCGCGAAGGGCGAGGCCTGCCTGGTCATGTCGGCGGCACCGCAGCCCGTGAGCAGCGACAGGGCGGCGGCCCAGGAGACGGTCAGCGCGGTCCTGCGGCCGAGGTTCGGCGTCCTCATGTCACGCTCCCTTCGTCGCGCGGCGTTCCGTCGGCTGTGTCACCCGGTCGAGGACCAGGCCGAGGCAGACGATCGCCGCTCCGGCCACCAGACCGGTCGCCAGGTCGCCCTGGGCGAGGCCGAAGACGACGTCGTAGCCGAGCGCGCCGCCGCCGACCAGGCCGCCGATGATGACGACGGCGAGGACCAGTACCACACCCTGGTTGACGGCGAGCAGCAAGGACCGTCGGGCGAGCGGGAGTTGGACCTGCCACAGCTGCTGGCGGCCGGTCGCGCCGAGCGAGCGGGCCGACTCCAGCGCGGCCGGGTCGACCTGCCGCAGGCCCTGCGCGGTGATACGGACGACGGCCGGGAGCGCGTAGACGACGGCCGCCGCGACGGCGGGGGCGCGGCCGACCCCGAAGAGAGCGACGACCGGGATCAGATACACGAACTGCGGCAGCGTCTGGAAGACGTCCAGCACCGGGCGCAGGGCGCGTGCGAAGCGGTCGCTGCGGGCCGCAGCGACACCGGCCGCGAAGCCCAGGACCAGGGTGACGGCGACGGCGGCGAGGACCTGGGAGAGCGTGTCGAGAGACGGCTTCCACACACCGAGGACACCGGTCGCGGCCATCGCGAGCACGGCGGTCAGCGCGGTGCGCCAGGTGCCGATCAGCCAGGCCAGGGTGGCCACGATCAGCAGGACCGACCACCAGGGCAGCCACTGCAACCCGTCGCGGAGGGGGTCCAGGACCCAGGTGGTGAAGCGGCCCGCCCAGTCGGCGGTGCCGCCGAGGTACGGGACGCCGGAGTAGAGATGGGCGGTCATCCAGTCGACGGCACGGTCGACCGGCCCGGCCATGTCCAGGGTCCAGGAGGCGGGCCAGTCGGGCCGGCCCAGCAGCCGGGCGGCCAGGGCGACGGCGACTCCGGCGGCTCCCGCGTACGCCCACCGCACCGCGCCCCCGTGCTGCTCTCCCGCGCCCGCCGCCGCGGTCACCCGGTCCAGGACCACGGCGAGCAGCACGATCGGGATGCCGGCGGCGAGGGCCGCGCCGACATCGACGGAGGCCAGCGCCTGGTAGACACGGTCACCGAGACCACCGGCCCCGATGACCGAGGCGATCACGGCCATCGACAGGGCCATCATGATGGTCTGGTTGAGGCCGAGGAGAAGTTCCTTGCGGGCCAGCGGGATACGGGCGGTCAGCAGACGCTGGCGGCCGGTCGCCCCCAGCGACTCCACGGCCTCCAGCACCTCGGGGTCGGCACCGCGCAGCCCGAGCGCGGTGAGGCGGGCCATCGGCGGGGCGGCGTACACCACGGTCGCGAGGACGGCAGCGGGGACACCGATGCCGAACACCAGGACGACGGGCAGCAGGTACGCGAACGCCGGGAGCACCTGCATGGTGTCCAGGACCGGGCGCAGCGCACGGTCCAGACGGTCGGAGAGCCCGGCGGCGAGACCGAGCAGCACACCGACGACCACGGACGCGAGGACGGCGACCACCATCAGCGCCAGGGTCTGCATGGTCGGCACCCACATGCCGAGCACACCGCAGACCAGGAAGGCGGCGGCCGTGCCGAGGGCGAGACGGACACCGGCGACCCGCCAGGCGACGAGGGCCCCGAGGGCGGTGACCCCGGCCCAGCCCCCGGCGAGGAGGGTCAGGTAGACGGCACGGACGGAGAGGACGACCGCATTGCTGATGTGGCCGAAGAAGTAGAGGAACAGGGGGTGGCTGTCCCGGTTGTCGATGACCCAGTCGCCGACGCCGGCGAGCGGCTTGGAGACGTCGACGGTGAGGGCGCCCGGCCAACTGCCGCCGGCCCAGCGCGCTTCGGCGAGCGGGACGAGCACAGCGGCGGCGATCACGACAAGGACGATCTTGCGGGCGGCCCGGTTGCGGAGGAGACCGGGCAGGACGCCCCGAGGGGCGGCGGCGGTGACCGTGGCCATCACGCGGCCTCCCTGAACCGCTCCGTCCCGGCGACCACGGCGAGCAGCCGTTCATGGTCGACCACACCCAGGCACCGGCCGTCCTCCACCACGCAGGCGGGCCCGCCGTGGTGCGCCACGGTCCTGATCGCGTCGGCGACCACGGCGTCCGGGGCCAGCGCGCCCGGATGGTGCGGGCCGCCGCAGCCGCCGGGCCTCATGGCCGTGCGCACCGTCATGACCTGCTCGCGCGGTACGTCGCGGACGAACTCGCGGACATAGTCGTCGGCCGGGGAGCCCACGATCTGCTCCGGGGTGCCGAGCTGGACCACCCGGCCGTCCCGCATCAGCGCGATGCGGTCACCGAGCTTCAGCGCCTCGCTCAGATCGTGGGTGATGAAGACCATCGTGCGCCCCTCCTCGCGGTGCAGGCGGATCACCTCGTCCTGCATATCGCGCCGGATCAGCGGGTCGAGGGCGCTGAACGGCTCGTCGAAGAGCAGGACTTGAGGGTCGACGGCCAGGGCGCGGGCGAGGCCGACGCGCTGGCGCTGGCCGCCGGAGAGCTGGCTCGGCCTGCGCTTCTCCAAGCCTTCCAGGCCCACCTTGGCGACCACCGAAGCGGCCCGCTCACGGCGCTCGGCCCTGCCGACGCCCTGGATCTCCAGGCCGTACGCCACATTGTCGAGGACCGTGCGGTGCGGGAGCAGGCCGAAGTGCTGGAAGACCATCGCGGCGCGGTGGCGGCGCAGTTGGCGCAGCCGGGCGCGGTCCATGGCGCGGACGTCCTCACCGTCGATGGCGATGGTGCCCGCGGTGGGCTCGATCAGCCGGGTCAGACAGCGCACCAGGGTCGACTTGCCGGAGCCCGACAGGCCCATCACCACGAAGACCTCGTTCCTGCGGACGTCGAAGGAGACATCGCGGACGGCGGCCGTGCAGCCGGTGCGGGAGCGCAGCTCGGCGGGTTCCAGAGCGGCCAGTCCGGCATCGCCCGGGACCCGGTCGGCCTTCGGCCCGAAGACCTTCCACAGGCCCTGGACCGAGAACACGGGGGTGGTGGCGGTACTCATCGCGCGCCGCCTCCGATCAGGTCGGCGGCCTTCTCGCCGACCATCAGCACCCCGATCATCGGGTTCACCGCGGGCATGGCCGGGAAGACGGAGGCGTCGGCGATCCGGATGCCGTCCAGACCGCGGATCCTCAACTGCGGGTCCACGACGGCCTGTCCGTCGTCGACGGCACCCATGCGGCAGGTGCCGGCCGGGTGGTAGACGGTGTGGGCGACCTTACGGGCGTACTCGCTCAGCTCGGCGTCGCCGACGATCTCCGGGCCGGGGCACACCTCGCGCTTGAGCCAGCCGGCCAGCGGTTCGGTGCCGGCGATCTCGCGGGCGATGCGGATGCCGTCGACGAGGGTGCGGCCGTCGTAGTCGTCCTCGTCGGTGAAGTAGCGGAAGTCCAGGGCAGGCTTGACGGACGGGTCGGCACTGGTCAGATACAGCCGGCCGCGGGACTTCGGCTTGGGGATGTTCGGGGTCATCGAGACGCCGAACTCCGGGCGCCGGTAGCCGAGGCGCTCCGGGTTGTCGGTGAACGGGATCTGGTAGAAGTGGAACATCAGGTCCGGGCCCGCGTGCCCGGGGTCGCGGCGCACGAACAGACCCGCGTCGGAGTCCATCGCCGAGTTCTCCGGGATCGGACCGTGGGTCTCCCAGACGATCACCGACTCCGGGTGGTCGAGCAGGTTCTCGCCGACGCCCGGCAGATCATGGGCGACCGGGATGCCGAGCGCCTCCAGATCCTCCCGGGGGCCGACGCCCGAATGCAGCAGCAGCCGGGGCGAGTCCACGGCGCCGGCGCACAGGACGACCTCGCTGCGGGCCCGTATCAGCAGCTCCTCGCCGTCCTTGCCGCGCACCCGCACGCCCCGCACCCGGGTGCCGTCGAGGTCCAGCCGGTACGCCCAGGTCTCCAGCAGGATCGTGAGGTTGGGGCGCTCGTCCATCACCGGGTGGAGGTACGCCACCGACGCGGACGAGCGCTTGTTGTCCTCCGGGTGGTAGGCGAGGTCGAAGAAGCCGACGCCCTCGGCGAACGGCTTCCGGTTGAAGCCCTCGACGCGGGGCACGCCCAGCGCCTCCTGGGCCGCGTCGACGAAGTCGCGGGCGATGGCGTTCCGGTCCTTCTCGTCGACCGGGACGATGTGGTTGAGCAGCCGGGCGTAGTACGCCTCCATCGGCACCGCGCCCCAGCCCTTCGCTCCGGCCGCCTCCCACTCGTCCCAGTCGGACGGCAGCGGCTTGAAGGCGATCAGGGTGTTGTGGGAGGAGCAGCCGCCCAGGACCCGGGCGCGGCTGTGCCGGATGTGCGAGTTGCCGCGGGGCTGTTCGGTGGTCGGGTAGTCGTAGTCCAGCTCGCCGCCGAGCAGGCCCATCCAGCGGCGCAGGGTGAGGACGTCCTCGCGGCCGACGTCGCTGGGGCCGCCCTCGATGACGGCGACGGTGACCTCGGGGTTCTCGGTCAGGCGGGAGGCGATGACGGAGCCCGCGGTGCCGCCGCCGATGACGACGTAGTCGTAGACATGGGGGGTGTGGGACATGGGGCGTCGCTCCAGGAGGTCGGTGGGGGAGAGGAGACGGGGTCAGCCTGCGAACCAGCGGACCGGCCGGGGCGCCAGGTTCTGGTAGACGTGTTTGGTCTCGCGGTACTCGGCGAGCCCGGCGGGGCCCAGTTCGCGGCCCACGCCGCTCCTGCCGAAGCCGCCCCACTCCGCCTGCGGCAGATAGGGGTGGAAGTCGTTGATCCAGACGGTGCCGTGGCGCAGCCGCCCCGCGACCCGGCGGGCACGGCCCGGGTCGGCGGTCCAGACGGCGCCGGCGAGGCCGTACTCGGTGTCGTTGGCGAGGAACACGGCCTCGTCCTCGGTGCGGAAGGTCTCGACGGTGAGGACCGGTCCGAAGACCTCCTCCCGGACGACCTTCATCTCGCGGTGGCACCGGTCGAGGACGGTCGGCTCGTAGAACCAGCCGCTCCCGGGCCGCTGCGGCGACGGTTCGGGGCGGCGGCCGCCGGAGCGCACGACCGCACCCTCCGCGAGGGCCGAGGCGACGTACGACTCGACCTTGGCGCGCTGCTGCTCGGAGACGAGCGGGCCGCACTCCACACCCTGCTCGGTGCCCCGGCCGAGACGTATCCGGCCTGCCCGGCGGGCGAGTTCGCCGACGAAGCGCTCGCTGACGGACTCCTCGACGATGAGCCGGGCGCCCGCGGAGCAGACCTGGCCGCTGTGGATGAAAGCGGCGTTGAGGGCCTGGTCGACGGCGGTGTCGAAGCCCTCGTCGGTGGCGCAGGCGTCGGCGAAGACCACATTGGGGTTCTTGCCGCCGAGTTCGAGGGCGACCTTCTTGACGCCCGGCGCGGCGGCCTGGGCGACCTTGACGCCGCTGACCAGGCCGCCGGTGAAGGACACCAGGTCGACGTCTGGGTGCTCGGCGAGCCGGGCGCCGACGGTGTGGCCGGGGCCGGTCACGATGCCGGCGACCCCGGCGGGCAGCCCGGCCTCGATGAGCAGCTCGATGAGCGCGACCGTGGTCAGCGGGGTGATCTCGCTCGGCTTGACCACAAAGGTGTTTCCGGCGGCGAGCGCCGGGGCGATCTTCCAACTGGCCTGGAGGAGGGGATAGTTCCAGGGGGTGATCAGCGCGCAGACGCCGACGGGCTCATGGACGACGACGCTGCGGATGTCGGGCGAGCCCGCGTCCACGACCCGGCCGGGGGCTTCGGCGGCGACGAGGTCCGCGAAGTAGCGGAAGGCGTCGGCCACACAGTCGATGTCGACGCGGCCCTCCTCGAGGGTCTTGCCGGCGTCGCGGCTCTCCAGCAGGCCGAGCGTCTCCCGGTCGCGGACGAGTAGATCGGCTACCCGGCGCAGCAGGGCGGCTCGCTCCGCCACGGGGGTGCGGGGCCAGTCCCCGGTGTCGAAGGCGCGGCGGGCGGCGGCCACCGCCGAGTCCGCGTCCCGCTCGTCGCCCTCCGCCACCACGGCGAACGGCAACGCGTCCGCGGGGTCGAGGATCTCGCGGGTCGCGCCGGAGACGGCCTCCTGCCACTCGCCTCCGGCATGGATCGTCGCCCGCGCCGGTCGTGCCGTTCTGTCCGTCATGATCGGTATCGCCTCCGCGCCCCGGTGCCACCCATGTGTCACCCTCGGGCACCGGCGCATGCCCAGGTCGCCGGGTTGCATGCGTGATCGGCGGCCCGAAGTGGGCCACGCCACATACGCGTCGCGGAAAAGAACCGGCGGGGAGGCCGGGGTGCCGCACACCCCCCGGCCCCGCCCGCCTCCCCGCCCGCAGGGTTCAGCCCCCTGCTGCCGTCCGGCTCAGGCCTCCGTCTCCGCGCGGTCGGCGGTGCCCCAGAGCGTGTGGAAGCTGCCCTCGCGGTCGACGCGCCGGTAGGTGTGGGCGCCGAAGTAGTCGCGCTGGCCCTGGGTGAGCGCGGCCGGCAGCCGGTCGGCGCGCAGGGAGTCGTAGTACGACAGGGACGCGGAGAACGCGGGCACCGGCACGCCCCGGCGGGCCGCCGTGGCGATCACCTCCCGCCAGGGCACCTGGGCGTCCGCGATCTCCGCCGCGAAACCCCCGTCGGAGACCAGGCTGAGCAGGCCCGGATCGGCGGCGTAGGCGGCGCGGATACGGTCGAGGAAGGCGGCCCGGACGATGCAGCCGCCACGCCAGATCTTCGCGACCGCGCCGAGGTCGATCTCCCAGCCGAACTCCTCGGCGGCGTCCAGGATCATCTTCCAGCCCTGGTCGTAGGCGATCACCTTGGACGCGTACAGGGCCTGCTCCACCTGGGCGGTGAAGCGCTCGACCTCGTACGGGGTCAGGTCCCACCGGGTCCCGCCGGGCAGCCCGCGGTAGGCGGCGCGCAGTGCGGACTGCCCGGAGGCGGCGCGGGCGAAGGTCGCCTGGGCGACAGCGGTCACCGGGGACCCCAGGTCCAGCGCGGTCTGCACGGTCCAGCGCCCGGTGCCCTTCTGCCCGGCGGCGTCGGCGACCACGTCCACGAACGGCTTTCCGGTCGCCGCGTCCACATGGGACAGCACCTCCGCCGTGATCTCGATCAGATACGAGTCCAGGCGGCCCTTGTTCCACTCGCGGAAGATCTCGGCGATCGCCGCGGGGGAGAGGCCGGCCACCTGGCGCAGCAGGTCGTACGCCTCGCCGATCAGCTGCATGTCGGCGTACTCGATGCCGTTGTGCACCATCTTCACGAAGTGCCCGGCGCCGTCCGTGCCGATATGCGTGGCGCAGGGCTCGCCGTCGACCTTGGCACTGATCTTCTCGAACATCGGACCGAGCGCGGCATACGACTCCGGTGACCCCCCGGGCATGATGCTCGGTCCGTTCAGTGCGCCCTCCTCGCCGCCGGAGACGCCCACCCCGACGAAGTGGATGCCCCGCTCGCGCAGCGACCGTTCACGGCGCCGGGTGTCGGTGAAGTGCGCGTTGCCGCCGTCGATGATCATGTCGCCGGACTCCAGGAGCGGCGCGAACTCCTCGATCACGGCATCCGTCGCGGCACCCGCCTGCACCATGATCATCAGGCGGCGGGGCCGCTCGAGGGCCGCCACCAGCTCCTCGGCCGTCCCGGCGGCCACGAAGGCGCCCTCGTGCCCGAACTCCTCGACCAGCGCCTCGGTCCTGGCCGGGGTGCGGTTGTGCACGGCGACGGTGTAGCCGTGCCGGGCGAAGTTGCGGGCCAGATTGCGGCCCATCACCGCGAGCCCGGTGACGCCTATCTGCGCGGTCGCCTGCATGCTGTGCTCCTCGGGTCCGGATCCGCCGCGCCCGCGTTCCACGGGCGCGGCGGACGTCGCTGTCGTTCGGTGCGGCTGATGCCGCTGTACCGATCACGTACGCACGACGGGGCCGGAGTTGCTCAGTGCTCGTCCGGATTCAGCGCCGGGCGAAAGGCCCCGCTCCCGAGGCGGTCGTGCGGTTCGGGCCCCGGTCTCAGACGCCGATGGCGTGGAGGGACACCCAGAGAGCCACCACCGCGCAGCCCAGCGCGGCCGGCACGGTGAGCAGCCCGAGCCGGGTGAACTCCCTCAGATCGACGCCGTGGTCGTGCTGATGGACGACGCGCCGCCACAGCAGGGTGGCCAGGGAACCCGCATAGGTCAGGTTGGGGCCGATGTTCACACCGAGCAGCACGGCGAGCACCGCGCCGGGGCCCGAGGGCGCGGTCAGCGGGAGCAGCACCAGCACCGCGGGGAGATTGTTGATCACATTGGCCAGCAGGGCCGCCAGCGCCGCGATCCCCAGCAGGGCGGGCAGCCCGGTCCCGCCGGGGACGGCACGGCCGAGAGCGCCCGCGAGCCCGTTGTCCTCCACCGCGCGCACCACGATGCCCAGCGCCAGCACGAAGGCGAGGAAGGACGGCGCCGCCGCGCGCACCACCGTGACCGGGGTGGTCCGGCGCCGCACCAGCGCACGGACGGCCAGCGTCAGCGCCCCGGCCGCCGCCGACCACGCCGGGTCGACGCCCAGGAAGGAGGCGACCACGAACCCGGCGAGCGTGCACGCCACCGTCACCAGGGCGAACAGGGGCAGCCGCGGCGGCTCCCCGGGATCCCCGGCTGCCGCTCCGGCGTCCAGGTCGTGGCGGAAGAAGCGCCGGAGGACGACATACTCGGCGGCCACGGCTACCAGCCACGGCAGCGCCATCAGCGCCGCGAACCGGGTGAAGCTCAGCCCGGCCGCGCCGTACGCCAGCAGATTGGTGAGATTGGAGACCGGCAGCAGCAGCGAAGCCGTGTTCGACAGATGGGCGCAGGCATAGAGGTGCGGCCTGGGGCGGGCGCCCATATGGGCCGCCGTGGCGAACACCACGGGCGTCAGCAGCACCACCGTGGCGTCCAGGCTGAGCACCGCGGTGATCACCGACGCCAGGAGGAACACCGCGGCCAGCAGCCGCCCCGGAAGGCTTCCGCGCCCCGGCCGCCGGCGAGACCCCGCGGCCCACCGCGCCATCCAGGCCCCGCACGCCTTGAACAGCCCCTCCACGGCGCAGAAGTGAGCCAGCACCAGGACGGCCGCCAGAAAACCGATCACCGGCCCCAGCTGCGCCGCCTCGGCACGCGCATGGCCCGGTGAGATGGCGCCGGCCGCGACCGCGATCCCGGCGGCCGGCACCGCCACGACCGCCTCCGGCAGCCCGAACGGCCGTACCACCGCTCCGGCCAGTACGACGACGAGCAGGACGACGGAGAGGGCCTCGGCGAGCGCGGTGTTCAGGGCTCGGTCCTTCCAGGACGGAATCGATGGTTCCCCTCCATCACATCAGTCCCGGCGCAAGCGCTGCGACACCTCGACCCGGGTGCCGGTCCGGACCCGCCCCTCACCCGCCTGTGCGCGACCGCCATCCGTGGTCCACCGGGCCGATTCCGGCGCCCAGCGGGAACCCCGCCGCGATCGCCGCCGTGACGTACTCCTTGGCCCGCCGCGCCGCCTCCGGCACCGCGAGGCCCCGCGCCAGCCCGACCGCGACGGCCGAGGCCAGGGTGCAGCCGGTGCCATGGGTGTGACGGTTGTCGTGGCGCGGGGCGCGCAGCCAGTGCTCCTCCTGACCGTCGGTCAGCAGATCCACGGCCTCGCCGGGCAGATGCCCGCCCTTGACGAGCACCCAGCGGGGCCCGTACGACAGCAGCCGGGCGGCCGCGCGCCGCATGCCCCCTTCGTCGGTCACCCGGAGGCCGGTCAGCTCCGCGACCTCGTCGAGATTGGGGGTGGCCACCGTCGCACGGGGCAGCAGCCGGGTCCGTACGGCGTCCAGCGCGTCGTCGGCGAGCAGCCGGTCCCCGTGCTTGGAGACGCTCACCGGATCCACCACCACCGGGGCCCCCACGTCAGCCAGCAGCTCGGCCACCGCGGTGACCAGCACGGGTGACGCGAGCATGCCCGTCTTGACCGCCTGGACGCCGATGTCGTCGACCACGCTGCGGTACTGGGCGCGCACCGCGTCCACGGGCAGCTCCCAGGCGCCCTGGACACCGAGGGAGTTCTGCGCCGTCACCGCGGTGAGCACGCTCATCCCGTGCGTCCCGAGCGCCAGCATGGTCTTCAGATCGGCCTGGATCCCGGCTCCGCCGCCGGAGTCGGACCCGGCGATCGTCAGGACCCGCGGTGGCGTGGTCATGCCCGGCCCCCTTCCTCGCGCAGCCGCAGCGGGGCGTACAGCAGCAGGGCCACCAGGAACGCCACGTAGTACGAGACATCGGCGCCGTGCAACGCGCGGGCGACCGGACCCACATACACCCCGGTGTCCATGAACGGCACCGCCGCGGCGAAGGCGCCCGCGAAGGCCAGCAGCGGGGGCCACGGCGACCTCGGCCGTGCCGTCGCGGCGGCCAGATCGGTCACGGCACCGCGCCGGGCGCGCCAGTCGACGACCACGATCGCCACGAACCCGGGGATCCAGTAGCCCACGAACAGCAGGACGTTCTGGAAGCGGGCCGTGGTGTCGGCCGCGTGCATCCACAGCACCAGCGGAAAACCGAGCCCCGCGGCGAGCGCCGCCGCCACCGGACGCGCGATGCGCACCCCGACCGTCTGCAACGCCAGGGAGCCGCTGTAGTCGTTCATCGCGTTGCTGCACAGCGCCGCCAGCGCGACGGCCAGCAGCCCGAACGCCCCCGGCGCGCCCCCGCCCAGCAGGGTCTCCACCCCGGCCGCCGTCTGATCGGTGAGCACCGAGGCGCCCCACAGGCCGAGAGTCTGGACGGCCAGGAAGGACACCACCAGACCCAGCAACGTGCACCAGAACATCCGTACGGGGGAGGTGGTGCGCGGCAGATAGCGGCTGAAGTCGCTGGCGTACGGCGCCCAGGACAGGGTCAGGCTCAGCGCGATCGTGCTGGTCAGCACGAAGGCACCCGCCCGGTCCGCACCCTGCGCGCCGCCCGTCGCGGCGAGGTGGAAACCGGCCGGCATCCGCAGCGCGATCAGCGCGAAGGCCGCCGCGAGCACAAAGGTCATGACGGTCTGGAGCCGGTGGATCGCCTCGTAGCCCAGGGCGCCGAGGGCACCCTGCCCCACCATCATGACCAGAACGCCCAGCCAGAACGGCCAGCCGCACAGCCGCGCCAGGGCGTCACCGCCGAACAGCCCGATCAGCGCGTCCCAGGCCACCGACGACATCCACTGCAGCACGCCGGGCAGCACCACCGCGCGCCCGAACGCCAGCCGGGCCAGCGGGAGCTGGCCGGCGCCGGTCCGGCTCCCCCAGGTGCCGAGGTAGGCGGTCGGCACCGCGCCGAGCACCGTGCCCAGGACGACCGCGACCAGCGCGGTGGTGAAATCCAGGCCCAGCGAGATGCCGATGGTCCCGGTGAACACACCGGTCATGGTCAGGTTCGGGGCGAACCACACTGTGAAGAGCCGGCCCGCGCCGCCGTAGCGATTGCTCTCCGGGACCGGTTCGATGCCGTGCCCCTCGACCCTGAGGTCGCCGGGAGCGGCCGGCATCCGACCGTCGAAGACGGCTCGCCGGTCGTCGGCGGGCAGCCCGCCGGAAACATGCGCCAAAGGCATGGAAGACATCCCTCCGCCAGTACGAACTGGTTCAGGTTCGACGGGTGTGATCTCAGCCCCCGAGGGGGGGCACCCCGTGTCCGGTACGCCGGAAGACTACCCCGAGCGCGATCGGAGGCGTGACATAGCATCGGTCCCCACATGAACACGATGACGCTCTGGGACATATCCCCGTGGGGATTCGCCGCCCTGGCCTGCGCCGCGCTGTTGGTCGGCTTCTCCAAGACCGCCGTGAGCGGCGCCAACACGGTCAGCCTCGCGATATTCGCCGCCGTCCTGCCGGCCCGCGCCTCGACCGGCATCCTGCTGCCCGTCCTGATCACCGGTGACGTCCTCGCCGTCCTCACCTACCGGCGGCACGCCCACTGGCCCACCCTGTGGCGGCTGTTCCCCGCGGTCGGCGCGGGAGTCGTCCTCGGCACGCTGTTCCTGGTGTGGGCCGACGACGGGATCGTACGGACGTCGATCGGCGCGATCCTGCTGCTGATGACGGCGGTCACCCTGTGGCGGCGTCGACGTGCCGACCGGGCCGGGGAACCCGAGACGGAGACCACCCCCGCCGCCCGGGCCAGGGCCCGCTCCTACGGCGTCCTCGGCGGCTTCACCACGATGGTGGCCAACGCGGGCGGCCCGGTGATGTCGATGTATCTCCTCTCCGCCGGCTTCCGCAAACTCGGCTTCCTCGGCACCTCGGCCTTCTTCTTCCTGATCGTCAATGTCGCCAAGGTGCCCTTCAGCGCGGGACTCGGCCTCATCGACGGCCGCTCACTGCTGCTGGACGCGGCCCTCGCGCTGTTCGTGGTACCCGGCGCGTTCCTCGGCAAATGGGCGGTGCACCACATCAACCAGCGGCTGTTCGAGCGGCTGGTGATCGTGGCGACGGTGGTGGGCGCCCTCCAACTGCTGCTGCGCTGAGCCCGCGACCGGGAGCCCCGCACCGGCCGGCGCCGGACGCCTGCCCGTACCCTCGGCCTCATGCCCCCGCACGTCCTGATCCTCGGCGGTACCACCGAGGCACGCGAACTCGCCGCCACGCTCGCCGCCCGGCCCGGAGTCCGGGTGACCACCTCCCTGGCCGGGCGGGTGTCCACCCCGGCCGCCCCCGACGGGGACATCAGGATCGGGGGCTTCGGCGGAGCGGAGGGGCTGGCCGCCTGGCTCCGCGAGCACCGGGTGGACCAGCTGGTCGACGCCACACACCCGTTCGCCACCGCCATCACGGCGAACGCGGCACAGGCGGCGGCCGCCACCGGGATCCCCTCGCTGGTACTGCGCAGGCCCGGCTGGAGCATGCTGCCCGGCGAGCGCCGGCACGAGGCGGCCTCCCTCACCGACGCGGCGGCGCTGCTCCCCCCGCTGGGCCGGCGGGTCTTCCTCACCACCGGCCGACTGGGCCTGGCCGCCTTCGCCCACCTGACGGACCGTCACTTCCTGGTGCGGTCGGTGGAGCCGCCCGTCCCCCCACTGCCGCCGGACCTCGAAGTGCTGCTGGCCCGAGGGCCGTTCACGGTCGAGGACGAGACCGCCCTGCTGCGCCGGCACCGCATCGACGTCCTGGTGACGAAGGACAGCGGGGGAGCGGCGACCGCGGCCAAACTCACGGCCGCACGGAACCTCGGCCTCCCCGTGCTGCTCGTCCGCCGTCCACCCCTGCCGGACGGAGTGACCGCGGTCCCGGATGTGCCCACCGCTCTCGCCCGGCTGGGACTCGGCCGTCGCTGACGGCCGCCCGGGCCCGGCGCCTCAGTCCCGCGGATGCCTCCGCAGCAGATAGGTGTCCATGATCCAGCCCTTGCGCTCCCGTGCCTCCGCACGCAGCCGCTCGATGCGACCGGCCGTCTCGGCCAGGGGGCCGGACACCAGGATCTCGTCCGGTGTGCCGATGTACGCACCCCAGTAGATGTCGATGTCCTGGTCCGCGTACCGCAGAAAGGCCTGCTGGGCGTCAAGCATCACCACCACGTCGTCGACGCCCTCCGGGAAGCCCTCCGCCAGCCGGCGCCCCGTGGTGATCTGCACGGGCCGGGCGACCCGGTTGAGCCCCGTGCGGTGCCTGGCGACCAGCGCCGAGATACTGCTGACGCCCGGCACGACGTCGTACGAGAAGGCCACCGTGCCCCGGCCGAGCACCTCGTCCAGAATGCCGAGCGTGCTGTCGTAGAGCGCGGGGTCGCCCCAGACCAGGAACGCACCGCACTCGTCCTCGCCCAGTTCCTCCACGATGAGCCGCTCATAGATCTCCGCACGCGCCGAACGCCAGTCGCCGACGGCGGGGGAGTAGGCGCTGCCGCCCGCGGAACGGTCGCGCTCGGGGTCGCGCGCCTCGACCAGACGGTACGAACCCTCCGGCAGATGCGCCTCGAGGAGCTCCCGGCGCAGCCGGACCAGATCGGACTTCACCTCGCCCTTGTCGAGGACGAAGAACACGTCCGTGCTCCTGAGCGCCCTGACCGCCTGCAGGGTCAGCTGCTCCGGGTCACCCGCCCCGATCCCGATCACATGAATCCTTCGCACGCCCCGAGTCTGCCGTACCCCACCGACAACACGCGTCCGCCCCCCGACGCGGCCCGCCTCAGACCCGGCCCCCGCGCAGCCGGGGAGCCCGGGCCCGGGCGTCGACCGCGGCCGCCTCCCGCTCCACCTCCGCCGCCAACTCCCGTGCCCAGGCCACCACGTCCGCCAGCGCCATGCCGTACGGCCGGTCCCGTCCCGCCTCGGCCGCCCACTCCTCGACGCCCCCGGCACCGCGCCGCAACAACCGGGCGCCACCGGTCGCATTCCCCCGGGCGGCATGCGTGAGCCCGACCGCCAACTGGGCGAGCCCACGCCACAGGGCGCGCTCCTCACCGGGCCCCGACTTCCAGGCGTCCTCGAAGACCTCATGCGCATGGAACGGCTTCCCCGCGTCCAGAAGCGCCTGCGCCTCGGTGACGCTGTCCTCCGGGGTACGCACGATCCCCTCCGGCTGCCGCGCCACCCCCGGCACCCCATAGGGCAGGGGCCGCCCCAACCCGTCCCGCGGCCGCCCACTGCGGGCCCGCCCCTCCGCGTCCCGGTCACGCCCCTGCCCCGCCCCGGCTCCCGTTGCGTCGCTCATACCCCGATTGTCGCGCCTCCCGCTCCCGCTCCGGGGCACTCTCCGATGTGAGGTAAAGTTCTACCTGCGTGATCACGCGGGACACCGCGGAAAACGCATCGGGACGTGGCGCAGCTTGGTAGCGCACTTGACTGGGGGTCAAGGGGTCGCAGGTTCAAATCCTGTCGTCCCGACTTTACGAAGTCGCAGGTCAGGGGCCGTTTCAGAGGAGATCTGAAGCGGCCCCTTGGTCATTCTTGGGGACCGCTTGGGGACCAGTGCACTTTAGAGGGGTTGCGGCGCACCTTGACCCAGTCAAGGTGCGCCATAGATGGCAGGCCGGTGGCGCGGGTACATGGTCTGACCTGTGGCTTTCTAGTGCGTCCCGGACAGATGATGGTGGCGGGGCGCGCTGATGGTCGGATCGTTCGGCCGGCACACCGCGATCAAGGGAGTGTCCGACCTCGACATGATCTTCGTCCTCCCGCCCGGGATCCGGTCAAGCTACGAGGGGGACACCGGCCCGCGGAGAAAATTCTCGAGAGGGTTCGGGACGACCTCAAGGCGCGGTACAAGAACACTGAGATCCGCGTCGACCAGTGTGTCGTCCGAGTGCGGTTCACGTCCAACGCCTTCAAGTTCGAGGTCCAGCCGGCATTCGAGAACGTCGACGGCAGCTTCGACTACCCGGACACGAAGGCTGAGGCCTGGAAGGTCACCAAGCCGCGCGAGGAGATCGCCGTGACCAAGGAGTGCAACGACCGCACCTCGACGAACATGCGCCACCTCGCCCGGATGGCACGGGCCTGGAAGAACGCGAATCGCGTAAACATAGGCGGCCTGCTCATCGACACCCTCGTCTACAACTTCTTCGACCAGACCGACGACTACGACGCAGCGGGCACAGGCTCGTTCGACCTCATGGCCCGCGACTTCTTCGAATTCCTCAAGGATCAGTCAGAGCAGGAGTACTACCTGGCGCTGGGCAGCCGTCAGCGGGTCCACGTCAAGGCGCAGTTCCAGCCGAAGGCCAAGAAGGCGTACAACCGATGCCTCGAGGCGATCGCGGACGAAGGCAAGACGTCCGCCAACAAGAAGTGGCGCGAGGTCTTCGGCACGTCGGTGCCGCTGGCGAAGAGCGCGAGCGAGTCGTCCCGGTCGTTCAGGGACACCGAGGAGTTCATCGAGGATAAGTTCCCGGTCGACGTGTCCGAGACCGTGTCCATCGACTGCGAGGTCACGCAGGCCGGATGGCGTCCGACCTGGCTTCGCGCGATGCGTCGCGGCGGGATCCTGCTCAAGGCCGACAAGAGCTTGAAGTTCGTGGTCACCAGTTGCTCGGTCGGGGAGCCCTACACGCTGAAGTGGAAGGTGCTCAATCGTGGCCCGGAAGCCGAGCGGCGGGACGCGATCCGCGGCCAGATCGTCGACTCGAGCAAGCGGGGCGTCCGCATCGAGCACTCGGACTTCAGAGGTGAGCACGCCGTCGAGTGCTACGTAGTGAAGGACGGGGTCGTCGTCGCTCGGGACCAGATCGACGTGCCGGTCAGCAACACGAGCGTAAAGGCGGCGAACGCCTTGTAGAGAACGAATCCTCGTCGCGCGCCGAGGCCCCGCCGAATCGGCCGGGGGCTCGGCGTTTCAGGCGCATCCGCCCCTAGTGTTGAAGCATGAGCAGTTCTCTCGCTGCATGTCCGAGTCCCGGCTCAACGCCGAGATGGCCTTCGCGGGCAAGTGGCACGGCGTTCGCTGCGCTGCTGAGCTGTGTTCCGAGGATCCCGGCAGGTTCGCAGGGCAGATCGTCGATCTGCTCCGCGCCGAAGCAGATGCCGCGGAAGCGGAGTTCCGGCGGTTTCGAGGCCTCGGCTGAGGCTGGTTCTCCGTCGGACGCTTCCGGAGAATGGTGCCGTGGAACGACGGATCGACTTCTCGCGCGAGCGGCAGATGCTCTGTGGGCGCTGTGATCATCGGTGGCGCGTCAATCTGGGCTGGATCGATAGGTGGGAGCAGGGGGAGGAAACCTGCCCCGGCTGCTGCCTGACGTGTGAGCACGAGGACTCGCCCCGGGTGACGGTCGACCCCGGTGACCCGGCGCTCGACGACGACCGGGTAGCGCGGTTCTTCTGGTACCACACGAGCACGCAGGCGGACTGGCCGACGCGGGACTTCGACCCGGCAGCCGTCTTGACTCCCGAGATGCGCAGGATGATCGGCGGAGAGCAGCGGGTTGCCGCGTGGGCCGCGCGCCAGCGGGGCAAGGCCCTCCACATCGGCACGTACGAGGCCGCTGTCCACAACATGCTGCGTCGGATCCGTGACCAGGCCGACCAGCGCAGCCAGTTCTATCTGTATCGGGTCCGTCTGAAGTCATCCGTTGTGGTGCGGGAGGGGTGGCTCGTCGACCCCGCAAACTTCGTCGGCGACGTCGTGCTCGACGAGGTCTGCCCGCCAGGCGTCGACGTCGCCCGCTACCTGAACTACCACGAGGATCCGGGAGGGCTCTCGCTCGCACTGGGGAGGAACGCGATCGCCAGCGTTCAGCGGATCGCGGTTCCGCTGCCCGACACCCGGGATGACGGCTGGGTGCGCGATGACGTCGCGGCTCTTGAAGGCGCGAGCGACACCGCCGTCCCGGCGACCGGCAAGCCGGCCCTTCGCATGCGGCCGCCATCAGCGCGCGCCGTCCTGGGCCGACAGCTCGGTGCGTCCCTGGCTGACAGACTGCCGGTCAATCTCCGGAACCAGTTCAGGTCGGCCGCGGTGTTCGCGGAACGAGAGGATCCAGAGCGCTGGGCGCGACGGACCAGCGGCCTGTTCGATCTGATCGACGATCCGACTTCCGTGCTGGCTGCGCTCGACCAGCAAGATCCCCGGGAGGTCTGAGAACGGCCTGTCCCGCTTCGGTGGGGCAGGAAGCCCTGAAGTCGCTGCCGGTCTTTCAGGTGGGCGCCGCCCTGAGTGGGGAGAGAGTGAGCAGCTCAAACGCCGCGGAGCGTCATGCTGACCGCGGAGTCGATGACGGCTTGGGAAAGTCGCTTCCATCTGATTTCGTTGTCCCGGTCTAACGAGTTCGTGCACGGTAGGCGGTGAGGCGTCGAGGGCTTCGGTGAGGCTCGGTGTTCACGCCTGCCGTGCCGGGATCAAGTCCGCGGTCTGTTGGTGGGAGAGCAGGACGGCGACGGCCTGGACGGTGTGGCTGATGTGCTCGCGGCGGCCGAGGTGGCGGGCCAGGGCCCGCCAGTTCTTCAGGTGGGCGATGCCATGCTCGACCCGGATACGGCGTGAGGAATGTGCCTTGCGCTGCCGTTCGTACATCTCCTCGTACCAGTCGGGGGCGTTCTTCTTGAACTTGCGGTGCGGTGGTGTCACCACCCGCCCGCCAGTCTGGGCACCCAGCCCTTGGTAGCCGGCATCGGCGAGGACCTCCACTGTGGGACCATCGGCCAGGAGTTTGACCAGCCCCAACTGGCGGGCGTGGGTGATGTCCGCACAGCTTCCGGGGGGTCGGGCTGCAGAACAGCACGCGGCCGTCCGCGTCAGTGACGACCATGGTCTTGACGGCGTTCTGCCTGCTCTTGCCGGAGATGAACGTGTCCCGGTCCTTGCGTCCGACGGCCGGGCGCCGGACCCGGATCTCGGTGCCGTCGATGATGCCGGTCTTGCCGCCGAGGTGGTCGACGACCTCGGCGAGTGTCCGCAGCCGCACGCCGGGGCTGACGGTGCAGCCTCGCTCGGCGAGCAAGGGGCGCACCTCGCCGATGGCGCGGGTGATGGTGGAGCGGTCCACGCCGAACCAGCAGGCCAGCACGTCATGCGTGGTCGCGTGTCGGAGGTGCACGAGGGTGGCCAGGAGCCGGTCGACGAAAACCAGCCGGTGCTTCGCACCGGTGCCCACGGCCCGCTTCCGCGGCCTGGACGCAAGCCTGGCCTGGTGCCGTTCATGCCACAACGGACCTACCTCAGCCACCAGTTCAGCGATCACCTCGGTCGACAGGCCCGTGATCCTTCGGTCGCTGATGATCGCTGCACGAGTCGCGTTCCCCACCACGCAACCATGATCGACGATCAGAAGCTCGACGCCTCACCGCCTACCGTGCACGAACTCGTTAGGCCCGGGTACGGAGACCCCGAGTATGGAGACCCCAGGTACGGAAAAACAATGACGGAAGTCTGACGAGCACCCGCGATCCCTGGCCCGCCGGGGGCGCGGGTGCTCGAATGAAGACGTGAACCCCGAACTCCCCCAGGACGAGGGTCGCCCCGAGGCGGAGGGCCGCCCCGTCGGCCGCCGCGTCTTCCTCGCCACCCTCGGCCTCGGCGCCCTCGGCGTGGCCACCGCGCCCACACTCCAACGCGGCATGGAGGGCCTGCTCGGCGCGGTGTCCGGCAAGGACCCCACCGGTCTGACCGGCCTGCTGCCGAACGGCGGCGGCTTCCGCTACTACTCGGTCGCAGCCTCGGTCCCGCACAAGGACGCCACGGACTACCGCCTCACCGTCGACGGCCTCGTCGACCACCCCGCCACCTACACGCTGGACGACCTCAGGGCCCTGCCCCGGACCCGACTGGTCCGCGACGTCCAGTGCGTCACCGGCTGGCGGGTGCCCGGCACCCCCTTCGAGGGCGTGCGGCTCTCCCGGCTGCTCGACGCGGCCGGAGTGCGGGCGGGCGCCCGGGCCGTCCGCTTCACCTGCTTCGACGGTACCTACACCGAGAGCCTCACCCTCGCCCAGGCCCGCCGCCCCGACGTGCTCGTCGCGCTGCGCATGCAGGGCAAGGACCTCGCCCACGCGCACGGCGGGCCGGTCCGCCTGTACGTGGCCCCCATGTACTTCTACAAGTCGGCCAAGTGGCTCTCCGGCATCACCGTCACCGACCGCGTCGAGCCCGGCTACTGGGAGAACCTCGGCTACGACGTCGACGCCTGGGTCGGCCGTTCGAACGGACGCAGCGATGTCCCTACGAGCTGACACCCCGGCCCCGCCCGGCACCCGTGTCCACCGCTTCACCCGGGCCGAGCGGTGGGTGCACCGGACCACGGCCGCGCTCATGGGCGTGTGCGTGGTCACGGCGGCCTGTCTGTACATCCCCCAGCTCGCCGAGCTGGTCGGCCGGCGTGAACTGGTCGTCCGCGTCCACGAGTGCGCGGGCCTCGCCCTGCCCGTACCGGTTTTGCTGGGCCTGGCCTCCCGCGCCTTCCGCGCCGACCTGCGCTTCCTCAACCGCTTCGGCTGGCACGACCGGGTCTGGCTGCACGCCGCCCTGCGCCGCGACCGCCGGCCCGCCTCCCGCCCGGCCGGGAAGTTCAACGCCGGCCAGAAGATCTACTCCGCGTGGATCGCCGGGGCCGGCCTGGTCATGCTCGGCACGGGTCTGATGATGTGGTTCACCCACCTCACCCCGGTGGCCTGGCGCACCAGCGCCACCTTCGTCCACGATTGGCTCGCCCTGACCATCGGCGTCGTCCTGGCCGGCCACATCGGCATGGCCCTCGGCGACCCGGAGGCCCGCCGCGGCCTGCGTACCGGCCTGGTGACCCGCGCATGGGCGGCCGAGCAGCACCCGCTGTGGCGTCCGTAGAGCCACCGTGCGGGCCCGAGATCCGGCGGCGCGGAGCCCCACTGCAGGTCCTGCTCGTCGGCGGTCGTGTCGGTGACCTACATGCGGACCGGCGGCGAGCCGTCCGGGGTGATCAGGTGGTCGAGGGTTCGGCTGGGCCGGTGCTCGCCGCCGGTCAGCGCGGCCACGAGTGCGGGCGGGGCATCGTCGAGGAGATCGGTGCCGAGTTGCAGCGCCAGCGTGCAGGAGACGAGGACGAGTTGGGGCAGGGAGAGGCCGAGGAGGATGCCGCGGCGGGACCGGTGCGGGAACTTCACCGTGACCGGGGCGACGGAGAGATCAGTCAAGGGACGGGTCCTGGTGGCACAGGTGGAACCAGGGGGCGGGGTCTATGCGTGCCCCGCCCCCGGTAGACGGGCAGGGGATCAGAGGCCGGTCGGAGGCGGCGGTGTGGCCGCCCTACTGGATGCGGCGTTCTGTGAACCGGAGGACGGCGGTGGGCCCTGCGGCGGCGGGGTCGTGGTCGGCGGGGTGGACTGCCATCCACTCTGCCCCGGGCTGCCGCCCACCTGGCCGCTGCTGTCGTCGGACACGCTCGTCGGCGCGGGCTGGACAGTCTTCTCCAGGCCAGACTTGACTGTGCCGCCACCGGGCGAGACGCCCGTTCCACCGGTTGGCGAACCTTCATTGCCTTCTCCGCCTCCGCCGGTCGGGTTGGCGGCGACATCGCCGGGGAATCCCCCGCCAGTGGCGTCGGGGCCCTGTGGGGCGGCGCCCGTCCCGACCGGTACTTACCGGCGCAGATGGTCGTCAGATAGGAGCCGTCCGGCAGCGGGCGGCGCACCGTCGGGCGGCGCTTGCGGGTTGAGCGCAGCAGGAAAGACGCGCCGGTACCTGTCACCGCCTCCAGGAAGTCGAACGCGTCGTAGTAGGCGTCGGCCAGCGCACCATCGAGGCGTCCAGCTGTCCCAGCAGGCGGCGCGCGTAGCCGAGCTCGCCGGTCGTGTCCGGGCCGAAGGCCGCGCCGAGGAGGGCGCGGGTGCCGCACTCGACCAGCGCCACCAGACGCAGGAGCGGGCAGCCGAACTCGAGCATTTCCCGCCATGCTTGGGGAAGCGCCAGGTCACCGCCTCCTCGTCGGGGATGCTCAGGGTAGTGCCGTCCACTACGACCACCCGCAAGCCGTGGTGGAAGGAACTGGCCTGTGCCCGGGTGGCCACCGGACCGACGAGGATCTCGAACAGGCGGCGCAGCGGGGCGCTGCCCAGTCGGCGGCGGGCTGCGCACGGCCGCGCCACCGCGATCCCACGTAGTCCCGCGCACAGCTTGTCCCACACCGCCGGGTAGGACGAGCGCTCGAAGAAGGCGAGGGTGAGCACGAAGTACACCACCCCCCGCGCAGGCAGCGACCGCACGCGCCGCTCGCGCGAGCCCGTCTCATCGAGGACCGCGTCGACCAGCTGCGGGTCGATGACCTGCGTCAACTCTCCCAGGTGGCCGGGGATGTACACATCGTGAGCTAACGCCACGGGTGGCGGGGTGGCAGAATGCCGCGGCAACGGGACCTCCGGTGCGACGATCTCTGGGCTCGACACCACAGAGATCTATCAGGGGTCCCGTCCTCTCGTTCATGGACTTGACAAAGTGCCAGACCGCATAAAGCAACGGTGTTGTACGACAAGGGACGCCATCGTCCGCTGCGCTCTTGCTTCAGCTCGCGGCGCCGTGACCCTGCGCTGTGGCACACGTTTCTGACCCAAGGGTTGGCTGAGGCGCGCCTCCCGCGGCGTTTCTGATTGTGGAAGAGCGTCGGCCTGGTGGGGACCAGTTGGGGACCACACGGCGTGCGCGATAGGGCACGACGGCCGCTACCACACACAACTTGCACCCGCATTAATTCTGTTATATCCAGAAAATACTCCTGGCGCTTACTCCTGGGGGTCAAGGGGTCACAGGTTCAAATCCTGTCGTCCCGACAGCGATGTCGGAAATTTCCGCAGGCCAGGGGCTCTCTTCGGAGGGCCCCTGACGCGTGAGTGGGAGCGATCTGGGAGCCCTCATCCGCTCCCTGTGCTCCCATCGCTCCCAGCTGTCAACATCGGCGTCAATCGATGTTGACCGCCCGTCGCCCGATCCGGTCGAGACGGCCGTGCTCCCAGAGCGGCGGGCCTGGTGCACCCAACTTTTACTGGTCAAGGGGTCGGCTTGCTCCCAGTTCTTCAAAGGGGGTCGTGTGAAGGGGCGACCCCTTGTCCGATTTCGGTGTCCCCTTGACCGCGTGGGCTCCATGTCTGGATGACCGGTGCATCAAGATCTTGAACGTGAAAGTCGCGGTCTGTGCAGGTCGGAGGGGTTGCGGCTGGGGTGTCGGGCGTCGTGTGTGTTCCCTTGTCGGCGGGGGAGTGGCCGTACGCGGCGATAGCGGGCTGTACGGAGCGGTGCTTGCCGTCCGCGTTGGGTCGCTTGTGGGTGAGGTCGGGGTAGAGGGCCTGTTCCTGATCCTTGAACTCGCAGCGGTAGTAGACGGTGTTGCGGATAGTAGCGGGCTGCATCTTCCGCCCGCAGAGGGTGCACCTGTGCAGCCAGGCGCTCGAGCCCCTCGTACGCGGGATCCCGCCGATCCGCTCCCGCCGCGGCCCGCGCGGGCGACGGCCCGCCAAGCTCCACGCGGACAAGGGGTACGACTACGACCACCTGCGCCGATGGCTCCGCATGCGCGGTATCCGGCACCGCATCGCCCGCAGAGGCATCGAGTCCTCCACACGACTCGGCCAGCACCGTTGGACGATCGAACGCACCATGTCCTGGCTCGCTGGCTGCCGTCGTCTGCACCGCCGCTACGAGCGCAAAGCGGAGCACTTCCTGGCCTTCACCGCGATCGCCTGCACCCTCATTTGCTACCGCTCTGCTGCCTGAGCGAAGTGATCTCGGGGTGTAGTGGGACATCTCTGTGGACTCGACGATCGCCGGTGCTCTGACCAGGAAGGTAGGCCGGGTTGGTGGTTGGAACGGTTGGATGGGCGGCGACGTGCGCTGCGATGCCTGTGAATGGTCGTGAGGCGGCCACCCCGATGCCGTTCGTGTCCGCCATTGCCACACCGCCAACGGGGCCGCTTCCTGACGCGCTTCGGAAAAGGTTGTGGACTGTTGTCGATCCGACCACGTCCCGTTCGACGTCATGATGTGCGGCGCCTCGCCCCACGATGACGCGACAGGACCTGACGAGGGAACACGTGGATCAGCTGCTGAGAGTCATGAACTTCAATGTCTCGAGTGACGGAATCGGTGCCGGTGTGCACCAGAGTCTCGAGCGGCCGTTCGGCTACGACCATCCGGAGAGGCTGTTCGCCTGGGCCGGCGCCACGGCGAGCTGGCCCATGCGCACGGATCCCGGGGGGAGCCGGGGCCTCGACGACCACTTCACGCGAGACTTCGCGCGCAACATCGGTGCCGAGATCATGGGCCGCAACAAGTTCGGGCCTCAGCGCGGGCCCTGGCAGGACCATGAGTGGCGCGGCTGGTGGGGGGAGGCGCCCCCGTTCCGTACTCCGGTGTTCGTCATGACCCACCACAAGCGTCCGTCGTTCAGGCTCTCCGACACCACGTTCCACTTCGTCGACGGCGACCCGGTCACGGTCCTCGAACGGGCGCGGGAAGCGGCGCGGGGCAAGGACGTCCGGCTCGGCGGCGGGGTCACCACCGTCCGGCAGTTCCTTGATGCTGACCTCGTCGACACCATGCATGTGGCGGTCTCGCCGGTGAAGCTCGGGTCCGGACTGCGACTCTGGGAGTCACCCGATGAGCTGCTCGACCGGTTCCACCTGGAGATCGTGCCCAGCCCGAGCGGCGTGACGCACCACCTGTTCTGGCGACGGTGACGCGAGGGCACACTCGCGTTCAGGCTGCGACTGCGAGGGGGCGTCCGCTCCGTCGGATGCCCTTCTTGCTGCGCCCCTGTCCGCCCGCGGCGTGGAGCACAGGACGTTGAGGTGCGCTGCTGCCTGGCCGGTTTCCCGGGTGGCGCGGCGGCGTGCGGCGTACACCAGCCGGTGGACGGCCCCGGTCGGCCGCGCTGAACAGCTTCCGGTCCAGCCGCTCCGAGCCGGGGTCCACCGTGCGCAGTGCTGTGGCGATGTGGGCCAGGGCCTCCTGCTCGACCTCGGCGCGCTTCAGACGGGCAGGCCGGACCAGCCGGGCGAACATCCGGCGCAGCACCGGGAGGGTCCTGACGTCCTGGAGCGACGCCTCAGACTGAGCAACGCACATCGAACACAGAAAGTGTGGCGACGGCATGCAGACCACCGGTGATCCGCATTCCGATCACGATCGGTCTCCTGTTCAGTCTTCCGTGACGCGGATGATCGTCTTGCCCGGGGTGCGCTTGCCGGGGGCGAACGCGGAGGGTGCTTCGGCGAGCGGCCGCACGGCACCGACGACCGGCTTGAGCCGGCCGTCCCTCAGTCGCGCGGCGAGATCGGTGAGCCGGGCGCGGTCGGGTTCGACGACGAAGAAGACCGCCCGCCCGACCTTGGGCTGGACCTTGGGCGGCATGGCGATGGTGACGAGCGTGCCACCGGCCCGGACCAGGGTGGCCGAGCGGTCGAGGATGCCGCCGCCGATCACGTCGAACACGACGTCGGCCTCGCCGGCGTCCTCCAGCCTCTCGGTCTGCAGGTCCAGGAAGGTGTCGACGCCCAGGGCGAGAGCCCTGTCCCGGTCGGAGGCCCGGCCGGTGCCGATGACGCGGGCGCCGGCCTCGCGGGCGAGCTGTACCGCGATCGAGCCGACGCCGCCCGCGACACCGTGGATCAGGACGGTCTGGCCGGTGGTAAGGCGGCCGTGGTCGAACAGGCCCTGCCAGGCGGTCAGCCCGGAGATCGGCAGTGCGGCGGCCAAGGTGTGGTCGATGTCCGCCGGCAGCGGCGCGAGGTTGCGGGCTTCCACCGCGGCGTACTCGGCGAGCGAGCCGTTGCGGGCCCAGTCAGCCATGCCGAACACCCGCTGGCCGACACTCAGGCCGGTGGTGCCGTATCCCAGCTCTACGACAACACCCGACAACTCGTGCCCGGGCACGCTTGGTGTACGGTCGCGGCCGGCGCGATCGGTCCACGTGCCCGGCCAGTCCAGCTCGCCAGAGGTGAAGCCCGCGGCGTGCACCCGCACGATGACGTCGTTCTCAGCCGCATGGGGGTAGGGCAGGTCCGTCAGGGACATCCCGGCAAGACCGGCGTCACGGTCTCGAACAGTGATGGCTTGCATACAGGTCCTTACTGGGAGGGGCGACTCGAGCGCGCAGCCCGTTCACACACAGGGCTCACAGCGGCTCTTCATCAGGAAGATGCAGCAGGTTGATGTATGCCGTTCCACATGATCGATTTCACCTGCTCGTGCAATCCGGCATCGCCCGTTTTGCCTTCTCATCAGGGGGACGAGATAGCCCCTCCGGGTATGACAGCTCAGACGCGCAGGAGTTTCTCGGGATTGATGACCCTGCGGTACGCGGTGATCAGGCCGTCTGTGATCTGGACCGTGTCGACGGAGTAGACCCGGCCTTCGCGGTAGAACACCAGGGCGAGCTCGCCGCCGACCTCGGCGAAGTCGATGCGGTCCGGGCGCCACTGGCGCCCCACACGCACCATGACCTCGGCGAGGCGCTCGCCGCCGTGGAGGAGCTTGCGTGCCGCGGAGACCCTGCCGCCGCCGTCGGTGACGTAGCCGGCGTCCGGGTGTAGGAGCCTGACCAAGCGGGCCAGGTCCTACGGCGCCAAGGGCCCGCGTATCTATCACTGGGCGGTCGTCCAGCTCCCGGCGATCGAGGACTTCGACGGCGAGCGGCCCACCCGTCACCGCTGGGCGCTGGCCCGGCGCAGTGTCAGCAGGCCCGATGAGATCGCCTTCTACCTCGGTTATGCCCCGGTGAACGCCGATGTCGATCGGCTCGTGCGCGTTGCCGGGCGCCGGTGGGCGATCGAGGAGTGCTTCCCGGCCGCGAAGAACGAGTGCGGCCTGGATCAGTACGAAGTCCGTCGTTACGTCGGCTGGACGAGCCACGTCACTCTGGCCATGCTTGCGCACGCCCTTCTCGCGGTCACAGCGGCGCAGGCGGCGGAAAAAGGGGGGTGCAGAAAGGTTCAATCCTGGTTCCCACTCACCGTGGCGGAAGTCCGCCGGCTGCTGGCAACTGGCCTCGTACACCGGCCCCGCCCGCCGCTTCCGCATCCACGCCCTGAGCTGGTCGCAGTGGCGGCGCAGGCGTCAGGCCGTCGGCCGCTACTGCCATTACCGGCGACGATGCCACTCGTTGGAGGGGCGGTCCGGCAAGACCGGCCCCGACACGCCACCGGCCAACTACACTCCCGACGACGCCTCTCACCAGGCCAGATGGCGAAACGCTGCTGGAGTACCAGGGCGAGGTAGGCCAGACGCAGCAGCACGGCAGGTCATGATGCCGCCTGTGCCACGTGCAGATGAGGACTCTGGGCGAGTGTCAGGCACGGCCAGAGACCGGCGATCAAGGCCGCGAGCTGCACGGATGATGGATCGGCACCCGCAGTGCCGCGATGCCCCTGACGGAGATCTCCGGCGAGGACTTCGACACCGCCTTCGCCGTCAACACCCGCGGGACCCTGCTCACCGTCCAGTAGCTTCCGTCGCTCCTGGCCGATGGCGCGTCGGTCGTCCTCAGCGGCTTCGCGGGGGCTGCGAAGGGGACCTTGGGCACCACCGTCTGCGCGGCGAGCAAGGCGGCCCTGCGTTCCTTCACCCGCACCTGGGCGGCCGAGCCGGCCGAGTGCAGGATCCGCGTCAACCTGCTCAGCCTCGGCGTGATCGACCTCGGCCCCGGCGACGGCGTGCCCGCCACCCTGAAGGAACAGCTTGCCGCGGGTATCCCGGCAGGGCGCCTCGGTGAGCCGGCCGAGGTCGCCAGGGCGGCGTTGTGTCTGGCGTCCTCCGCATCGAGCTGTACCACGGGCACCGAGTTGATCGTCGACGGCGGCACGACTCAGGTATGACCGCGCCTCACCCCGGGTCGAGGCGGTTCCGGGGGCGCTCGCACAGCCTGGAAATCCGCGACGATGCATGCCGACGGGCGTCCTGCAGGACCCATGGGGTCTGGCCACCGGACGTCTGATGTCGGACCTTGGTAGGTTGTGAAAATAGCTCCATCGAGCAGAAGGGGTCAAGAGGTGAATTCGTCGCGTCCGCAAGGGGTCCGGGCGGCGGTCAGGCCGTCACTGCGTCAGGAGGTCTCGGAGGCGATCAAGAGCTACATCCTCGACAATCACCTCAAGCCGGGGGACCCGCTGCCGTCGGAGGCGGAGCTGTGCGCCACCCTCGGTGCCAGCCGGTCCAGCATCCGCGAGGCCGTGAAGACGCTGGCGGTGCTGGACATCGTCGAGGTGCGGCGCGGTCACGGCACATACGTCGGCCGGCTGAGCCTGTCCGCGCTGGTGGAGGGGCTGGCCTTCCGCGGTCTGCTCAGTCCCAGGGACGACTTCCGGATCCTGTCCGAGCTTGTCGAGGTGCGGGAGCTGATCGAACGCGGCATGGCCGCGCGCATCATGGCGACGCTCGGGCCCGAGGATCTCGACGCCCTCGATGTGCTCGTCGACGAGATGGACCGGCGCGGCGCCCACGACGACCGCGGCTTCGCGGAATGCGACCGCGCCTTCCACGAGCGGCTGATGAGGTCGCTGGAGAACGAGCTGGTCAGCCAGCTCTCGCTGGCCTTCTGGGACGTCTACGCCATGGTCGCGCCCCAGTTGGAGGGCATCTCCGAGGAGGCCGAGGCGGGGACCATCGCCGACCACCGCGCGATCGTGCGGGCGGCCCGGCAGGGGGACGTCGAGGGCTTGGTGCACGCCCTCTCCGGCCACTACGCGCCGGTGCGCAGGCGGCTGGCGGAGGCGCAGGCGTATGAGGGCCGGGGCGCGGAGGCGGAGACCGGGCGCACCGCCTGACGCGGGGTCACCAAAAGTCGCCCGCCCGTACCCGGCGGGGTCAGGACGTCGTTCCCCGCGTCGGACCTGCCGCCCGGGTCGGAACCGGGAGTGTGAGTCATCCCACTCTTGACCGACCCGGGCGGCCGCGTCTTATGGTTCGGACGTCAGACATCCGATGTCCCTTTCGTGGTCGGCCGCGATCAACACTTCCGTCACCCAGCCCATGGAGCAGCCCCCATGCCTCTGACCGCACCCCTGCGCGGGGTCGTCCCGCCCGTGTGCACCCCGCTCGACGCCCACGGCGAGGTCGACACGGCCTCCCTGGCCCGGCTGGCCGAGCACCTGCTCGGCGGCGGCGTCCACGGGCTCTTCGCCCTCGGCTCGACCAGCGAGGTCGCCTACCTCACCGACGAGCAGCGGGGCGCCGCCCTGGAGACGGTGGTCAACGCGGTCGACGGACGGGTACCGGTCCTCGCAGGCGTCATCGACACCACCACCCCGCGCGTACTCGACCACGCCCGCGAGGCGGCCCGGCTCGGCGCGGACGCCCTGGTCGTCACTGCGCCCTTCTACACCCGCACCCACCCCCGGGAGATCGCCGACCACTTCCGCCGGGTCCGGCAGACGGTGGACCTGCCGCTGTTCGCCTACGACCTGCCGGTCTCCGTGCACAGCAAGCTGTCGCCCGCCCTGATCCTCGAACTGGCCGCCGACGGGACCCTGGCCGGGCTCAAGGACAGCAGCGGCGACGAGGGCTCCTTGCGCCGCCTGCTCGTCGCCCTCGGCGGACGCCAGGGCCGCGCCGAGGGCCCCGCACCCGCCTTCTCCGTCCTCACCGGCTCCGAACTCACCGTCGACGCAGCCCTGCTGGCCGGCGTGGACGGCGTCGTCCCCGGCCTGGGCAACGTCGACCCCGCCGGCTACGTCCGGCTCTACGAGGCGGCCGGGGCCAGCGACTGGCCGCAGGCCGCCCGGGAGCAGGAGCGGCTCGCAGGCCTGTTCGCCATGGTCGACGCCGGCCCCGAGGCGGAGATGGGCCGCAGCTCCTCCGCGCTGGGCGCGTTCAAGGCGGCGCTGCGCCTGCTGGGCGTCATCGACTGCGGCGACACCGCGTTCCCGCAGATCCAGCTCGGCGCCGCACCCGTCGCCGAGGTCGACGCGCGGCTGCGCGCCGCCGGGCTCACCCCGGTCCGATGACGCGGTTCCCGGCCCCGGACACCGCTCCCGTCATCGGACTCGACCTCGGCGGCACCAAGATCGCCGCCGCCCTGGTCGGCCCGGACGGTACGGTGCTGCGCCGGCACACCCGCCCGACACCGGCGCGGGCGGGAGCCCCGGCGGTGCTCGACGCGCTCGCCGCCGCGGCCCGCGCGGTGGACGACGGCGCCCGTGCGATCGGCGTCGCCGCCGCCGGTGTCGTGGACCCGCGCACCGGCACCGTCACCAGCGCCACCGACTCCATCACCGGATGGGCAGGCACCGTCCTGGCCGCGGGCCTGTCCGGCCGTACGGGGCTGCCGGTCGTCTGCGACAACGACGTACGCGCCACGGCCGCCACCGAACTCGCCGCGGCCGGCGACCCATGCGCCTCCCTCGTCTACGTCGCCGTGGGCACCGGAGTCGGCGGCGCCGTCGCGGTGGACGGCCGGATGCTGCACGGCAGCGCCGGCATCGCGGGCCACCTCGGCCATGTGCCCAGCCCCGAGGCCGCCGGTCTGCCCTGCACCTGCGGAGGCAACGGCCACCTGGAGGCGATCGCCTCGGGACCCGCGATCACCGCCCTGTACGAGAGGCTGAGCGGCCGGACGGCCGACCGCCTCCAGACCGTCGCGGAACACGCAGCCGCGGGCGATCCCACCGCACGGCAGGCGATCACCACCGGGGCGCGGGCCACGGGAAGCGCCGTCGGCGGACTGGCCAACGCGCTCGGCCCGCACCGCGTCGTGATCGGCGGCGGCGTACCCCGGATCGGCGAGCTGTACTGGTCGGCGCTGACCGACGCCTTCCGCGCCGAGCTGATGGCCCCGCTGCGCCCTTTGCGCCCGGTCCCTCCGCGCCTGGGCCCCGACGCGGCCGTCCTGGGGGCGGCCCTGCTCACCCGCACCGCGTCCCCGCACTTTTTGGGAGGACCCCGATGACCACGACCCCCTCGCCCGTAGCCGCCGTCGCGGGCCGCCTGATCGTCTCCTGCCAGGCTCCCGAGGGCGACCCGATGCGCGACACCGCGACCCTGGTCCGGCTGGCGCGCTCCGCCGAGGCCGGTGGCGCCGCGGCTGTCCGCGTCAACGACCCCGAGGTGGTGGCCGCCGTCGCCGCCGCCGTCGCCCTGCCCGTGATCGGGCTCTGGAAGGACGGCGACACCGGCGTCTACATCACCCCGACGGTGCGCCACGCCCTTGCCGTCGCCGAGGCCGGCGCCCACGTGGTCGCCGCGGACGCCACGGCCCGCCCGCGCCCGGACGGCGGTTCCTTCGCCGACCTCGTGACCGCCGTGCACGCGGCGGGCGCCCTGGTCATGGCGGACGTCGCCACGCTGGAGGAAGGCGCGCTCGCCGCCCGGCAGGGCGCCGACCTCGTCTCCACCACCCTCTCGGGATACGCGCCCGGCTCCCCGCGCCGGACCGGCCCGGACCTGGAGCTGGTCGCCGCCCTCGCCCGCGCGACCGCCACCCCGGTCGTCGCCGAGGGCCGGATCACCACCCCCGAGGAGGCAGCCGAAGCGCTCGCCCGGGGCGCGCACAGCGTGGTCGTCGGCACCGCCATCACCGCCCCGACCGCCCTCACCCACCGCTTCGCGACGCACCTCACACGTCGATAGAGGCGCCTTTTACCTTCCGACGGTGCTCGGCGACGAGCCCGTCCGGCATCCTGGAGCAACCGTGCACCACACCGCGCCATCCGAGCCGCCCTGGTTCCGCCAGGTGGGCCGCAGCCAGTGGAAGTCGTTCTTCGCCGCCTGGATCGGCTACGTCCTCGACGGCTTCGACTTCGTCCTGATCACCCTGGTCCTCACCGAGATCAGCGCCGACTTCCACCTCGACACCGTCAAGGCGGCGAGCCTGGTCTCCGCCGCCTTCATCACACGCTGGCTCGGCGGCGCCCTGCTCGGCGCCCTCGGCGACCGCTTCGGGCGGAAGCTGTCGATGGTGGTCAGCATCCTGCTGTACTCCCTGGGCACCTTCGCCTGCGGATTCGCCTGGGACTACACCAGCCTGTTCGTCGCCCGGCTCGCCATCGGCATGGGCATGGCAGGCGAATACTCCGCCAGCGCCACCTACGTCATGGAGAGCTGGCCGGTGCGCATGCGCAACCGGGCCAGTGGCTTCCTGATCTCCGGCTACTCCGTGGGCACGGTGCTGGCCGCCCAGGTCTACAAGTGGGTCGTGCCGGCGCTCGGCTGGCGCTGGATGTTCTACCTCGGGCTGATCCCTGTCCTGGTCGCGCTGTGGATGCGCCGCGCGCTGCCCGAGGCCGCCGACTGGAAGGCCGCGGTCGCCGAGCGGGAGCAGCGGCCCAACCCCTTCCGCCCGCTGTTCACCACCCGGGCCAGGGCCACCGTCAACGTGATGCTCGCGGTGGCGGCCACCGTCTCGCTCTTCGCGGTCTTCACCCCGCTGGGCGACGGGCTCGTACCGGTCCTGTCGGTGCTCGCCGCGGCCTGTCTGATCGCCTTCGCGGTACAGCTCGGCGGCCGCCGCGGCTGGCTGCTGTACGTGTCGATGATCGTCACCATCTTCTTCGCGTTCCTGTACTCCTGGCCCATCCAGGCGCTGCTGCCCACCTATCTGAAGACCGACCTGGGCTACGACGCCGGACAGGTCACCGACGCGCTCTACTACGCGGGCTTCGGCACGATGGCCGGCTGCTGGCTGGCCGGGTTCGTGGGCGACTGGATCGGCACCAGGAAGGCGTACGCCTTCACGCTGCTGGCCTCACTGGTCTTCGTCTTCCCGGTCTTCGCGGTCCGGGACAGCCTGCCGCTGCTCGGCGTGCTGCTGTTCGTGCTCCAGGCCACCAGCTTCGGCATCTCCGGCCTGCTGCCCCGCTACATCGGTGGCCACTTCCCGACCCACACCCGGGCCGCCGCGCTGGGCTTCACCTACAACGTGGGCGCCCTGGGCGGCGCCGTGGCCCCCGTCCTCGGCGCCCGCCTCGCCTCCGGCATGGACCTGGGCCACGCGCTGGCCGTCCTCACCTTCGTCGGGACGGTGATCGTCGTGGTCCTGGTCGGCTTCGACGTCCCGGGCCGGCTGGGCCGGCTCCTCGACCCGGAGGGACCGGCCGACCACCTCGTGCTGGACGAGGACCGTGGCCCGGCCCCGGCGGCGGCGCGCGCGAGCGCGGACTAGCCGGTCGTACAGAGGGAGGGCGCCGCCGGTGATGCCGGAGGCACCCTGCCCGGCGGCCGTCAGTACGTGAGGCCCACGTGGGCCAGTGCCTGCTTGAGCAGCACCCCGTTCCCGGCAGTGGTAGTCCACGAGCGGCAGCGCCGCGAGCACCTCGTGGACCGCCGCGGCCCCGGCCGGCGCGCCCATCAGTAGACCCAGCGGTACGCCACCGCGACCTGCTCGTCGTCCAGCCCCTCGACGGCCGCGATCTCGCCCCGGCGCACGGCGATGACCGCGTCGGCGAGGACCGGTCCGAGCGCGGTGCGCAGCACGTCGTCCCCGCGGAACGCGGCGACAGCCTCCGCCAGCGAGACCGGCAGGCGCCGTACGCCCCGGGCCGCCGCCTCCGCCTCGCCGAACCGGGCCGGGTCCCCGGTGATCTCCTCGGGCAGGGACGCGGAGGAGGCCGTCCCGTCCAGCCCGGCGGCGATCAGGCAGCCCAGCGCCAGATACGGGTTGGCCGCGAGGTCGACCGGTTTGACCTCCAGGTTGGCCGCCTGCCCACGCTGCCCGCGGGTCCCGGTGACCACGCGCAGCGCGGCCTCCCGGGTCTCCCGGCCCCAGGCGCCGAACACCCCGGCCCACTGGGAGGGTCTGAGCCGGAGATAGCTGGCCGGGCTCGGCGCGGTCACGGCCGTCAGCGCGGGCATGCGGGCGAGGAGCCCGGCCGTGAAGGACTCGGCCTCGGCCGTCATGCCGTAGCGGCCGTCGCCCCCGGAGTGCAGGTTGGTCCCGTCGCGCCAGGCCGAGAGGTGGACGTGGCCGCCGTTGCCCACGCCCCGCGCGAGCACGGCCGGAGCGAAAGACACCTTCAGACCGTGCCGCCCGGCCACCGCCCGCACGGTCTGCCGCACCAGCACGCTGCGGTCGGCCGCCGCCACCGGATCCAGCGCGCCGACGGACACCTCGAACTGCCCGGCCGCGTACTCGGGATGGAACTGGTCCACGTCCACGCCCTGCGCCGCGAGGGCCGCCAGCAGATCGGCGGCGCAGTCGCTCAGCTCCACCTGTCGGACGGCCCCGTACGCCGGCCCCGACACCGCGGGCTCGAACTCGCCGCCGGGCGCGTCCCCTCGGCCGACGGCCCATTCGATCTCGACGGCCGCCCTGAAGGTGAGGCCGTGGCGCTGCTCGGCGTCGGCGGTGATCCGGCGCAGGAACGTACGGCTGCAGCCGGGGTGGGGCTCGCCCTCCTGGGTGATCCGGTCGACCGGCGCCCAGGCCCAGCCGGGCTGCCCGGACAGGACCACCAGGTGGTCGAGATCGGGGTAGAGCCGCAGATCGCCGTCGGGGGAGCCGAGGACGTCGGTGGTGACGATCGAGTCGTGCGCCAGGAAGGAGTCGAACACCGGGGACATGCCCACCCCCCAGGCCGCCGCCGAGGGCAGCTTCGCCGTCGGGACCGTCTTGACCCGGCCGATCCCCGCGGTGTCGACGTAGGCCAGGACGATGCCGTGCACGCCGCGCCCGGCCAGCTCGCCGCTGAGCGCGGTGGCCCGCTCGACGTCCCCGGGACGCCCACCGGGGACGGGGTCGGCAAGGGTGGTCATAGCCCTCCTCGACGGGCTCGGGCGAACCGGCGGACGGTGCCGCCCGCGTCAGGGTTTCACGGCGAACGCGCGGCAGGTGCACATTTCCACGCTGGGAAACGGAAGATGTGATGCGACCCTGCCCGGCCCCCGTGTGGGGTGTCCCAATTCCGCATTTCAAAGATGTGCTGAGTTGACAGAACGTTGACCAACGGAAGAGAGACCGTTGTCTCGCCAGAGACGAGGACGACTGGACCAAGGGGTATCCGTACACGCAGGAGAGCCGGCCGGGGCTGCGGACCGTGCCACGGCTCGAACCGGGTGAACTCGCCCGGATCGAGCGGCTGGTGTGCCGGGAGACCGCGCCCGGCGGCGGCACCCTGAACCACAACTGTGTCCAGGTCGTCGGCAGAACCAAGGGGCCACCGTGTCCGCACACCGACTCGCGTGCCCTGTGCCGCTATGCCGCGGTGCTCCACCTCAGCCCGAACATCCCCAAGGACTGCGGCACGAGCTTCTACCGGCAGAACCTGCCCGGCGGCGTCCTCGGCGGCAACATGGTCCAGGCACCGCACAACAACCCGCGACCGGTTACTGGGGCAGCGACCTGGAGGAGAGGCGTATGACGGCCGTCTTCTTCTGGATGGCCTGACCCGCGCCCAGGGGTCGGGGTTCGGCTCGGGCCCGTGGCCCACGCGCCCCTGGTCTCCTGGCCCGGTGGCGGCGGGGCGGGCTCTCGTCGCGGTTCACCCGCGCGCTGCATGCGGCTGTCGGCGGCGCACCGAGTCCTTCGCCCTCACCTCGCCGGCCTTCCTGGCAAAGCAGCGAGCACACGATGACCACAGACACGCTGTGCCCGGTCAACCCAGCCGATTCCACGAGCGTCTGACGGCCGAGCGGTTCGAAAGTCCCCTGCGGGTGGTCACCACCTCGGTGGTCTTTCCCTTCACCGACCCTGGCCACCGCCGGCAGCTGCACGGAGATGGCGTCTCGCCTGACCGAGCCGGTCCTCCCCGGACTCGCTGTCCTTGCCGTCTGTGACCGGGCGAAACGGCAGTTAATGCTTGCCGTGCGGGGGTGCGGGGGTGCGGGGGTGCGGGGGTGCGGGGCGACGGTCGGCTACGGAGCCGTACCGCCTTTGAGTGCGTTGAACGGACCCCGGCCGGAGCAGAAGGGGTACCGACGTGCGTCAATCGGCAATGACTGCGCTCTCGGGCGCGCTACGGGGGTACAAGTCTTCAAACCAAGATCGACCGCATTGCTGGGGGTCAAGGGGTCGCAGGTTCAAATCCTGTCGTCCCGACTGGAGACAGTCGCAGGTCAGGGCCGGTTTCGGAGACATCCGAAACCGGCCCTTGGTCATTCTTGGGGACCTGTTGGGGACCGGCGTCCTTGACCGGGGTCAGCGGGTCATGACGATCGGGCTCGGCAGGGAGCGTGGTGCGCGCAGCGCGCTGAAGTGTGCGGAGAGCGCTGCGCCGGCGGCCGTGATCTTGTGGATGTCCGGGTGGAGGTAGCGCTGGGTGGTGGTCAGCGAGCCGTGGCCGGCGATCCGTCGCAGGACGTGGACCTGGACTCCTGCGTCGGCGAACCAGGTCAGTCCGGTGTGCCGGAGGTCGTGGCGGCGCAGATGTTCGTAGCCGAGTCTGGTGACCACGTCGTCCCAGTGGGTGGCGTCACGCAGGACGGCGGTGGAGATGCGCCCGCCGCGCGGGCCGGTGAACAGGCGGGCGTCGGGGTCGGGGCCGGCGGACAGGATGCGCTGGGCGACGAGGGGGCGGATCTCCTCGACGATGGGAACCTTTCGGGCCCGCACACGCCTCCGACAACGCCCACCGTCCTGGCCTCGTGCGAGTGGCACAACAGCGAGCCAGCACACGCCACGGGTACATCTTCACACGGGACACGACCGTGATCATCGACGACTCTCTCGAAGACGTCCGCACTGGGAGAGAAGGAGGCGCCCACGTGATCGGTGTCGCCTCCGGCACCACATCAGCCGAGCAGCTTGCTGCTGCCGGGGCCTGTCATGTCATCCCTGGCCTAGCCGACACGCGGAACATAATTCACCTAATCACCCAATGTGCTGTGTCAGGTGCCGATCGGAGCTGCTCCTGACGACGGGTTGACGTGCATGAAGGGGAGACTCGTCCGTTCTGATCGACTCACAGCAGCGTGCGGGGCGCCAGCTCTCTCTGCGCCTTCTCGTCGCGCTGGGTTTCGTCCCCTCCCGCGTCGAGTTCGTGGAGTAGGTCGCCCAGCTCTCGGACCTGCACCGCTCTCGCCGTGCCTTCCCAAGGGCGACTCGTCGTCTGCCTCGGCACCGGCATAACCGTACTGAGCCGCGACGAACCGCTGACAGGTTGGGATGACATCAGGGTCAAACCGTAGGAAACGCCAGGCGTTCCGCGGGTTCCGAAGTGTTCCGGGTGCGACCGCGCCCTGTCTCGGCGGAGACGGGGCGCGGTACGCTCGGCTGCTGCGCTGGGGTGGCAGCCTGCCAGACGATTCTGCAAACTGCCACCCCGGGAGGAGATGATGCCTTGTTGTCAGCGTACGGCGCGAGCATCACGCTGGCGGTGCAGGACGCGTCGGGCCTGCGCCACTGCGGTTCCCACCATGCAAGCGGTGAGGATCCCGAAGAGCGGGGCTCCGATCCAGTCATGCTCATCGGTCCAGATCACCACGGTGGAACAGGCCCACCAGAGGGCCGCCGTGTACAACGCGACGCGGTCGGAGGTGAACTCGCGCAGGACCGACCGCCGCGGAACACGGCGCAGGGCGTACAGCTCCCGTCCGGCGAACAGCACGACGAGCATCGTGACCGCTAACCACCACAATGACGTCATATCGACTCCTTCAGGCCTTAAAGGCAATAGCCGCCCTTGTACTCGCCAGAGTATCCCCAAGTGTTGATCTTGAGGCACTTCTTGTACATCTGCGCCATCGCTGCCTGGAGTGCCCAGCCAGCGAGGGTAAGGCCAATCGCAACTGGCCGGGAAAGCGCAGCGGCGTGTAAGTGGTCGCGCCCGTGATCCAGGCGGTGGTGCCCCAGAGGATGCTGCGGGCCCGCCAGGCGATGTCGCCGTGCTCGTCGACGAGTTCGCGTGGGGTGCCGACGAGGTCGGTGACGATGGCGAAGAAGCGGGAGTCGATCTCCTCCTGCGGGGCCTCGGCCGCGGTGATGCGTTCGGTCTGCGCGATGGGGCGCAGGCCGCGGTGGTCCCAGGTGAGGGTGACCGGATGGAGCAGGTCTGCCGAGTGCTCGGTCTGCTCGCACAGGGTCGTGTCATCCCAGGTGAACGTTGTGCGTTCGGCGACGGTCGTGCCGTCCGCCGCCATGCGGAGTTTCGCCGTGCGTCGGCCCTTAGGGTCGTACGTGTAGCGCCACACCGTTCCGTCGGGCGTGGTGACCTGGGTCAGGTGGTCCTCGGCGTTCCACTATTGGCGCCAGGTGTCCGGCTTGCGGGAGAGGCGGGTTTTCTGGCGGAGCGTGACGCGGCCCAGCGCGTCGTGCTCGTAACGGACGCCGTCGGCCCGGGTGATGCCGGTGCCCGCGTAGCTGCGCTTGCCGGTGGCCTCGTGGCCGGGGTGGGAGGCGGGCCAGCCGGCCGTCGTCTGGTTGCCGGCCACGTCGTAGGCGTAGGCCTCCGTCCAGCCGGCGGCACGGACGGCGGTGACGCGGCCTGTCGGGTCGAGGTCGAAGGTGCGGGGTCCGTCGAGGTGGTCGTCGAGGGCGGTGAGGTTGCCGTCCGCGCGGTAGGTGTAGGCACGGCGCTGGAGCGTGCGTCCGCCCGCGTCCGTCGTCGCTGTTTGTGCGGACAGCTGGCCCATCGGGTCGAAGGCGTTCTGGAGGGTGAGGAAGTCACCGATGTCGCACGTGAGTTCGCGGCCGCTTGCGTCGTAGGTGATGTCGATGGGACGGCCCGACACGACCAGGTTCACCGGGCGGTCCGCCGCGTCGTGCGACCATGTCGTGTGCGCCCCGGTGGGTGTGGTGCGGCCGGTGCGGCGGCCCAACTCGTCGTAGTCGTAGGTACGTTTGCGGCCATCGACGGGGTCGGAGCGGACGTGGCCGTACTGGTCGCGCAAGATCGTCAGGCGTGTTCCGTCGGGGCCCGTGGCTTCGGCGACCTGGTCGGTGACCTGGCCGTCCGCGTCCTTGCGGGCGGTGAGGAGGTCGAAGTGCGTTACTCGAAGCGGGTGGTGCCGCCGATGGGGTCGGTGTGACTGGTGCAGTTGCCCTCGCCGTCGTAAGTCCAGGACTCGCTGGTGCCGTCCGGTGAGACACGGCGGGCCAGGTGCCCCTCGATCGTCCAGTCGAGGCGGGTGACGAGCTCCGTCGGATCGACCAGCCGCACGGGGCGGCCGAAGGCGTCGCGCTCGTAGCGGGTGACAGCGCCGAGCGGGTCCGTGATCTCCACCGGCAGGCCCGCCCGGTCGCAGCGGATGGTCGTGAGGTGGCCGAGCGGATCGGTGGAAGGGGCAGCGGCCAACGGTGTCTTGCCTGCAGATGTGGCCGGTCCAGAATGCTGTCGTGGCCGAAGACGAACAGAGCGGCATAGAACCGTGTTCATTCCTGATGTGCGCGACGGAGGTGGCCCGGCTGCTGGGTGTCGAAGACGTCGCCATGAAGCCGGACGGCCGGCATGCGCGTCACCTCGCCGCGGCGGTGCGTAAGCCCCTGCTCGAACGTGCAAGTCTGCCCGAGGAGTTGTTCGCCCCGTTGATGGCGGCAGCCGTTTACGACCCAGATCCCAGCTTCTGCCGCTGGTTCGTCAAGCCGGCGGTCTACGCATTCGGACGCCGACGTGTGATGGCAGCACTGGTCGACTGTCTAAGGATCGGCACGGATTCTGAGCGGGCGGGGGCTGTACGGGCCTGGTACTGCGCCCACCTGCCTTTGCGCGCAGACCGGTCCCCAGCGTACGGACCCGCTGATGGGGTACGTGATCCCGCTCTGGACGAGGCGCAAGACGTCAAGGATGCCTGGCTGGAGGCCTCCATGCGGGTGTTCGCTGAGTCCACCGACCTGCGGATGCGCCACCGTGTCCTACTGGGCCTGCCTACCTCGCGCGCGGGATACCCGCCACACCTGCGCAAACTGTTTGAAACCACGCTCGCATCCGCCCAGGCCCATCCCGACCAGCACATCCGTCGCTGGGCCGCTGCAGCAGGCCATGACGCAGTCTGAGCTCGGCTGTCGAGCGCCGCCCCGGCGGCTGTGATGGTGGAGCCGGGCATGGGAACTGTCTCAACGCCTGGCTCCAAGTACTGCTGAGGTCATATCCAGAAGAAGAAGCGGTCGAACCAGCTCCTGGCGTGGGAGCGGAGGCTCAGCGTGCGTGTGCGTCTCAGGGCTCACACTTGCTGCCGTGGCTGCCCCGGCGGATGACGTCGGCGGCGAAGTCGGCGCGTCAGGTGTCAGGTCGCGTAGCCGTGCGGGCCGCAGTCCCGAATGAGATCCGCGAGTCGCTTGCGGTTCTCACTCGGTCGCCGCACCTGGCCCAACGGCTCCGCTCCGGCCTCCAATTCCAACACGTCGGAATCTGTGCCCCGTTGAGCTGTGGGTCCCAACCGATATCCCCGCGACTTGGCCCTCACGGCTGTGGCAGCCTGCCGCCATGTCAATAGACCTACGAGAACATGGAGGTCGTCACTACGCCATCCGGTTCCACTACGCCTTGCCCGATGATGCCTGGGCCGTTGAACTGAGCGAGGCAGCGCCTGCGTCAGCTGCATTGGGTGAGAACCCCAACACGGAGAGGCGCCTGCCCGGAGTCGCCTTCTTGGTGGCATTTGTCCCCGATGAGGACCCGAATCTGGAGCCGACGGTCCACGTCCACAGCCCCGATGAGCATGTCATCCCCTACGAGATCATGCGCTGGTTCATGGAACAGGTGGCGGAGCAGGTTGAACGCTGTCGCATCACGTTCAAGCAGGGAGAAACTGAAGAGGTGGAGTGATCACGTGGTGATCAGTTGGCGGCTGTCGCCAGCTGAAGCACTCAGAGGCGCTTGCTCTCGGGTTGGCTGTCAGGCAGGCCCATTTCGTCGTGGCGTGCCTGTATGCGCGCGATGACTCGCTGCTGGGCCAGCCTCTTGGCCTGGCGGAGCTTGGCCTCGGCGACGAGCACGGGGACCCAGAACAACCAGCCCCACAGGCTGAAGTCCAGCACTCCGCTCCACACCAATGCCTTGTTCAGACCGAACGAAGCGATGAACGTCAGCACATACGCTTCGCCCCGGTGCGCGAGAAGCAGGCGCAGTGGTGCGTTCCGGGCCCCCTGCAGCAGCTCGACCGCCGCAGCCAGTTCGGCAGCTCGGAGGTCTTCCCCCGGGTCTTCGCCGGGCTCGCCACGAGCGGCTCGCCGCAGCGCGTCGGTGACCAGCTCGCTCTGCTCCGCGAGGGCTTCCTGCTCAGCTTGCCCGCGAGCGGCGCCTGCGTTCAGGTCGTCCCAGTAACCCCGTCCCGCCCAGCCGGTCGCATCGTCGACGCGCTCGCGTTCAGCGGACCCGGGCGGCGCCAGCTCTTCGATTTTTTCTTTCAGGACCACCGCACGGCGCGCCCGCTCCGGATATTCGAAGGAGTCCGAGCGAAGGCACAGCTCCCAATACGACACCAGAAGCCCGAGATCGTCCGGTGCCAGTGCGAGGCCCTTGCGATACGCGGCCTCAGCTTCACGGTCGTGATCGTCCTCATCCTCCGCAACGTGTGCTTGTCCGAGCCAGCGGAAGAGAACCGGATCCGGTCCGAACTCCTCAAGTCCCGCCTCTGCCGCTGCTCTCACACCGGCATAGCCACCCACCGCGAAGAGCTCCGAGCACCGCTCCACGTACTGCTGCCGCTCCACTTTCCCACCCCAGTTGTCCGAGCAAGCGCCTTCTGGCGTGCTCGGTGCTGCAGTCAATCACTGCGTGAGCGCGAACACCAGGTCGATTATGTTGGGTCGGGACACGCTTGTTGAAACCATCTGGTCACGCTTCATGCAACGTTCAGCGAATTGCCGATCAGGTGGGAACCAGTTCCGGGCATTGCGGACCTGCGGCATCCGTGCGACAGGGTTGGCCTGGGTCTGGGCCTGGGCCTGGACATGGGCGAGGGCTGGACCAGCCGGGGACGGGACGCCACGGCCACAGCAGAACTGACGGGGCGTCGTTGTCCCACCTTGCTGGAGGGGATACCTCCACCCCATACGGTGGTGCCCCCGCAGAGACCTTCCGCGGGGCACCGTCCGTCCCCTGCCGCACGGGCTTCACGCTCGAACGGAACGGTCCCTACCTCCTACAGAGACGTGCCTCTCATGCTGATCGCAATCGCCGCCGTGGGCATCACGGTCTTCTTGCTCACCCTCTGGTGCACCTTCACCGTTGCCCGGATGCGGGACCTTCCCGGGTGGCGCAGATACCTGCCACTGTCCCTCTTCCTGATCTCCATCGGGGCGAGTGCGCTCAGAGCATTCGACATCCCCCAGATAGCCAACGCCATTGCCTCGCCCCTCAACCTCGTCGCCATCGTCCTGTCGCTGCGCGAGATCCGTATTCGGCGGAGCAGGGGCCGAGACGACCTTGCCACCGGCTGAACCCGCGCACACGGCACGGAGGTCTGTCGTGGCCGTCTCGTTCGCGTCCAACTCCCGTGTGCCGCCGCGCGACCGCCTCGCGCGCAGGTTCCCCCAGGCCGCCGATCGCGGCGGCCCCGAGCGCCGCTACTCTTCGGCAACGGCCGTACTGCCGGCACCTCACAGGACTTGGAGAGAGGTCGGGCTTCGTGAGACGCGGAGCCTGACCACCCCCGACCCGGCTCAGCTTGTGCAACCAGACGAACAGGACCTGCTGTGACCCTCCCTGACGAAGCCTCCACAGCCGTGAACCCGCAGCCCAGGAAGTCGGCCCGGCCCCGGGAGTTCCCGCCGCCCGGGCAGAGCTTCGCCGACACGTTCCGCCGCCGGCCCGCCCGCGCACCCCACGGCCTGGTTCCCGGCCGTCGGGTCTGGGCCGCCCTGGGGTCGACGGCCGCGGTGACCGCCACCGTCGCCCTGGCCGCGTCGCTCGCCCAGAGCGGTGCCCTGCACTTCGACGACCACCGGGAGACGGCCGCCGCTCGCGCGGTGCCCCAGACATCCCGCCCGTCCGAGACCCCGTCCCCCTCACCGAGCAGCCCCAGCCCCGCCGCGACCTCCTCCGCGCCCGCCCCCACCCCGAAGGCCGAGCCGGAGAAGGAGAGGAAGACCGAGCAGCCCCCCGTCGTGCCGCCCGTACCCCCCGAAGTGCAGCAGACACAGAGCGCGGGCAGCGGAGCGCCCATGGTTGCCGAGCCGGTGAAGACCGCCGCTCCCGAGACCGCGGCGATCACCGTTGCGAGGCTTGCTGCGCAGGATCCGGGGCGGCATATCTGCTACCGGGCCTACATCGAGGGCCGCGGGTGGCTGAAGCCCGTGTGCGACGGCGCCGCGGCCGGCACGGCAGGCGCGGGCCAGAAGATCAAGTCCCTCAATATCGCGGTGTCCGGCACACGCGGCACGGCTGCCAATGCCTTTGTACACAACGATCACTGGAAGGTCCCCTGGAACGGCGTGGCCGACGGGGTCGACAACTACATCGGCAGTACCAAGCCGGACTATCCGTACATGCTGGGCTTCGTCATCAATGTGGGCGACGGCGCCGTCTGCCAGAACGCGGCCGTCCACGACCACGGCTGGGGCGGACTGGCGTGCGACAAGCCTCTGGGGCAGGCTGCCGGCAACTACATCTTCGGCGGCACGCTCGACGACTCCCTCTGGCTGGAAGCCGTGCGGTTCACGGTCTGAGCCCGTTGGGCCCAGCCTGGAGCCCGTGTGCGCCCACGCCGGTGGGTCGTCGCTTCCGTGAAGCCCCGGGCGCGGCCCCCGGTGTCGAGTCGCACGGGTCAGGCGGCCCTTCGGCGAGGCGCAACGCGGGAGGGGAACTGCCGGCCCTCGGCCGATGCGGCCGGCGGGGTCAGGCCGGTGCGTCGGCTTCCAGGATCTTCGCCAGTTGCTCCACGGTGGAGTGGATCTCGCGTTGCAGTCCGGCGAGGTCGAGCCCGTCGTCGCCGAGGACGGTCAGCAGGGCGCGTTCGCCGATGGCCTGGATGACGACGTGCCGCCCGGCGCTCCGGGTGGACACATCACGCAGCTCCCCGCCCCCGGCCTCCTGCGCCATGCGCCGGCCGAGGCTGTGCGTGGCGGCGGAGAGGGCGGCGATGGATTCCGGCTGGACGGCATCTGCGTCGGAGGCGACCAGCAGGCCGTCGACCGTGGAGATGACCGTCTCGTTCACTCCCATCACCTGCTCACGCAGAGCGGTCAGGACCTCGACGAGCGGTTCGGGCTGGTGGACGGTGGACATCGGCGCTCCTGGCTGTGGGCGGTGAACTGCTGTTGCACATGCGCGATCGGGTCAGGACAGGGCTTTGAGGCCCGCGTGAACCCGGCGCAGGAGGAGCAGATCGGGTTGGTGGTCCGCGAGGTCGTCCGGCGGGCTCGGCAGCGCGGTGCCGGCGCCCGGCCGACGGACGGTGAGCGGGGGCGGGGCGAGCGGAGTGGTGTTCAGCCCGGGGTCGGGACTCACTCGCTGTCCGTTCGGTGCGGGCGATGTGTTCCGGGACTGCGCCGGGGCAGCGGGCGGTCGGTGGGAGTCGGGAGGTGGTGGGTCCGGAGCGTGGGCCGGCGCGGTGCGGTGCTCGGACGGCCGGCCGTGGCGGGCTTCACATGGTGCAGCAGCTCCAGTTCGGCCATCCGGGCCAGGTCCAGCATGACCGCGTAGGTCCCCCGCCCCAACGCGAACGCGATGTCCCGCGGGGTGCGGCGGCCGTTGGCGGCTGTCAGCAGCGCCGCATAGCGGGACGGGACGGAGGAGGGCCGGTCCGCGACCGGGCGGATCCGGGTGCGGGCGAACTCGGCGGGCGATCCCCACAGCCGGCTCAGGAGCAGCAGCCGCCGCGAGGTCTCGGCCGCGAGGAGCTGCGGTTCGAAGGCCGGTCCGACGACCGCCGTCGAGACCGCCTCCGTCACGTCCCAGTGCCCGGGAGGACTGAGCGCGAGGGCGAAGGCACCGTCGAACACAGCCGCGGTGCAGGCGATCTCGAACTCCTCCGGTGCCAGCAGGCCACGCGCCTGAAGCTCGACGCCGACCCCGCCCTCAGTCCCACCGTCGGCCGCGCAGGCGGACCTCCAGGCGGCATCGTCGATACGACCGGACGTACGCAGCAGAGACTCGACACTCGGTGCGCCAGGGGTCTCCACGGCGACGATCCGGCCGGCGCGCAGATGGATCCTGCCGCCGGGTGTGCCGGAGATGACGACCGTGCCGGTGCGGCCTTCGTCGTACAGCGTGTTGAGCAGGGCGGGGACATTGCGCGGACCGTCGGTGCGGGTGTTCATCCCGCCGCCCCCTCCGCATAGAGGTCCAACTGGCGCAGCACCAGGGCCAGATTGGCCTGGTCGCGTTCCAACGCCGCCATCAGCAGCAGAGGGTCGCCCCGCCGGGGCAGCGCCCTGAGGACGAGCTGATGCCGGGTACCCGTGATGACCATGCTCTCCAGCTCCCCTTGTGCTCCGGCCAGGTGGAGCCGGTCGCCGACGAACGCGACAAGTCGACTGCACTCGGCAGCGTCCATCTCCCCTGTGCCGGACCGGCCGTAGCTCAGTCCGGTCACCGCGTCGACGAGGGCGGCGCCTGTGACTCCCGGCACTTCGAGCAGGCGACGCAAGGAGTCTTCGACTGACGACACCAGCACCCTTTCACAAACCCTTCACATCCGGCCAGAAAACACAGTAGTTTAAGCCAGACGTTCCAGAACAGGTTGTCTGGCGGACTTTTTCTGACACGGCCTCAGCGCCGCGTCACTCAGCACGAAGGGCACGGACATGAGCATCGAGACCGCACTCAAGGAAGCCATGGCGATCGAGGGCGCGATCGGCGTCGCCGTGGTCGATTACGAGAGCGGCATGTCGCTGGGCACGCTCGGCGGTGGCCATGGACTGGACCTGGAAGTCGCCGCCGCGGGAAACACGGAGGTCGTGCGTGCCAAGACGCGGACCTTGAGCACCCTCGGCATGAATGACTCGATCGAGGACATCCTGATCACCCTCGGCGAGCAGTACCACCTCATACGCCCGCTGGCCAGCAGCCAGGGAAGCCTGTTCCTCTACCTCGCACTCGACCGGTCCCGCGGCAACCTGGCTCTCGCGCGCCACTCGCTCAAGCGCATCGAGGCCACCCTGGAGATCTGACCCGCCTGCTTCACCGCCCACACCGCCGGTGCCGGCGCCCCTGCGGCCGGAGCTCGCCGAAGTGAGACCGTGCCGGCCGTGGCAGGCCGGCACGGTCATATGGGTGTGCGGTTCATCGGACGGTGAAGCCGGCCGCCTCGGTGTCCAGGGTGGTGGTGCCGTCCTTGGCGGTGGCCAGAACGGCGACGTGCCAGGCACCGCGCGGGGACTCCTCGGCGTCAGCCGCGGTGACCTCGACGGTGTAGGAGCAGCGCACGGTGTTCTGCCCGGAGGGCGTGCAGACGGCCGCCTCCGCGGCGGCCATCTCCTTCGCGGTCAGCCCCTTCTCGGCGAGGGACGACTTCTGCGGCCAGGCCAGCACCTTCACGCTCTGGACACCGGAGGACGCCGTGACATCGGTGACGAAGTCCAGCGAGCCGTCACGGTCCTTGCCGGGAGCGGTGTAGCGGGCACTGCTGTGTGCCAGGGCCGGGGACTGCTCCTCGGCGTGGGCGAGGGCAAAGGCACCGGCACCACCGAGGACGACAACACCGGTGGCCACGGACAGAGCGATACGTCGGGACATGGGATTCTCCGTAACTGTCTCAGCACTGGATCTCAGTACTGGATCGGATCGGCGCCACTGGACCGCGCCGCTGCACCGATGTTCGCCGCGCGAGGGTGTCCCGGACATGAGCGCGCATACTCAACCCGACGTGAGTAAGTGAGCCGCCGGATCACACCAGTTGGGCTCGAGAGGAGAGGAGACCGGAGTCCTCGGACTGCGACGGATCCCGAAGGGCCTTCGGTGGATGGGGAGTTCCGGCCCGCGGGCGGAGCGCGGTCGGGGCGCCGGGCCTGCGTCGCCGTTGTCCCGTCCGGCATCTGGACCGGAACGTGACCGAGTACGATGATCGAAAGGCGGCGGAGCTTCACCTCCCGGATGACGGAGTCTGCCATGACGACGGACCATTCCCAGCTCTCTCACATCGACACCAGCCGGGCCCACCCCGCGCGGGTCTATGACTGGCTGCTGGGCGGCAAGGACAACTACCCCGTCGACGAGGCGGTCGGCGAGACGCTACCGCCCGAAGCGCGGGACGCGGCACGGCAGAACCGTGCGTTCATGCACCGGGCGGCGGCCTATCTCGCCGCTCAGGGCGTCGACCAGTTCCTCGACATCGGCACCGGCATCCCGACCGAGCCGAACCTCCACCAGATCGTGCAGCGGGCCGTGCCCACCGCGCGGATCGTCTACGCCGACAACGACCCGATCGTGCTGCGGCACGCGGAGGCGCTGCTGGTCAGCTGCCCCGAGGGCGCCACGGACTACATCCAGGCCGATGTGCGCGAACCCGACGAGATCGTGCGGCACGCCCGGCAGGTGCTGGACTTCGACCAGCCGATCGCCCTGTCGCTGATCGCCCTGATGCACTTCATCCCGGACGACCAGGACGCCCATGGCATCGTCCGGGGACTGATCGACGCCCTTCCGTCAGGCAGCCACCTGGTCCTCTCGCACGCCGCGATCGACATCTTCCCCGAGCTGGCGGAGCAGGTGATCGCCCAGTACGCGAAGGGCGGCATCCGCCTCGGCTTCCGTACCCGGGAGGAGGTGGCCCGCTTCTTCGACGGACTGGAGCTGGTGCCGCCCGGCCTGGTCACCGCCACCGAGTGGTACGGCGCCGGCCAGGAGCCGCCCGCTCCGGAGGAGAGCGGCATCTACGCGGCTGTGGCCCGCATCCCCTGACCGGACACCGGGCCGGGCCCTGCACGGCCCGGCCGCGGACCGTGACTCTCGGCTCGAACAGAGGGCGGTGCGCGTCCCCCTACGCCCGGCGGAGTAGTCATCATGACTCCCTGCGAAGGAGGACAGCGGTCCTGCCGTGGGCGATCCTGTGACGTGTGACAGCTGATCTCCGCGGAGCGGGGGATGCCCAGTCGGCATCCACTGCGCCATCGCCATTCGCCGATCGTGCGGCTCGGCCGCGCCGTTCACGGGCGGGGCGGTGGCTGCGTCGCGTCGCGCTGGGCTGCATCGTCGCCTTGGTGGTCGTCACGGCGGCCTCGTTCACCTACAACGGCTTCACCGCCGGACGCGCCACGCCCCCGCCGGGGCTCAGCTACGTCCAGGCCGGCGACGTCCGGACGCGCTACCAGACCTGGGGCACTACGGGCTCTCCGGTCGTACTGGTGCACGGCGCCTTCGAGACCGTCGACACCTGGTCGCGGCTGGCCCCGTTGCTCGCCCGCCATCACCGGGTGTACGCCCTCGACCTGACCGGTGACGGATACAGCGAGCGCCGCGGCCCGTACGACGTCGACCATTTCACCCGCCAGTTGCTGGGCTTCCTGGACGCCATGGACCTCGGAGGGCCCGGCGCACGTCCGCTGCTGGTGGGGCACTCCAGCGGAGCCGCCGTGGTCACCGAGGCCGCGCTGCGCGCTCCCGGCCGCACGGGGGGTGTGATGCTGCTCGACGGTGACGCCCTCGACACGGGCGCCGGTCCACCGTCGGGCCTGAAGTACGTACTGCTCGACCCCTACCGCACCAGCCTGCTGCGACTCGGAATCAGTGGCGACGGCCTGATCCGGAGTCTGTACGACGCGCAGTGCGGGCCTGCCTGCCCGCCTCTGGACGCCGCTGGTGTGGATCAATGGCGGCGCCCGCTCCAGGTGCCCGGCGCGGAGGGCGCGCTGTGGAGCATGCTGGGCGAAGGAGTGCCGGGCCTGCCCGCCGGCCGGGTGGCGCGGCTCGCCGCGCTGGACCTGCCCAAGGCCGTGGTGTTCGGGGCACAGGACGATGTGTTCAGCCGGCAGACGCCGGAGCAGACCGCGCGGCGTATCGGCGCACCACCCCCGACTCTCATCCCGGGCGCCCGGCATCTGACGATGATCTCCGACCCCGATGCGGTCGCGGCGGCCGTGGACAAGCTCATGGCCGCACAGGACACAGCGGCCCGTTGACCGTGCCGCAGCCTTCCTCTGCGGCTGGATGAACCTGACGGGTCCCTCGGCGGAACTGTGGGGCGGGGGTGAAAAGCGAGTGCGGGTGTTCACCTCGGTGAGGTACGTTCCTGCCTGTTCGAAGGGGGACCGAAGTGGCGAAGCTGAACCAGATCATCGCTGTCGAAAAGGGTGTCAAGAGCAAGTCGCTCCAGGACATCACCGCGGCGCACCACAAGGTGCAGAAGCCGGCGCTGCTGGCCGGTATCTCGCGTTCGTACCAGCCCAAGGACGAGGAGGGCGAGCAGTTGCCGCCCGAGTCCACCCGGGTACAGGTGCAGGCCGAGGACGTGCTGCGGGAGATGTCCGGGTCGCTCACCCGGCTGTTCGATGTGACCGCCACCAAGGACTGGGCGAACTGCACGGCCCGTGCGGACATCACGGTCGACGGCCGCACGGTCCTCGCCGCTGTCCCGGTCAGCTATCTGCTGTTCCTGGAGAAGCAGCTCACCGACCTGCACACGTTCGTCAAGAAGCTGCCGACCCTCGACGCCGCCGAGTCCTGGTCCCACGACCCTTCCACGGACTGGTGGAAGACGGACCCGGTGCGCACGATCCGCACCAAGAAGGTTCCCCGCAACCACGTCAAGGCGGAGGCGACCGACAAACACCCGGCGCAGGTCGAGGTGTACTACGAGGACGTGCCCATCGGCTACTGGACGACCGTGAAGTTCTCCGGAGCACTCCCGGCGCGGCGGGTGAACGAGTTGGTGGAGCGGGTGGAGAAACTCCAGCAGGCCGTGAAGTTCGCCCGTGAGGAGGCCAACGGTGCCGAGGTCACCGACCAGCGGATCGGCGACGCGGTGTTCGGCTACCTGTTCGGCTGACGCCGGCCGGTAGCATCCACGATCGCCCCCGCGTGCGAGCGCGGGGGTGCGCGACAGGCGCGGACCGGACTGAGGACCGGTGCGCGCGATGAGCGCAAGCTGACACTGAAGTTCAGCCTGAAGACACGGTGACAGTGAAGGTTCGAGTCCTTCCCCCGGCACGGCACCACCATCGGGCCGGGGTAGCCCAACACGGCAGAGGCAGCCGCGGTCAATCTCAGACTCTCGCTCCAGTCTCAGCATGGCCGCCGATCGCCGGATCGACCGAGGCCGGACGAACGCCATCGGATGCGAGTTCAACTCTCGCCTGCACCTCTCACCTGGTGCGGTAGTTCAAAGGTAGAACACGAAGGCATGATGACTGATCCGTCCTCTTAAACGCCGCCGGCGTGCGCAATTGGGTGGCATCCCCAGGGGCCCGGGAGCTGGATACGACTCCCGGGCTCCGCCATGTCGGCTCCCTGGATTCATGCAGGTCCGAGACCGAACAGTTGCATTAACTTCGCACAGCGGAGTGGAAGATCGATGTCTGTTGCCTCTACACTCCAGCTTGCGCGTCCGGGGGGGAAACCGGTCGTCGTGACGATCGGCACCGTGAACAAGTGCGCATCATCAACGCCATACCATTTCGTGCTCGAGCATGCCCGCAGACGTCGGCGCCTTTGCCTGACCGCTGCCCCGAGGTTGCTTGCAAGGGTCCGGATCGGCGCGTTCCCCCGGCTCCATATGTACTTCGGAAGGCAGAGAGTTCCATGGCAGAACGGCAGTACCTCGGTCAGGGCACCAGCACCTCCTGGGAGAAGTTCTGGTACGTCCTGGGCTGCATCTATTTCGGTGCCGCCTATCTCCAGAAGGTTCCGGTGAAGAAGGCGCTGAGCGAGTACGGGCTGGTCGAGATGACCGGTGCCGAGAAGTTCTGGTACGTCATCCAGTGCATCCTGTTCGGTTCCGGCTACTTCGCCAAGGTCGTCATCAAGAAGGCGCTGTCCGAGGTGCGGAACGCGGGCGCGGCCCAGGTGGGCTGACCCAGGCTTCGGCCGGCGCACGGACACGCGGGTCGCACCCACGGATCGTCACAAACGGTCCTGGGGGGGGGGCGGCCCGCCGTCCGTACGGCCGGGCGCCGACGCGGCGCGGATCAGGGGCGGTTCCGGAGAAATCCGGAGCCGCCCCTGATGCTTTGCCGGGACCGTCGGGGGCCCGGCACGGCCGGTGGGACGCGGCCTCACTCTCTCCCCACCGACCTCCGTCGAAGGCCGGGCCGGGATCGATCTGGAAAATGACCGTTGACACCCCATTCACGCCCTGGCCATCATGATACTCCGTAGTATGAAGGAGCGGGATGGACTTCGAAGGCCAGGTCGCAGTGGTGACCGGCGCGGGCGGCGGGCTGGGGCGGGCATACGCCGTGGCCCTCGCCGAGCGCGGGGTCAAGGTGGTCGTCAACGACATGGGGCAGCCGGGCGGGATGTCCGCCGGGCGGAGCGCGGCGGCGGAGGTCGCGGCCGGCATCCGGGCCGCCGGTGGTGAGGCGTTCGCCCATCTCTGCGATGTCACCGATGCGGAAGCCGTCGAGAACATGATCGACGAGACCCTGAGACGGTGGGGCCGCGTCGACATCCTCATCAACAATGCCGGAATCCTGCGCGACAAGTCTTTCGCGAAGATGCAGCTGGATCACGTCCGTCAGGTCGTGGACGTGCATCTGATGGGCTCCGTCCACTGCACCAAGGCGGTCTGGCCGCACATGGTGGAACGGCGCTACGGCAGAGTCCTGATGACGACGTCCGCCTCGGGGATCTACGGCAATTTCGGCCAGTCCAACTATGGCGCGGCGAAGTCCGGACTGGTCGGCCTGATGAACGTGCTGGCGATCGAGGGCGAGCGAAAGGGCATTCATGTCAACGCGCTCGCCCCGACCGCCGCCACCCGGATGACCGAGGGCTTGATCGACGACCGGATTCTCGATCTGCTCACCCCGGAGTCGATCGCACCGGGCGCCTTGTTCCTCGTCAGTGAACAGGCCCCCACCAAGACCATTCTCGCCGCCGGCGCCGGAGTCTTCGCCGTTGCGCGGATGACGGAGTCCGCCGGGGTGTATCTCCCCGAGGGCGACCGCTCGCCCGAAGCCGTCGCCGAACGGTGGGCCGAGATCAGCGACATGAGCGATCCCGTGATCACCGCGTCCGCGTTCGACCAGACGAACCGGTATGCGGCCATCGCCGGGACCGAGTCGGGAGCGGCGCCATGAGAGAGGCCGTCATCGTCTCCACCGCTGGAACGCCGGTCGGCAAGGCATACCGCGGCTCGTTCCATGGCACCTCGGGCCGGCAGCCGGCAGCCGGCAGCCGGCCGCCCATGCGATCACCGGCTCGCCGGGGCGGGCGGGGGCCGACGGGCATGAGGTCGAGGACGTCGTGTTCGGCTGCGCGATACAGGTGGGCTCGACGGGGATCGGCGCCGTCCACGCCGTACCGAAGCTGCTCGCCCGACACGGCCTCTCCGTCTGACGCGACGACAGCTTCAGGCGGGACAAGCGCAGGGCCCCGTCCTCGCACCAAGCGTCTTTGGAACAGCAGGGATGCCGTTGCCGTACCGAGGTGACACATCGCCACCACCTCGAGCGCGCCCCACGCACGTCACGAGCACCTCAACCTCGATGGAAGGGCTTCGATGGCTATCGATTCGGTCTCTTCGGCAGCGGATGCGTTCCATGCGCGCGCCACTCGCAAGGCCCTGATCAGGCTTCTGCCAGTCATGCTCGCCGCCTATTTCATGGCCTATGTCGACCGCGTCAACGTCGCGCTCGCCAAGACTCATCTGCAGGCCGACGTGGGTATCAGCGTCACCGCCTTCGGACTGGGCGCCGGCATCTTCTTCGTCAGCTACGCCTTCCTCGAGGTGCCGAGCAGCCTGGCCATGCACAGAATCGGCGCAAGACGCTGGATCGCACGGATCGCCCTCACCTGGGGTGCACTCTCGGCGGCCATGATGTTCGTCCAGGGTGAATGGTCGTTCTATGTGCTGCGCTTCTTCCTCGGCATGGCCGAGGCGGGCCTCTATCCGACCCTGATGTACATGGTCACTCTGTGGTTCTCCCAGAAGGACCGCGCCACCGTGGTCGGATTCATCTATCTGGCCCCGACCGTCGCCCTGATCGTCGGCAACCCGATGGGCGGCGCGCTGATGGAGCTCGACAGCGCTCTCGGGCTGCACGGCTGGCAGTGGATGTTCCTGATCGAGGGCCTGGTGACCATGCTGGTCGGCATTCTGGTCTGGTTCACCTTGCCGGAGGCTCCCCACGACGCCAGGTGGCTGACGTCCGAGGAAGCCGACATCCTGTCCGCCCGCGCCACCGGTGACGGCTCCCGGCACGAGAACCGGCTCAAGGGCAATATGAAGAAGGCCTTCGCCCGCCCCTTCATCGTCGTCATCGCGCTGATCTATCTGCTCAACCAGATCACGAACGTCGGCATCGTCTTCAACCTGCCTTCCATCGTGGAGGACTTGAACATCCACGGTTCGTTCCTCATCGGCCTGGTGTCGGGCAGCTCCGGGATCGGCGCGACCATCGGAGTGCTCCTGGTGCCGGTCGTGCACCGGCGATTCCGCAGTGAGGTGGCGCTCATCGGGATCCTCGCGGCCGCAACAGCGGTGACGGCGGCGGTTTTCGTGGTCTCGTCGTCCCCGGCGGTCCAGATCCTGCTGATAGCGGTGTCCATGATCTTCGTCTGCGGGACTCTGCCGCTGTTCTGGTCCGTGGCCATGGCGAGGATGTCGGGCCTGGTCGCCGCCGCCGGACTCGCGTTCATCAACACCATCGGGCTCCTGGGCGGATTCCTCGGCCCCTATGCCTTCGGCCTGGCCGAGGACGCGACCGGGAACCCCGGCGCAGGGCTCTGGGTCGTCATCGCCTGCTCGGTCGTCGGCGTGCTCCTCACCCCGCTGCTCGCGAACGCCGTCCGCAGTGAGGACGCGGCCGACGCCATGGTGCCCGTCTCGCACTGATGCTCATGGACGGACTGGAGCACAGGTTCAGCCGGCACGTCACCACGACAGACCACCTGGACGTCCCCGTCGGTGCCCCGGGCGGGCGATCGGTACTCGGGCGCCGTGGTCTCAGCGCACCGGATCGAGGAGCAGCCCTCCGACCACGATGTCCACGACCTCGTCGGCGAGCTGCCGCAGGTCCTCCGGGGACTGTCCCTCGATCCGGTGGAACCACATGTCGACGGCATTGAGGCTGCACAGCAGAGTCCGCGCGGCCAGTTTCGCGCGCACGGGACGGACGGTGCCGTCGGCGATACCGTCCTCGACGACCTGGAGGAAAAGGTTCTCGTACTCGGCCCGCAGCACATTGAGCGTGTCCAGCGCCTTTCGCTGACGCGGCTTCAACGCGGTCGAGGACTGTTCGCGTACTCCGAGATGAACGACATGGTGATACGCGAGATTCGTCATGAGATTCATGACGTGCTGCGTGGACATCGCGATGAGTCTCTCCCGCCCGCTCCCGGTGGCCCGGGCCAGCGGCTCCACCTGTTCCCGGACGGTGCGCATACCGTGCTCGTACGCGGCCAGGAAAATATCGAATTTCGAACGGAAGTGGTAGTAGATCAAGCCCTTGGTGGCCCCGACGCTTTCGGCGATGTCATCGATGGCGACACCGAAACCCTGCTCCATGAACGCCTCGGCCGCGGCATCCAGAATGCGGCGCTTGGCATGGTCGATTTCGACGCCGTCCGCGACTGCCATCCAGGTCCTTCTTCCGTCAGGTAGGTGTCCGGTGCGCGTGTTCCAGGGTGCTGCCCCAAAGATGATACTGCCTAGTATTTCAGGTCAGAAACGGGGAGCGGGGCCGTGCCCCGCGTGATGAGGCGGTGCCGGGCGGCGGCGGCCTGGCTGGCCCGCCGTGGGGGTGGGACGCGCGAGGCATATGAGCGCCATGAGATTAAAATGATCCCCATAGATGAGGCATGGCATTTTTGTCCGATGTGCGCGCCTGGCTGGGCGGCGGAGACGTCACGGTGGAGAAGGCAGCCATGGAGGAGCCCTGGGTGGCGGACCGGATACGGCTCCTGGACCGTGCCGGCCAGGGCCTGTGCGGGGCGGAGGCCCTGCGGCTCGCGCTGGAGCAGGCGGTGGCAGGCCTCGGCGGGCTGGGCGGCATGGTGCACCGGTCCGCGGGCGGGGCCGTCCCGGGGCTGCGCCTGGTGGAGACCGTCGGACTGCCGCAGGACGCCCTCGACGCATGGCGGGACATCCGCCTCGATGCGGATACCCCGCCCGTCCGGGCGCTGCGCGACGGCGCTCCGGTATGGCTCCCCGTGCCTCCGCTGGGACCGGGCGGCCTGCCCGACCGCACCGGTGTGGCGGCCGTGCCGTTCCCTGCCTCCGGGAAGGCGCCCGGGGTGCTGTCCGTGCTCACGGCGGGACCGCGCCCGCCGACCCCGGGACAGTGGGCCCTCCTGGAAGCCGTCGCCCGCTGGGCCGCCGCACGGTCACCGGACTCCCGTCCCGGGCCCGAAGGGGAGCCGCAGCCGAGCCGCTCCCCGGTGCAGCAGGCCCGCGACGCGGTCAAGGTGGGGGCCTGGTGGTGGGACCTCCGCACCGGCAAGGTCGTCTTCGACGAGGCGATGGAGGACATCGTCGGCCTCGCCCCCGGGGTCTTCGACGAGCGGGTCGAGACCTGGCGGGCACTGGTCCACCCCGAGGACCTCCCGGGCGTGGTGGCCCAGATCGACGAGGGGCTGCGGGAGAGGGCCGAGCGCGGCATCAAATACCGGGTGATCCGCCCGGACGGCACGGTGCGCTGGGTGGAGTCGCGCATGTGCCCGCTTCCCCGCGGTGACGGCGAACCGGACCGGGTCGTCGGGCGGCTGTGGGAGACCAGCGAGTCCCATACGGGCCTGGAATCGGTGGGCCATGCCCTGCGCCATATGACCGACGGCTTCTTCGCCGTCGGCCCGGACTGGCGGGTGCTGTATGTCAATGAACGGGCCGAGCAGGTGCTCGGTACCGCCGAGGACACCGTGGGACACGTGCTGTGGGACCTTCCGGCAGCCCGGTTGCCCGGTCTCGAGGAGAACTGCCGTCGCGCGGCGGCCGACCGCACCCCGGTCGACCTGGAGGTGCAGCTGCCCTCCGACGGACGCCGGTACCATGTGCGGCTGATCCCGGTACCCGACGTACTGACCTTCTACTTCACCGATGTCACCGACGAGCGGCGGCAGCAGGAGGAGTACGAGGTCGCGGAGCGGCGGGCGACCGAGCGCGCCCTGCTGATCGGCCGGCTGACGGAGGCGCTCGCCGAGGCCCTGACCGTCGAGGACGTGGTCTCCGCGGCCGCCGACCGGGTGCTGCCCCTGTTCGGTGCCAGCGGCCTGGCGCTGCACGCCCTGGACGGAGACCGGATCAGAGCGGTCAGGGCGATCGGCTACCCCGACAGATTCTTCGAGCTGCTCGCCAGCCGGGACGTCCTGAAGGACCATCCCCTGCTGGACGCCCTGCGGGACGGCACCCCCAGGTTCGTCACCTCCCCGGAGCACTTCCGCAAGGAGTACCCCCTGTCGGCCGACTTCTCGCTCAAGGGAGGCAAGAAAGCCTGGGCCTTCCTTCCCCTCCTCGTCTCCGGCCGGCCGGTCGGCGCCTGTGTCGTCTCCTTCGACCAGCCCCGCCGGCTCACCGGCGAGGAGCGAACCCTGATCATCGCCCTCAGCGGGATGATCGCCCAGGCGCTGGCGAGCGCCCGGCTCTACGACGCCGAGCACGGCCGTGCCCAGCAGCTCCAACGCGGTCTGCTGCCGCGCGCCCTGCCGTCCCTGCCAGCCGTGGCCACCGCCGCGCGCTACCTCCCGGCGGGAGCCGGCACGCTGGGCGGCGACTGGTACGACGTCATCCCGCTCTCCGCCGACCGGGTGGCCCTGGTCATCGGCGACGTCATGGGTCATGGACTCCCCGAGGCCGCCGCCATGGGACGGCTGCGCACCGCCGTGCACACCCTGGCCGGACTGGAACTGGCGCCCGACGAACTCTTCACCCACCTCGACGACGTGGTCGGCGACCTCGGCGACGACTTCTACGCCACCTGTCTGTACGCCCTGTACGACCCGGTCAGCGGCCTGTGCACGCTGGCCTGCGCCGGACATCCCCCGCCGGTGGTGGTGCGCCCCGACGGCTCGGTGCACCTGCTGGACACGGCCGTCAACCCGCCCCTCGGCGCGGCCGCGCCCCCCTTCGAGACCACCGAGATGAGGCTCCCCGAGGGCAGTCTGCTGGTCATGTACACCGACGGTGTGGTGGAGTCGGCCGAGCGCGACATCGACCGGGGCGTCGCCGAGCTGTCCGGACTCCTCGCCCGGGACCCGGCCGCCGCGCCCTCGGCCTCCACGACGGCCGGGGGCAAGGACGAGACGGACCGCCTCGAAGCCCTCTGCGATTCCCTGGTCTCCGCCCTGCTGCCCCATCAGGAACACATCAGCGACGACGCCGCGCTGCTCGTCGCCCGGCTGCACGCCCTGCCGCAGGAGGACGTGGCGGTGTGGACCCTCCCCGAGGGCCCGCTCGCGGCGGGACGGGCGCGGGAGCACGTCCGCGCCCGGCTCGCCGACTGGCACCTCGACGAACTGGTGACGACCACCGAACTGATCGCCAGCGAACTGGTCGGCAATGTGGTCCGCCACGCCAAGGGCCCGGTGCAGATCCGACTGCTCCGCAGCCGCACCCTCACCTGTGAGGTCTCGGACGGCAGTCTCACCACGCCGCGCATCCGCCGGGCCGGCGAGACCGACGAGGGCGGCCGAGGACTCCAGCTCGTCGCCGCGCTCAGCCAACGCTGGGGCACCCGCCAGATCCCCAACGGCAAGTGCATCTGGACCGAGCAGACGCTGCCCGAGCACCCTGCCGACGGATCCACCGGGGCCGGGTAGTCATCACCGGTCCGCCGTACCCCCGGCCGCTCAGCCCCCGTCGCGCGCCGCGAAGGACACCTCCGCCGTGGTGACGGTCCCCCCGCGGCGCCCCGGTGCGCGCTGCTCCCCCCAGTAGAGATTGGTGTGCGCGATCACCTGCTCCGGTGCGGGCGCACCGTACGCGGTGAGGTCCTCCGTGGTGTGCGCGTCGCCGACCAGAGTGACGTCATAGCCGCGTACGAAAGCCCCATGGAGGGTCGAGCGGATGCAGGCGTCGGTCTGGGCGCCCGTGACGACGAGCCGGCCCACCCCGCGCTCGGCGAGCACCGACCCCAGATCGGTGTCCTCGAAGGAGTCCGTGTAGCGCTTGTGGACGACCGGCTCCTCCGCACGGCGGACCAGCTTCGGCACGAACTGCCAGGACTCGCTGCCCCGTTCCAGCTCGGCGTCGGAGTGCTGCACCCACACCACGGGCACGTCCTGCGCGCGAGCCCGGTCGATCAGGGTGCTGATGTTGGTGACCACACCGTCGAGGTCGTGGCAGTGCTCCACCACCCCGTTCTGGACGTCGATGACGAGCAGCGCGGTGTGCGGCCGGTCGGGCAGGGTCGTCATGGGATCTCCCGTTCTTGTGAGGGAACCTGGGCGGTCGGTTGCCACCGTAGGCCGGGGCACTGACAACGCCGGTCGCCCGTCAGCGCAGCAGCTCCGCCAGACGGCGCCAGGCGGCCCGGGGGAGCGCGTCACGGGGGCCGTCGTCGACCAACTGGAGCGCCACATGGTCCGCGCCCGCCGCATGGAAGGCCTCGATCCGCTCCCGGATCCGCTGCTCGTCGCCCCAGGCGAACAGCGCGTCGATCAACTGGTCGCTGCCCCCGTTCGTGAGGTCGTCCTCGGTGAACCCGAACCGGAGGAACATGTTGGTGTAGTTCGGCAGCGTCAGATAGAGGGCGAGGGCCTGACGGGCCGTCGCCCGTGCCCGCTCCGGGTCCGTGTCCAGGACCACCTTGGCCTCCGGAGCCAGCAGCGGGGCGTCGCCCAGGATCCCCCGGGCCAGGGTGGTGTGCTCTGGCGTCACCAGATACGGGTGCGCACCGGCGGCCCGGTCCCGGGACAGCTCCAGCATCTTCGGGCCGAGCGCCGCCAGGACACGGCTTTCGGCGGGCACCCCGGCGGCGTCGAGCGCGTCGAGGTACTCGACCATGGCCGAGTACGGGCGGCGATAGCGGTCCGTCAGCCGGGCGTGGCTCACACCCAGGCCGAGCAGAAAGCGCCCGGGATGCGACGTCTCCAGCGCGTCGAAGCGTGCCGCGGTCTCGGCCGCCTCGTACTGCCAGATGCTCTGGATGCCGGTCGCCACGACGAGACGTGAGGTCGCCCCGAGGAGCGGAACCGCGTGCTCCACGCCGCTGCTGCCGCCCAGCCAGACCGCCCCGAAGCCGAGTTCCTCCAGTTCGGCGGCGGCCTCGGCCAGTTCGCCGCGCCGGGCGGGGTCCTCCGAGCGCAGTCCCAGACTCCAGATGCCGTACCGCCCCACGCTCGCCTTCAGCCTGTTCCCGCCGCCCGTGCTCGTGCCGTCGCCCATCGGTCCCGATCCCTCCGTGCTCGTCGTCCTGCCGTGCCCCGGATCCACTCGATCACAGCCGACCCCAACGGGCGGGCAGCCCCGCGTATTCCACGCCGGAGGTACTCCGAGTGAGGCATCCCGGCCCGGCGACGACGCCCCCCGGTCACCTGGTGCGAGAAGAAGATCACGGCAGCCGAGGACGGTCTTGGCCATGCACCCGACACGCGGTACCGTCTCCTCGAAATCGACGACGGCGAGACGGAAGCCGGTGAAAGTCCGGCACGGTCGCGCCACTGTGTACGAGCACCCCGTGCGGCGGGGTGGTTCGTGAGTCAGACCCGTGGCCGTCGTCCTGTGCACCACCGAGATGGGACGCGAACTCCCAGAGGAGGTCCTGCCATGGCGCAGACCGTCGCCCAGCCGACAGCCACCACCCCCGTCGTTCCCGCCACGCTGCCGCTGAAGGCGATAGCTCCCTGGGCCGTCTTCTTCGGCATCCTGATGCTGGTCCTGCTGTACTTCGTCGGCGCCGAACAGGGCGCCACCTCCGTGTTCAGCGGCACGGACGTGCACGAATGGGTGCACGACGCCCGCCACCTGCTCGGCTTCCCCTGCCACTGATCCGGAGGACGCCGCGCCCATGAACTCCGCAACGGTAAGAAACCTCCTTGTGCGGGGCATGCTCGCCGGCCTGGCCGCCGGTGTGCTCGCCCTGATCGTCGCCTACTTCCTGGGCGAACCGAGCGTCGACAGTGCCATCGGTTTCGAGGAGGCCCACGCACACGGCCATGAGCACGAGGTCGAGGTCGTCTCCCGCTCCCTGCAGTCCACCGCCGGTCTGGCCACCGGTGTGCTGGTCTACGGGGTCGCCTTCGGCGGCATCGCCGCTCTCGCCTACTGCTTCGCGCTCGGCCGTGTCGGCCGCTTCACCGCGCGGGCGACCGCGCTGCTGCTGTCCGGCTGCGCGCTGCTGGCCGTTTATGTCGTGCCGTTCCTGAAGTACCCGGCCAACCCGCCGTCGGTCGGCGAGCCCGACACCATCGGCAAGCGGACCACCCTGTACTTCCTGATGATGGTGCTCAGCGTGCTGCTCGCGATCGCCGCCACCCTGGTGGGCAAGCAGCTCGCACCCCGGCTGGGCACCTGGTACGCCAGCGTCGCCGCGGCGGCCGGCTTCCTGGTGGTGATCGGTCTGGCGTACGCCTTCCTGCCGACCGTCAACGAGGTGCCGAAGGACTTCCCGGCCGCCCTGCTGTGGCGGTTCCGGCTCTCCGCCCTGGCCACGCAGATCACACTGTGGGGCGCCTTCGGCCTGCTCTTCGGTGAGGCGGCCGAGCGGCTGCTGAACCCCAGGCCGGCGACAGCCGCCGCGGGCCGGGCGGTCGCCGCATCGAGCTGACGCGACCCGAGACACGAGAGGGCCCCGGACGCGGAAGCGCACGGGGCCCTCTTCTGTTGCCCCGGGTGCCGGCGAGCCACGCCCACCGGCCCGCCCGCGACGGCCCGTGCGCCTCCGGGTCAGCGACCGGTCCCCGGCGCGTCCAGGGGGCGGCCGAGCCGCAGATTCCAGCGGCCGACCCGTCCGGTCAGCTCGGTCGCGGTCAGCGGCGGCACATCGAGGCGCCAGAACGCCGGCGTGCCCGCGCCCAGCACATGGACCACCGCGGCCCGCACGACCTCCGGTTCCACCACGGCGAGCGTGTGCCCCTGCGCCGGGGCCGAGGCGTCCAGCCATCGCGCGACCCGGCCACAGATGTCCTGCACCGACTCCCCGCCGTGCGGGGCGGCGGCCGGGTCGGCGAGCCAGCGGGCCACCGCCTCCGGTTCCGCGGCGGCGACCTCGTCCAGGGTCCGGCCCCGCCAGCGGCCGACCTCCAGACCCGTCAGTTCCCGCGCCTCCACGGCGTCCAGGCCGAGGGCCCCCGCCGTCTCCCGGCAGCGCACGGTAGGGGAGACCAGCACCCGGCCGGCCTCGCGCAGGGCGCCCGCCGCCGCACGGGCCCGCGCCGCACCGCCGGCGTCGATCGAGTCCCCGTCGTCGAAGCGGGCCCGCCGCAGCGAGGGGCTCGTGGCGGGCGAGATGAGAGTGACACGGCTGGTCACGCGGTCGTTCCTCCATCGGTCGCGGTCGTTCCTCCGGACGGCGGCCGGTGCCGCCGTCGTCCCCTTCGCGGTCAAGGGCCGTGGGTCTCCACCGGATACGGCACATAGGTACGGCGGTCGGGGTCGATGGAGAGCCGTCCGCCGGCCGGGGGACGGGCTCGCTGGGCACAGTCGCGGCGTTCGCAGATCCGGCAGCCCAGACCGATCGGGGTGGCCGCACGGGGATCGTCCAGCGCGATGCCCTGGGCGTAGACCAGCCGGTGCGCGTGGCGCAGTTCGCAGCCGAGCGCCAGGGCGAACTCGGCACGCGGCGCCTGGTGCCCGAAACCACCCCGGGTGATGGTCCGCGCGATCCAGAAGTACCGCTTGCCGTCCGGCATCTCGGCCACCTGGGTGAGGATGCGGCCCGGCGCCGAGAACGCCTCGTACACCGTCCACAGCGGGCAGGTGCCGCCCAGCCGTGAGAAGTGGAAGTCGGTCGCGGACTGCCGTTTGGAGATGTTGCCGGCCCGGTCGACCCGGAGGAACGAGAAGGGCACGCCCCGCCGGCCGGTCCGTTGCAGGGTGCTCAGCCGGTGGCAGACGGTCTCGAAGCCGACGCCGAAGCGGGCGGACAGCAGCTCGATGTCGTAGCGCACGTCCTCGGCGGCGGTGTGGAAGGCGGTGTACGGCATCAACAGGGCGCCCGCGAAGTAGTTCGCCAGGCCGATCCGGGCCAGCGCCGCCGACTCCGGGGAGGTGAGCTCCGTCGCGCTGTCGGCGAGCTGCCCGAGCAGCGGACCGTGCTCCAGCAGGGCCAGCTGGGTGGCGAGCTGGAAGGCGCGCTGGCCGTCGCTGAGCCACGGGGACAGAAACAGCAGCCCCGTGTCCGGGTCGAAGCGGCGCGCGTCACCGGAGCGGCTCTGCGCGGCCTGGACCACCCGCACCCCGTGCCGTCCGGCGAGCCGCGCGGTGAGCGGGTCGGCGGCCCGGCCCGGCCGCAGCTCCAAGGCCTCGACGGCGTGCTCGGCCTCGGTGTCCAGCGGCTCGAAGTGGTTGTGATGGGCGTAGAAGAAGTCCCGCACCTCGTCGTGCGGTTCCCCGGGCGGCAGCAGGGGGCCCGTGCCGGGCGAGGCGAGGGCGGCGGCCTGCTCCGCGGCCTCGCGGTAGCGGCGGTGCAGGGCGACCAGGGCGCGCGCCACTTCCGGGTGGTCGCGGGCCGCCTCGGCGATCTCCTCGGTGGCCGGCAGCGGCACCCCGCAGGCCTCGTCGGCGAGCGCGGCCCGCAGATCGGCGGAGAGCCGGTCCTCCTCGGCCTCCGAGAAGAACTCCGCGTCCACGCCGAAGACCTCGGCGATCCGCAGCAGGATCGGGGCGGTCAGCGGACGTTGACTCTGCTCGATCTGGTTGGCGTAGCTGGTGGAGATGGCGAGCGCGCGGGCCATGTCCACCTGGTTCATACCGCGCTCGCGGCGCAGCCGACGCAGCTTCGCATGGGCGTAGACCTTCCGGCCCGCCGTTCTCCCGGCCATGGCGCACCTCCTCGTGCCGTCCCGCCGCACGCCGTACCCGCAGCCCCGGGTCGTACGCGGTCACAGGTCGTGCCCGAGGCCGCACACCCGAACCGGCGACGTATCTGCGAAATTATCATCCGCAGTCTTCGCAGGATTCGCAGATTCGCAGCCCCGGGCTGTAGGGAATCCGCAGCGGGGAGCGGTGGCCCCACGGGCGGCCACGGGGCAGTCTCGATCACATCGGTACCCCGTCGGCACCGTCCGGCATCGTGCGAAATCCTGAGGAGTCCCGTGATCGAGCACCGCGTCCGAGTCCACCCCAGCGCCGACCGGCTGCCCCGCGAGGACCAGCTCGCCTGGAAACTCGCGGCCGTGGCCACCGGCACCGAGGAGCTGGACGTCGACAGCGCCGCCATGGCCGTCAACCGGGTCGTCGACAACGCCTCGGTCGCCGTCGCCTCCCTGCTGCGCCGCCCGGTCGCCGTCGCCCGCGCCCAGGCCACCGCCCACCCGGCGGGCGGACCCGGCGCCACCGTCTTCGGCACCCGCACCCGGGTCTCCCCGGAGTGGGCCGCCTGGGCCAACGGCACCGCCGTGCGCGAACTGGACTTCCACGACACCTATCTGGCGGCCGACTACTCCCACCCCGGCGACAACATCCCGCCCCTGCTCGCCGTCGCCCAGCACACCGGACGCACCGGCGCCGATCTGCTGCGCGGCATCGTCGCCGCCTACGAGATCCATGTCGCCCTGGTCAAGGGCATCTGCCTGCACGAACACCGCATCGACCATGTGGCCCACCTGAGCGCGGCCACCGCCTGCGGCCTCGGCGCCCTGCTGCGGCTGCCGACCGGGACGGTGTACCAGGCCGTGCAGCAGGCGGTGCACACCACCACCGCCACCCGGCAGTCCCGCAAGGGCGAGATCTCCAGCTGGAAGGCTTACGCGCCCGCCTTCGCCGGCAAGGCCGCGATCGAGGCGGTGGACCGGGCGATGCGCGGCGAGACCTCCCCGTCCCCGGTCTACGAGGGCGAGGACGGCTTCCTGGCCTGGATGCTCGACGGCCCGGAGGCCGACTACACCGTGCTGCTGCCCGGGCCCGGCGAGCCCCGGCGCGCGATCCTCGACACCTACACCAAGGAGCACTCCGCCGAGTACCAGGCCCAGGCGATCATCGACCTGGCACGCCGGATGCGGGAGAAGACCGGCCCGCTCGACCGGGTGCGCTCCGTCGTCCTGCACACCAGCCATCACACCCACCATGTCATCGGCTCCGGCGCGAACGACCCGCAGAAGTACGACCCCACCGCCAGCCGTGAGACCCTCGACCACTCGGTGCCGTACATCTTCGCCGTCGCCCTCCAGGACGGCACCTGGCACCATGAGCGCTCCTACGCCCCCGAGCGCGCCCGGCGCCCCGAGACCGTCGACCTCTGGCGGAAGATCACCACGGTCGAGGACCCGGAGTGGACCCGCCGCTACCACGACCCCGACGCCGACCGCCGTGCCTTCGGCGGCCGAGCGGTGATCACCCTGGACGACGGCACGGTGATCGAGGACGAACTCGCCGTCGCCGACGCCCACCCGGCCGGTGCCCGTCCCTTCGACCGCCCCGCCTACGCCCGCAAGTTCCGCACCCTGACCGAGGGGATCGTCGCCCCGGCCGAGCAGGACCGCTTCCTGGCGTCCGCCGAGCACCTCGCGGAGCTGGGCAGCGCCGATCTCGACGGACTGTTCCCGGCCGTCGACACCGGGGCCGTCGCCGCCAGGCCCTCGACCGCCTGGTGGCCCGCGCCGCCTCCCCCGAGGTGACCCGGCTGGCCACCCTGCACGCGGCGCTGCGCCGTGCGATGCTCGCCCGCAAGGGCATCCACCCCAACCTGGACTACCCGGCCGGGCTCGCCTACCACCTGATGGGCTTCGACACCCCGACGTTCACACCGATCTTCGTGATGAGCCGCATCACCGGCTGGACCGCCCACATCACCGAACAGCTCGCCCACAACGCCCTCATCCGCCCGCTGGCCTCCTACGACGGCCCGGCGCAGCGGCCGGTGCCGACAGGGTCGTGACGGTCCCGGTCCCCGGGCGGCCGGGTACCGAGGCCGACATGTACGAACCTTGGGCGGGGCGCGCGTCTCCACGCGCGCCCCGCCCTTTTCGGCCGTACCGGTACCGGGGCGCCGCCCACGCGGGCCGTCGCCCGCGTGCCCTGCCTCGTTCGGTCCGTATCGGTTTCCCGGCGGTGACCGGTCTTCCGGCCGGTGGGCCGGTGTGTCGTCCCCGGGAGATCCCGGTCGCTTGTGAGGTGCCGGGTGCCGGGGGCGTCGCCCGCGCGGGCGGTTGTCCAGGTGCCCTGTCCGGTTCGGTCCGCACCGGTCCCTCGGTGGTCACCGGTCTCCTGGCCGGCAGGCTCCGGTCCCGTCCGCCGGGAGATCCCGGTACCTTGTCACGCGTCGGGCGCCGGGGCGCATGATGCGCCCCGGCGCCCGACGGCCGTGCGGGTCAGGACGCGGACAGTTCCTCGCGGACCGTGCGGGCCGCGGCGACCAGGTTCTCCAGGGAGGCCCGGGTCTCGGGCCAGCCGCGGGTCTTCAGACCGCAGTCGGGGTTGACCCACAGCCGCTCTGCGGGGATGGCCTCCAGACCGGTGCGCAGCAGTTCGGCGGCCTCCTCGCTGCCGGGCACCCGGGGGGAGTGGATGTCGTACACACCGGGTCCGGCCTCGCGCGGGTAGCCGTGCGCGGCCAGTTCGCGGGCGACCTGCATATGCGAGCGGGCGGCCTCGAGGCTGATGACATCGGCGTCGAGGTCGTCGATGGCCCGCACGATGTCGCCGAACTCGGCGTAGCACATATGGGTGTGGATCTGGGTGTCCGGACGGACCCCGCCGGTGGTGAGCCGGAACGCCTCCGTCGCCCAGGCGAGATAGGCCTCGCGCTCGTCGGCGCGCAGCGGCAGGGTCTCCCGCAGCGCGGGCTCGTCGACCTGGATCACGGAGGTCCCGGCCGTCTCCAGGTCCTCGACCTCGTCGCGCAGGGCGAGCGCCACCTGGCGGGCGGTCTCGGCCAGGGGCTGGTCGTCCCGTACGAAGGACCAGGCGAGCATGGTGACCGGCCCGGTGAGCATGCCCTTGACCGGGCGGTCCGTCAGGGACTGGGCGTAGGTCGTCCAGCGCACCGTCATCGGCTCGGGCCGTGAGATGTCACCGGCCAGGACCGGCGGGCGCACATACCGGGTGCCGTAGGACTGGACCCAGCCGTGCCGGGTGGCGAGATAGCCGGTGAGCTGCTCGGCGAAGTACTGGACCATGTCGTTGCGCTCGGCCTCGCCGTGCACCAGCACGTCCAGCCCGGTCTTCTCCTGGAAGGCGATGACCTCCCGGATCTCGGCCTTGATGCGCTCCTCGTACTCGGGCGTGCCGATGCGCCCGGTGCGCAGGTCGGCGCGGGCGGAGCGCAGCTCACCGGTCTGCGGGAAGGAGCCGATCGTGGTGGTGGGCAGCAACGGCAGGCCGAGGTGGGCGCGCTGGGCGGCGGAGCGCTCGGCGTAGGGCTGCGAGCGGCGCGCGTCGGCGTCGGTGACGGCCGCGGCGCGGGCCCGGACGGCCGGGTCGTGGGTGATGGGGGAGTCGGCGCGGGAGGCCAGATCGGCCCGGTTGGCCGACAGTTCGGCGGCGATGGCGTCCGTGCCGTGGGAGAGGCCCTTGGCGAGGGTGACGATCTCGTCGGTCTTCTGCCGGGCGAAGGCGAGCCAGCGCCGGATCTGCGGCTCGATGTCGTGCTCGGTGCTCGCGTCGAGAGGGACGTGCAGCAAGGAGCAGGAGGCCGACACATCGACCCGGTCGGCCAGACCCAGCAGGGTGCCGAGCGTGGACAGGGACTTCTCCAGGTCGTTGACCCAGATGTTGCGGCCGTTGACGATGCCGGCGACCAGCCGCTTGCCGGGGAGCCCGCCGACGGCGGCGAGCGCGTCCAGGTTGGCGGCGGCGGACTCGGTGAAGTCCAGGGCGAGGCCCTCGACCGGGGCCTTGGCGAGCACCGGCAGGGCGTCGCCCAGCCGGTCGAAGTAGGAGGCGACCAGCAGCTTCGGCCGCTCGGTGAGCGCGCCGAGGCCCTGGTAGGCGCGCGCGGCGGCATCCAGTTCGCCCGGGGTGCGGTCCTGCACCAGGGCCGGCTCGTCGAGCTGTACCCACTCGGCGCCCGCCGCCCGCAGATCGGCCAGCACCTCCGCGTACACGGGCAGCAGCCGGTCGAGAAGGGAGAGCGGCTCGAAGTCGGCGGCCACACCGGGCGCGGGCTTGGCCAGCAGAAGATAGGTGACGGGGCCGACGAGGACCGGCCGGGCCGAAAGACCCAGCGCGCGGGCCTCCGCCAGCTCTGCGACCTGCCGGGCGGAGTCCGCCGTGAACACCGTGTCCGGGCCCAGCTCCGGGACCAGATAGTGGTAGTTGGTGTCGAACCACTTGGTCATCTCCAGCGGCGCGACCTCCTGGGTGCCGCGCGCCATCGCGAAGTAGCCGTCCAGCGCGTCCGCCTCGACGGCGGCCCGGTGGCGCTCGGGGATCGCGCCGACCATGACCGTGGTGTCCAGGACATGGTCGTAGTACGAGAAGTCACCGGTCGGCACCTCGTGGAGGCCGGCCTCGGCGAGCTGCCGCCAGTTGTCGGTGCGCAGTCCGGCCGCGGTGGCCTTCAGGGCGTCGGCGGTGACGCGGCCCTTCCAGTAGCCCTCGATCGCCTTCTTCAGTTCCCGGTCCGGGCCCTGCCGGGGGTAGCCGTACACGGTGGCCCGTGCTGCCGCGTCTGCGGACTTGATGGTCACGGAGATCTCCTTCGCGAGATGAATCCCTGAGATCCCGGGGACGGGACGAGAACGCGAAGGGGTGACGAACGGGACACCGTGATCGTGTGCGACACGCACACGGTCATCGGTCCTGTCCGTACGCCGACCCGCCCTCGAAGGTCACCGGGATGTCCGCGCACGAGTGGTTCGCACACGGTCAGCGGGCAGGTCTTCGGACTCGCGGGCGCGTCCTCGTCGAGAGGACACCTAGTGGCCGTCGCTTCCCAGGCCCTTCTCACGGGGCCCAGTGCGTATGACGGCGGTCGTTCCCGCTCACCGCTGCGGGGCAGTCCCGGATTCCCACCGGGTTCCCTCTTGCGACGCTCCCGCCTGGCTGACGGGGCGAACCAGCTGCACCGGTCAGCGTACGGGGCCGGATGCGGTAGGTCGGGCAACCGTCCGGCATACGGACGCGAGGATGGGACAGGTGGGCGGACGCCGGGCTCCGCCCGTCGGCGGCCGGCGAGCGATGTGATGGGACCACGGCGACCTGGATATTTGCGTATGGACGCAATGACGGGCACACTCTTGGAGTCGGGTCCCGCGTGCCTCCCGGCACGACCGGGGCGGAGCCACATCACGAAGGGGAGGCAGCCATGGGTGCAGACCCTCCCAGTCCACGCTGCCTTCCGGGCACGCGCTGACTCTTCCCGTCCGGGCCGATCGGCCCTCGTTCTTGCGCCGGATACGGCCCCGGTCCCGGTGAGGCGATGGTGACCGCCCGTGCGCATATCCCTTCCTTACCTGTTTTTCCCATGCTGCCTGAGTGACTTTGTTCCGCCGCCGGAGTGTCCGTCGCGGTCGGGCCGTGTCGTCCTGCCCAGGCTGGGGGTGGAGGTTTCGTGATGTCGTTCCGTACGGACACCAGGCCGGCCGAGGCGTTGGCGCGTACCCCGGTGGCGGCCGGGCCGCCCAGGCGTCTGTCGCAGCTCACCTGGGTGGACGCGGCGGTCGCCGCCGCGGTCCTGGTCCTGCTCTATGTCGTGCTCCGGGTGGGCCAGGGCACCACGGTCGCCTTCAACAGCCGGCAGAACGTGCACATCGACACGGACCCGTCGCAGCTGCCCTACGACGCGGCGCGTTCCCTGCTGCGGATGTTCGCCGCACTGGCGCTGTCGATCGCCTTCACCTTCGGCTACGCCTATGCCGCGGCCAAGAGCCGCCGGCTGGAGCGGATCCTGATCCCCGCCCTCGACATCCTGCAGTCGGTGCCGGTGCTGGGCTTTCTGACCGTGGCGGTGTCCGGGTTCATCGCCCTGTTCCCCGGCTCGATGCTGGGGCTGGAGTGCGCGTCGATCTTCGCTATCTTCACCTCCCAGGCGTGGAACATGACCTTCGGTTTCTACTCCTCTCTCACCTCGCTGCCGCGTGAACTCGACGAGCTGTCACGCTCGTTCCGCTTCACCCGGTGGATGCGGTTCTGGAAGGTGGAGCTGCCCGCCGGGATGATCGGCCTGGTCTGGAACGGCATGATGAGCTTCGGCGGCGGCTGGTTCTTCCTGGTCGCCTCGGAGGCGATCAGCGTCAACAACCAGCAGTACTCCCTGCCGGGCGTCGGCTCCTACGCCGGCGCCGCCATCGCCGACGGAGACCTGGGCAAGGTCGGCTGGGCGATCCTCGCCATGGCGGTGATGGTCATCGGGGTGAACTTCCTGTTCTGGCGCCCGCTGACCGCCTGGGCGGAGAAGTTCAAGAACGAACAGTCCGAGGCGAACGAGGTCCAGCGCTCCGTGGTCCTGGACTTCCTGCGCCGCTCGCACTGGCCGCGGCTGCTGGGGCGGGCACTGGGCCCGCTGGGACGGCAGCTGAACCGGGCCGGGCGGGTGTTCGGCACCGACGACCGGCCGCTGGCCGTCGACCCGGTGCGGCGGCGCGCCGGGGACGTGTGCTTCGCCGTGGGGGCGGGCGGGCTGATCCTGTGGGGTCTGACCGACCTCGGGCACTACCTCTACGACCGCACCGGCCTGGGTGTCTTCGGCGAACCGCTGCTGCTGGGCCTGGCCACCTTCGCCCGCGTGGTGCTGCTGGTGGCGGTGGCGACCGTGATCTGGGTGCCGATCGGTGTGAAGATCGGCTTCTCGCCCCGGCTGACCCGCATCGCCCAGCCCGTGGTCCAGGTGCTGGCGTCCTTCCCGGCGAACTTCCTCTTCCCGCTCGCGGTGTGGTTCTTCCTGAGGACCGGACTGTCCATCAACCTCGGCGGCACGCTGCTGATGGCACTGGGCGCCCAGTGGTACATCCTCTTCAACACCATCGCCGGCGCCATGGCCATCCCCACCGATCTGCGCGAGGCCATGGACGACCTCGGCGTCAGGGGACTCCAGCGATGGAGACGGCTGATCATCCCCGGGATCTTCCCCTCCTACGTCACCGGCGGCATCACCGCGTCCGGTGGAGCCTGGAACGCCTCGATCGTCTCCGAGGTGGTCGTCTTCGGCGGCACCACCCTCACCGCCACCGGCCTGGGCGCCTATATCGCCAGGGCCACCGAGAGCGGAGACCATCCCCAGCTGATCGCCGGCGTCGCGGTGATGAGCCTGTATGTCGTCGGGCTCAACCGTCTCGTCTGGCGGCGCCTGTACCGCCTGGCCGAAACCCGCTACTCCCTCTGACCTTCCCGTACCTCCCCGGACGCACCGCATTGGAGCCTCCCCTGATGCTGAACTCGCTGCGCACCCTGCGCGCCAACCGGACCGCCCGCGCCTCGCTGGACTACCTGGCCGCCGACAGACCCCGCCGTCCCGCCGACGGCCAGGTGCTGCTGGAGACCGTCGGCCTCACCAAGTCCTACGCCGGTGCCGACAGCGAACTGCCGGTCCTGTCCGGTATCGACCTCACCGTCCGCGCCGGTGAGGTGGTGGCCCTGCTGGGCAAGTCGGGCTCGGGGAAGTCCACCCTGCTGCGCTGCCTGGCCGGACTGATCCCCGCCAGCTCCGGCACCGTCACCTACAAGGGCACCCCGCTGGGGGGCGCCAACCCGGGCACGGCGATGGTGTTCCAGACCTTCGCCCTGCTGCCCTGGCTGACCGTGCAGCAGAACGTCGAACTCGGCCTGGAGGCCAAGGGCGTGCCCGCCCCCGAACGCGCGGACGCCGCCCGGCAGGCCATCGACCTGATCGGCCTGGACGGCTTCGAGTCCGCCTACCCCAAGGAGCTGTCCGGCGGCATGCGTCAGCGGGTCGGCTTCGCCCGCGCCCTCGTCGTCGAGCCCGATGTGCTGATGATGGACGAGCCGTTCTCCGCGCTCGACGTGCTCACCGCCGAGAACCTGCGCGGCGAGCTGATGGAACTGTGGGAGTCGGGCCAGTTCCCCACCCGTGCGATCGTGCTGGTCACCCACAACATCGAAGAGGCCGTGCTGATGGCCGACCGGATCGTCGTCCTGGGCGCCCGCCCCCACGGCACCGTCCGCGAGGTCTTCGAGGTCGGACTCGCCCGCCCCCGCGACCGCAACTCACCCGACTTCGAGGCGTTGATCGACCGCGTCTACCGCACCATGACCGGACGGCAGAAGGAGGGCCGTATCGTCGGCCGCCATGAGGCCGCGGAGCCGGAGCAGCGCACCCCGGCGGGCGCCCCGCTGCCGCCCGCGAGCGTGGACGGGCTCTCCGGACTGGCCGAGATGGTGCTCCATCGCGGCGGGCGCTGCGATCTGGCCGACCTCGCCGACGACCTCGGCCTGGAGATCGACGACCTCATGCCCCAGGTGGACGCCCTGGACCTGCTCGGCTTCACCACGCTCAGCGGCGACGACCTGCTCCTGACGCAGACCGGTACCGCGTTCGCGGGCGCGGACGTCCAGGAGTCCAAGAAGATCTTCGCCGAGGCCGCGCTGCGCGCCCCCCTGGTCAGGCTGATCACCAGCAGTTTGCGGCAGAACCCCGACGGCACCCTGCGCGCCGGCTTCTTCCGCGATGTGCTCTCCCACCACTTCACCGCCGAGCAGGTCACCCGCCAGCTGGAGACCGCCACTGACTGGGGCCGCTACGCCGAGCTGTACTCCTACGACGCCGAGCCGGAGGAGTACCACCTCGACGAGAACGACCCCGGTCCGACCGCCGCCGTGCTCCGGAGGTGAGCCGGGCGGGAGCGAGCGGGCGGACCGTTCGCTCGGGGCCCCCGCTCTGCTTCCGTCCCTGGGAACGGAAGGGCTCAGTGCTCGGTCGCCGGGCGGCGACGCGCCCGTACCGGGGTCGCCGGGGCGTGCCGCTCCTGCGCCACCGCGGCCGGAGACGTCAGCTCCCCGTCGCCGCCCGGTCCGGCCGCCGCCTCGTCCGCCGCCAGTACCGCACTCTCCAGCAGCGCCCGTACCTGCGGCCCGGCGGCGCGGTAGTAGATCCGGGTTCCCTCCCGCCGCGAGGCCACCAGCCCCACCGCGCGCAGCTTCGCCAAGTGCTGGGAGGTGGCCGCGACATGCGCGTCGATCAGCTCCGCCAGACGGCTGACCGGCAGTTCCCGCTCGCTCAGCGCCCACAGCAGCCGATAGCGCGACGGGTCGGCGACCGCCTTGAGCACCGCCACCGACCGCTCGGCTCTCTCTCCGCCCCAGGACGTAACTTGCGTTTCCATGCAAATATGCTAACCGGTGGCGTGGTCTCCATCGCGACATGGTCCGTCCGGAGGCGCGGTCCTCGGGCGTCGGGACATGCCTGTGCCGCTCCGAGCGCGGGGTGATTCCCTCGCTCAGCGTCTCACTGGTCGCAGGTTCGGGCGCGGGAGCACAGGCTGAGGGGAGTTCCTGACCCGCTTGCCGAAACCAGGGAGAGCCGGTGGCCAGCAGCGACGAACGCTCCGTCATGCGCGGGGCCGAGCAGGTGCGCCCGTCGAGGGTGCCGTCCGGGCAGAGCCCCGTGGTGAGATCCGTGTCGGTCTCGGCCGCCGTGGTCCTCGTCTCCGCCGCGATCGCGGCCGGCACCGTGGCCTGTACGAGCGCGGAGAGGCCCGGCCGGGCGCAGGCCGCCGCGTCATCGGCCGCGGCCTATGCCTCCAGGGCGGCGGCCTCGGCCGCCGCCCTGGCTTCCGAGTTGCCGAGCCCGGGTCAGACGAAGGTCTTCGCCGACGCGTCGGCACTCCAGTCCGCCGCGGCGTCGCTCGCCACCTCCCATCCCTCCTCCGTCGCCGTCGCCTCGTCCCTGAAGGCGCGTGCGTCGGAGTTCGACGCGTCCGTCTCGGCGGAGGTCGAGAAGGGCCGGGCATCGGCGCAGGACCGTCTGAAGTCCGTCTCCGGTGCGGGCAACGCCGTCGGCGAGGTGTCGGTCAAGGGGCTCCCCAACTCCACCTCGCCCGGAAAGCGCATGGCGCTGGTGACCGTCAAGAACCGGACCGGGCGGACCGCTTCCTACGCGGTGCAGATCGATTTCACCGACAGCTCCGGTAAATCGGTCGACACCCGGTTCGTCAGCGTCCCCGATGTGGCGCCGGGCAAGACGATCACCGCGCTGGCCGCCAGCACCTCCGCTCCCGACAGCGCTCCCAAGCTGGCCAAGGCCGAGCGTTACTGATGTCCGAGACCGCCGCTCGAGGGCCAGTGGCGGTCCATAAGTTCAAGCGATGGCCTTTACCTTCCTTAGAAGCGTTGCTTATGCAGCGGTGGAGTTGTCGGCCCGCGCCCTCCTGGCCGGCCGCGCCAGGTCCGCAGCACCCCCGATACGGGCTGAACCTGAACCTGAGATAAGAGACGGCGCCTCAGACACGGGACGGCACCCGGGGCCGGGCGGTGAGACCTCGGCCCGCCGGACCTCCGCCGTCGGGTCGCTCCTCGCCGGAGTGCGAGGTCAGAGCGGGGACGAGGGCGGTGAAGGCGGCGGGAGGGCAGCGAAACGGGGCTCCGAAGACCGCCGTCGGCACACCGTTGTTCGGGATGCGAGCCGTCGGGGTCTGATGAAGCCTGAGAGAGGGCGTGGCCCGAACCGGCTTCCCCTGTCGGCTCGGTCGCCGGAGTCCGCGGCCGTCCGCACCGCCCGAGGAGCACTGGAGCCCCCGGGCGTGTCTGTGACAGCCGCCCCTCCGGCCGGGTGGGCCGCATCCGATCGGTCCACCGTCCCGCGTCAGGACCCGACACCGTATGTGAATCTCTGTCCGATCGAGGTGGTTACCCGTGGATCTCAGGATGTCGGTCGAAGACCGGGAGGAGTTCCTCGCCGGCCTCCATGTGGGGGTCCTGGGACTGGACGATCCGCGCCACGGCGGTGGGCCGCTGCTGGTTCCGCTCTGGTACTCCTACCGGCCCGGCGGGCTGGTGGTGATCGAGACCGGGCGGAAGACGCTGAAGGCCCGTCTCATCCGCGAGGCCGGGCGGTTCAGCCTGTGCGTGCAGGACGAGACGGCCCCGTACCGCTATGTGAGCGTGGAGGGGCCGGTGGTGAGCGTCGAGGACCCGCTGCCCCCGGCCGAGCGTGAGGCGCTGGCCCACCGGTATCTGGACGCCGACGCCGCGTCCGCGTACCTGGCGGCCAACCACGGCCAACTGGCCGACGACATCCTCATCCGTATGCGGCCCCAGCGGTGGCGGACGGCCGACTTCTCCGCCTTCGCCGCGGAGTTCGACACCTAGCCTCCGGGCGACAGGTGGTTCACGTGCATGTGCAGCAAAGACGGGAATCCCCGATGGTCACTGACACGATGACGCTTCCGGCGGAGGCGCCCTGGAACGCGGGCACGGTGCTGTATCCGCGTGATCGCTGTCTGCATCAGCTGTTCGACGCCCAGGCGGAACTCCGCCCGAGGTCCACCGCTTCCGTGCAGCACGGCCGCAGCATCAGCTACGGCGAGCTCAAGGCCCGCTCCGACGCGCTGGCCGCCCGGCTCCTCGACTCAGGGGTGCGGCACGGCGACGCCGTCGGTGTGTGCGGAAGCCGCTCCCTGGAAGCGCTGATCGCCTTTCTTGGCATCCTCAAGACCGGCGCGGCGTACGTCCCGCTCGACGACGCCTCACCGCCCGGACGGCTGCAGGCGATGGCCGAGGACGCGGGGGTGCACACCGTGGTGACCCTGCCCGGCAGCATCTGCCGCATCCGGCGGGTGCGTACCCGTATCGACCTGGGCAGATCGGCGCCATCCGCCGGGCCGGCCGAGGCCCCGCGGGCCGAGGTGCTCCCCACCGACTGCGCCTATGTGATGTTCACCTCCGGCTCGACCGGCCGCCCCAAACCGGTGGCGATCCCGCACTGCGGAGTGGTCCGGCTGGCCGGCTCCGACCTGGTGTGGCAGCGGCCCCGGCCCGGCGAGCGGGTCCTGCACGCCTACGGCCTCTCCTCGGACGCCTCCACCATCGAGATCTGGTCCACGCTGCTCGCCGGTGCCTGTGTGGTGATCGCCGAGCAGGAAGAGCTGCTGTCACCGGCCGCCCTGGAGTCCCGGCTGCTGGCCGAACGGGTCAGCGTCGCCTATCTGACCACCGGAGTGTTCCACCACATCGGGCGCACCCGGCCGTCGGCACTGCGGTCCCTGCGGTTCGCCTCGGCCGGCGGCGAGGCGATGGACCCCGAACTGGCCAGGGCGATCCTGTCCGCCTGCCCGGACACCACCGTGGTCAACTTCTACGGCCCGACCGAGAACAGCGTGGTCTCCACCGCGCACCTGGTGCACGATCTGTCGTCCGAGGCGACGGCGGTACCGATCGGCCGCCCGCTGGAGAACTCCACCTGCTATGTGGTGCGCGCGGACGACACACTCGCCGAGATCGGTGAGGAGGGCGAACTCCTGGTCGGCGGGGACGGGCTCGCCCTCGGATACCTCGGCGACCCCGAGCTGACCGCCGAGCGCTTCGTCGACGACCTCTTCGAATCCGGCACCCGGCTCTACCGCACCGGCGACCGGGTGGTCCGGCGCCCGGACGGCGTACTGGAGTACCGGGCACGGGTCGACCGGCAGATCAAACTGCGCGGCCACCGCATCGAACCCGACGAGATCGAGGCCCGGCTGCGCGCCGACGACGCCATCGGTGAGGCCGTCGTCGAACTGGAGGGCGACAACCTGATCGGCTATGTGACACCCGCTCACCCGGGACAGACCCTGCCGGTGGACCGTATCCGCGGCGGACTCGCCGCCTGGCTGCCCGCCCCCGCGGTGCCCACCCGGCTGGTGGAGATCGGGCAGTTCCCGGTGACCTCGGGAGGCAAGGTCGACCGCCGCCGGCTGCGCGGCCTCGCGGCCGCCAAGGCGACCCTCGCCCCCGCGCCGGAGCAGCCCCCCGGGCTCGGCCCGCGGGAGACCCCGGCCCGGATCTGGCAGCTCGTCCTGGGAGTGCAACCGGCGCCCGGGGACAGCTTCTTCGACATCGGCGGCGACTCCCTGCTGGCGGCCGAGGTGGTCACCCGCACCCTGACCGCCTTCGGCCTCGACGCCCGGCACGGCCGCACCCTGGTCCACAGCCTGCTGCGCTCACCCACCCTGGAGGACTTCACGGCCGCCGTCATCGCCCTCGGCACCGTCCAGGACCAGCGGGCCGGGGCGGCCCCCGACACCGGCACCGTGGACTTCCGCGCCGAGGCGCGGCTCGGCTTCACCCTGCCGCCGCCACGCGGTCCCCGGCCGGACTGGCGGCACCCCCGTGAGGTGCTGCTGACCGGCGCCTCCGGCTTCGTCGGGGCCTTCCTGCTGGACCGGCTGCTGCACCGCACCGACGCCCGGGTGCACTGCCCGGTGCGCGGCCGCGACACCGGCCACGCCCGGCAGAAGGTGATGCGGAACCTGGCCCGCTTCGGCCTGGACACCACGGGGACCGCCGACCGCATCGACTGCTTCCCCGGGGACCTCAACGAGCCCGGCCTCGGCCTGGAACCGGGCCGCGCCGAGGAACTCGCCGAGGGCCTCGACCTGGTGCTGCACTCGGCGGCGCAGGTCAACTTCCTCTACCCGTACGAGGCGCTGCGCCGCGCCAACGTGGAGGGCACCCGACAGCTCGTCCGGCTGGTGGCCGGTCGTGCCGTGCCCGTGCACTTCTTCTCCACCATCGCGGTGCTGGCCGGCTTCGGCACCGCCGGCGTCCGGCAGGTGGACGAGGACCTGCCGCTCGACCACGCCGACCAGCTCACCATGGGCTACGCCGAGAGCAAATGGGTGGCCGAGGAGGTGCTGCGCGACGCCGCGGGCCAGGGGCTTCCGCTGGCGGTCTACCGGCCGTACGAGATCACCGGCGACCGGCGCACCGGCGCGTGCAACACCGACACCGCGATCTGCTCGCTGTTCAAGACGATCGCCGAGACCGGGCTGGCCCCCGACATCCCGCTGCCGCTGGACTTCGTCCCGGTGGACTTCCTGACCGAGGCGGTGGTGCACATCGCCACCGAGCACCCCGCCACCTGCCGGACCTATCACATGACCAGCCCCCACCCGGCGAGCCTGCGCGACATGCTCGACCGGATGGACGCGGGCGGCCATCACATCCAGCGCCTCCCCTACGAGGAATGGGTGGACGAACTCGTCCGCCATGTCGCGCAGAACCCCACCAGCCCCACCGCCCCGTTCGTCTCCCTGTGCGTGGACCGCTGCAAGCAGGCGGACATCTCCGTCAAGGAGATGTACTTCGAGGGCACCTTCCCGACCGTGGGGCGCGAGCACGTCGAGAGCGACCTGGCGGGCACCGGCCTGCACTGCCCGCCCGTGGACGCGGACCTGCTGGACCGTTATCTGGAGTACTTCTACACCACCGGCTACATCGAGCGCCCGTGACGGGCGCGACCCCGGACGCAACCTCGGAAGACGCAACTCGGAAGAGGAGCGAGCATGACTCCACAGCGCCCAGGCGCACGGGCATCCGGCCCCGAGACGGAGGTCCTGGACTTCCCGCTCCCGCAGCCGGGCACCATGGGGCCGCCCGAGAAATGCGCACAGCTGCGCCAGAGCTGCCCGATGGCCAGGGTCAGGATGCCGATGGACGCGACCGCCTGGTACGCCACCCGGTACGAGGACGTCCGGGAACTGTTCGCGGACCCCCGGCTGATCAGACCCAGCATCAGCGACTGGCCCTCCCGCCCCGGGCAGGGCGACGCCGAGGACGGGCCGCGCCTGGTCACCATCGCGGAACTGGACGGACCCCGGCACGCGGCCCTGCGGCGGGCCCTGGCCCAGCCGTTCAGCTCCCGGTCCGTACGGAGCCATCTGCCGCGCATCCGCCGGCTCGCCGAGCACCTGCTGGAGGCGTTCCAGGAACGCGGCAGCCCCGGCGATCTGGTGGCCGGCTTCACCGAGCCGTTCCCGCTGGTCGTCATGTGCGACCTGGTGGGCATCCCCTTCGAGGACCGGGACCGGTTCCTGCCGCTGCTGGACGCGGCCCTCGGCGGGATGGTGACCGCCGAGGAGGGACACCGGCTCACCTTTCTGCTGGGCGACTACATGGCCGGACTCATCGCCCGTAAACGGAAGCGGCCCGGCGAGGACGTCCTGACCCGGCTGATCCGCGCCGGCGACGACGGGGCACTGACCCCGGACGATGTGATGGCCTTCGGGCTGTCCATGCTCACCGTCGGCTTCGGCATCAGCAGTTTCTGCCTGGCCGACTCGGTGCACACCCTGCTGCACGGGCCGGACCAGTGGGCCCAACTGCGTGACCACCGGGAGCTGATGCCCGGCGCGGTGGAGGAGTGCCTGCGCTTCATGCCGGTGATGAACGGCACGGTGATCCTGCTGGCCACCGAGGACTTCGACGTGCACGGGCAGACCATCCGCACGGGCGACGCCGTCATCCCCGTGCCGGCCTCCGCCAACCGTGACGAGCGTGTCTTCGCCGACGCCGACCGGCTCGACCTGCGCCGGACCGCGAACGGTCACCTCGCCTTCGGCCGGGGGACCCACAACTGCCTGGGCGCCCATCTGGCCCGCGCCGAAGTGACCGTCGGACTGGAGGCACTGCTCGACCGCTTCCCCCGACTGCACCCGGCCGAAGGGCAGGAACCGCTCTGGGACGACGAATCCGTGACCAAGTCACCGCTGTCCCTGCCGGTCAGCTGGTGACCCGGCCCGATCCGGTTACCCCGTACCCGACCAGGGGAGCACCGACCGTGAGCAGCACACCGCCCCGATCCGCCGGCGACGCCGGCATCCCCGCCATCGACCTGCCCATCCCGCCGCCGGGCACCATGGGGCCGCCGGTGAACTACCCCCGGCTGCGCCGGGAGTGCCCGCTGGCCGAGGTCCGGCTGCCGATGGGCGTCACCGCCTGGTACGCCACCCGGTACGAGGACGTCCGGGGCCTGGTGGCCGACCCCCGGCTGATCAGGCCCACCATCGACGACTGGCCGCCCCGGCCCGACCGGGCCGCCGCCCCGGGCGAACCAGGGCTGACCACGATGATGGAACTGAACGGCCCCCGGCACGCGGCCCTGCGCCGGGCCCTGGCCGAGCCGTTCAGCGTCCGCTCCGTCCGGTCCCGGCTCCCCGCCGTCCGGGAGGCGGCCGACCGGCTGCTCGACGCGTTCATCGCGGGCGGCCGGCCGGGCGACCTGGTCAGAGGATTCCTGGAGCACTTTCCGCTGCTGGTGATGTGCGACCTGGTGGGCATCCCCTACGAGGACCGCCACTTCTTCCTGCCCAAGGCGGACGCCGCTCTCGGAGCGCTGCTCACCCTGGAGGAGGGCCGTGAGGCCGGCGCTCAGCTGCGCGAATACATCACCTCGCTGCTCGACCGCAAGCGGCGGGAGCCCGCCGCCGACGTCCTTTCCCGGCTGGTCGAGGCGCGTGAGCGGGGCGCCCTGGACGAGGAGAGCGTGGTGAACTTCGGGCTCTCCATGCTGGTCGCCGGCTATCGGACGAGCACCATGTTCCTGGCCGACGCCGTGCTGACCCTGCTGACCGAGCCCGGCCAGTACGCCCGGCTGCGGGACCACCGCGAGCTGATGCCCGGCGCGGTGGAGGAACTGCTGCGCTTTGTCCCGGTGATGAACGGAGTGGTGGTCCTCCAGGCCGCCGAGGACTTCGAGCTGCACGGCCGCAGCGTCCACGCGGGCGACGCCGTGCTTCCCGTACTCGCCGCGGCCAACCGCGACGAACGGGTGTTCGTCGCGGCGGAGCGGCTCGATCTCTGCCGCGCGGACAACCCCCATCTCACCTTCGGCCGAGGAGCACACAACTGCATCGGCGCCCATCTGGCACGGGCTCAGATGACCGTGTGCCTGGAGACGCTCTTCGACCGCCTCCCGGATCTCCATCTCCCCGAGGGGCGCCACCCCACCTGGGACGACGCCTCCCCGAGCAAGTCCCCCCTGACCCTCCCCGTCAGCTGGTGAGCGGCTCCTTCGGCGGCTTCCCGGTCGTCCCGGGCGGGTCGGTGTGCGGTCTCCCGGGGCGCGGCGGGGCCGAGGCGTGGTGTGCCTGGGCGATCAGTTCGCTGGCGACGGTGAGCACGGCACGGTGTTTGCTCTCGGGGTCCCCCTCGGCCTCCGTGAGGGTCAGCAGGCCGAGGTGCATCGTGATCAGGGCGGCGACGCAGCGGACCCGGTCGGGCAGGGAGGCCCCGGGCTCCTGGAGGACGTCCATCAGGGCGGTCACCCGGTCCTTGAACATTCCGCCGATACGCAGTTCGCGCACGGCGGCCTGGTTCTCCTGCATGAACCGGATGAGCGGTGCGGCGTCGGTGAGGGCACGGCTGTAGCGGAGCAGGAACTCCTGTTTGGTCTCCAGGGAGGGTGGCTGACGCCGCGCCCACTCGACCAGTTCGTCGATCGGCCGGTTCAGGTCCTCGAAGAGGCTGATGAGGATGTCCTCCTTGGCCCGGAAGTGGTAGTACAGCGCCGCCTTCGTCACATCGAGCGCCTCGGCGATCTCCCGCAGCGAGGTCCTCTCGTATCCCTGTTCGGAGAACAGCGCGAGGGCCGTTTCCTGGACGCGTCGGCGGGTGTCCCCGCGGCGCTGCCGTTTGGTGCCGTCGTTCATGACGATGCCCGCCCTCATCCTCTCCCGCTGTCCGCGTCGGCGTGGTCCGCCGCCGAGGGGAGGTCACCCCCCGGGGGTGCGGAGGGGGTGGCGGCCGGTGGATTCAGCAGCTGGGCGATGTCCCGGGCGGCGGCGGTGACCTGCTCGTCGGTCGCGTCCAGCCCCTGGGCCGCGAAGAAGGCGAGATTGACGCTGAACAGGGCCATACGGATGCGCAGCGCCTCCTCCACGGAGGCGTCGGGGCCGGTGAGGGCGTCGAACAGGGCATTCAGCCGCCCGAAGACGTTCTCCTTGCCGGGATGGAGGTCCTGCACCACATGCTGGTTGGTGACGGCGAACCGCACGGCCTGCAGGCCCTCCCGGGAGACCAGGTCGATCATCCGGTCGATGGCCTGGGTGCGCAGCTGCGGGCCGGGAGGCTGGTCGCGGGCCCAGTCGACCAGGTCGTCCAGGGCCGCCAGATGCTCGGCGAACAGCGAGCGGACGATGTCCTCCTTGCCGTTGAAGTGGTAGTACAGCGCCGCCTTGGTGATGCCCAGGCGCTCGGCGATCTCTCGCAGGGAGGTGGCCTCGTAGCCCTGTTGGGCGAACAGCTCCAGGGCCACCTTCCGGATCTCGGCCTTGGTGTCACTGCCTCGCCGGTGTCCTGCGCCCGCCATCACCATCCGCCTTCCTTCTGTTGCCGTGCGCGACAAGCGTCGTCGTCGGGGGGTCTCGCTTGCCAGCTTACCGTCCGGCAAGTAAATTACTGAACGGCCGGTAGGTGGCGTTGTTTCCTCGGCCGCACCCGTCGCACGGAAGCCTCTCGGCCCCTCCTCGGGCTCCCACCCGGAGCAGGACCGCCTCCCGTGCACCGTCCGTCCACGCAGGCGCTGCGGGACGGGTGTGTCATGTGCGGGGCCCCGCCACCTGCCATACCTCACGTTTTCCGAGAAAGTCCCAGAAAGGCAGTGCCATGGCGTCGACCGCAGCCATTCCCGACCAGGAGTCACCGCCCCGGTTCACCCATCGCGAGATCATGGTGACGATGAGCGGTCTGGTCATCGCGCTGCTGCTGGCCATGCTCGACAACATGATCGTGGCACCCGCCCTGCCCACGATCGTGGGTGACCTGGGCGGACTCAACCATCTGGCCTGGGTCACCACCGGTTACATCCTGGCCTCCACCGCCGCCACCCCCATCTGGGGCAAGCTCGGTGACCTGCTCGGCCGCCGGATCACCTTTGTGGCCTCCATCGTGATCTTCCTGGTCGGCTCGGCGCTGTGCGGCATGTCGCAGAACATGGGCGAGCTGGTCGGCTTCCGCGCGATCCAGGGCCTGGGCGCCGGCGGTCTGATGGTGGGCGTCATGTCGGTGCTGGCCGAGATCGTGCCGCCGCGTGAACGCGGCAAGTACCAGGGCGTCATGATGTCCGTGATGCCGGTCGCCATGATCGGCGGGCCGCTGGCCGGTGGATTCATCACCGACCATCTCAGCTGGCGCTGGGCCTTCTACGTCAATCTGCCGCTGGGTGTCGTCGCGCTGCTGGTGTGCTGGTTCACCCTGGCCAAGCTGGGCCGCGGCAGCGGCGGACCGGTGCGCATCGACTGGACCGGGGCGGCCCTGCTCACCGTCTGGATCACCGCGCTGGTCCTGATCACCAGCTGGGGCGGCAACGAGTACGACTGGGCCTCGGCGGAGATCATCGGTCTGGCCGTGGTGACCGTGGTGGCCTTCGTCGCCTTCGTGTTCGTCGAACGCCGTGCCGTCGAGCCGATCATGCCGCTGTCGGTCTTCGCCAACCGTGACTTCTCCCTGGCCGGGGCGCTCAGCTTCATCGTCGGCTTCGCCCTCTTCGGCGGGGTGACCTTCCTGCCGCAGTTCCAGCAGTTCGTCCAGGGCTCCTCCGCCACCAACAGCGGTCTGCTGCTGATGCCGATGATGCTCTCCTCCATGGTGCTCTCGCTGGCCGGCGGTGCCGTGATCAGCCGTACCGGCAACTACCGCCTCTGGCCCATCGCCGGAAGCGTCCTGATGGCCGCCGGTCTCGCCCTGTTCGCCACCATGGACATCGGCACCTCACGCACCGTCACCTCGCTGTACATGGTCGTCCTCGGCGCCGGCATGGGCTGTCTGATGCAGACCACCATGCTGATCGCGCAGAACAACGCCCCGCTGAAGGACATGGGCGCCGCCACCGGCGCCGCGACCTTCCTGCGCAACATGGGCGGTTCCCTGGGCGTCTCCCTGCTGGGTTCCATCTACGCCACCACCCTCACCGACTCCGTCGCCTCGCACGGCGGCATGGCGGCCGGCTCCGGCGGGTCGGGCTCGGTGTCGCAGATGACCCCGGAGATCCTCAAGAGCCTGCCCGAGGCGGTCCGCCGGGTGTTCCAGCAGGCCGTCACCGACGGCGTCAGCGCCGTCTTCACCTGGGGCGCGGTGGTGGCCGTCGTGGGTCTGCTGATCGCCTTGATGATCCGTCAGGTTCCGCTCCGTGGCTTCGAGGCAGGGGCCCGCGACGACGCCTCCGCAAAGGCCGGAGCGGCGACGGACGACCAGGCCGCCGACAAGGCCGCGGCCGCCGGCTGACGGTCCGTCCGCTCCACCCGGTGTCCCCGGGGGCCGTGGGACGCGCCCCCGGGACGACTCGCCGGTCTCCGCGCCGCCGCGGACCGGCGAGGACCCCGAGGCCCTGACGCCGGCCGGGTCGTCACCCGCCCCCGGGACACCCCCTGGACCCGGCAGCCGCTGCTGCCGGGTTCAGCTGTCCCTGGAGGAGCGTCCGGCACCCGCCGCGCAGGGCCGGCCCGATACGGCATCGTCTCGAGCGGGCCGGCCGAACGGTATGCGCGGAAGGATGGCGGTCCGGGTCAGTGCGCGCCGTGCGCGCCCGATATGAGCTGCTCCCACGACGGGACCCGGTTCTTGACCGGGGCCCCCGCGCTGTGGCCCGCGTCCTTCACCTGATTGATGACGTTGTCGAAGGAGCTCGCGGCCGAGGTGTCGCCCGAACGGAGCTTGGACGGCAGGTGCTTGAGGTCGTTGATGCCCGAATTGAGCGGAGCCATGGCCCTGGAGAGCGTGGGATCGCCCTGCGCATTGTGCTGAGCCGCCCTGAGCCGGTTGTAGGCGAAGGCACCCGCGAGGCCCGCCTTGATGAGGGAGCTCGTCCGCCCGTGCGCGCCCTTCTTGAAGGCGCCCGCCTTCCACGGTTTTATGATCCACTCGTAGGTGGCCCCGGCCGCGAGCCCCGCGTTGATCACGAATCGGGTCTTGGCGAACCTTTGATGCTCGGCGGTGGTCACAGAGGACGCGGAAGCCGTGAGCGAACTGTCGGTCTGCTGGGCGACAGCGGCCTTTCCGGCGGCCTGTGCGACGTCGGCGCCAGGGCCCGCGGCGGTGCCGGCCAGTACGGTGCCGCAGATCGCGAGGGAGACGCCAAGGGTTCGTATGCGTGCGGACATTGGGATCCTCCCAGGTCCGAGAAGACGGAACGTTCTCCCGGGGCCGGGAGAACACGGCTCTACCGACAGCCTCACCCGTCCCGCCCGGCTGCGCCACCCGGGTGATCCGGGTCGGAAGGCACCCGCCCGTCCTCACGGAGTTGTCCCTCTCGCCCTGGTTTCGACCCGGGGAAACAGGCAACCCGGAAGGATTGTCCCCGCCAGGCCGCAACGGCGCGAGCCGGTGCCCTCGGGGGCCGTGCCCTCGCGGCCGCCGCACGGCCGCTGCTTCCGGACCGGCCCGGAAGAGCCCAGGTCACCCCGGGAATCCATCGCCGTGGGCGCGGCCCTAGGGTACGGGAATGACTTCGCAGGCATACCTCTCCGAGCTGTTCTCGCTGGACGACCGGGTGGCCGTGGTGACCGGGGGAAGTTCCGGTATCGGCCGGGCCATCGCCGGGGCTCTCGCGCGGGCGGGGGCGAGCGTGGTGATCGTGGCGCGCCGGGAGGCGGAGCTGGCCGCGACCGTGGACGAGCTCACGGCGGACGGCTGCCGGGTGGCCCGGGTGAGCGCCGATCTGAGCACGCGCGACGGGGTGCGCGCGGCGGCCGAGGAGGCCGTCCGGGCCTTCGGTGAGCCCGACATCCTCGTCAATTCCGCCGGGATCAATCTGCGGCCCCCGATGGGCGAGTTGGACGAGGCGACCTGGGACGCCACGATGGCGGTGAACCTGGAGGCGCCCTATCTGCTGGGACAGCGGTTCGGGCCCGGCATGGCCGAACGCGGCTTCGGACGGATCATCCACATCACCTCCCAGCAGGCCCACCGGGCCTTCGTCCAGAGCGGCGCCTACGGCGTGTCCAAGGGGGCGTTGGAGTCGCTGGCCCGTTCCCAGGCCGAGGCCTGGTCCCCGTACGGCGTCACCTGCAACACGCTCGTGCCGGGGTTCGTCGCCACACCGCTCAACGCGCGTCTGTCGTCCGACCCCGAGAGGATGGCGGCGCTCGCCGCCCGCACGCTGACCGGACGCAACGGACTGGCCGAGGACTTCGAGGGGGCGGCGGTGTTTCTGGCGAGCCGCGCCTCCGTCTATGTCACCGGACAGGCGATCTTCGTCGACGGCGGCCTCTCCGTGCACTGAGCGGTGCGCCGAGCCGTCCTCCCGCGTCACTGACGTCCGAAGAACTCCACCTCGGCGATGGCGACCCGGCGGTCCTGCCGGGCGCCGTAGGCGGCCTGCACCGTCAGCCGTACCCGTGTCACATCGGAGCCCTGGACATCGAAGCTCTGCTGGCCGGGTGTGTCGTCGAGGTGCAGGTCCTTCGTGGTGCGCTCGCCCTGCGCGGAGACCAGGGTGACGGTGATCTCCGAGGGCCGCGCCTGACGGAGGAACTCGTCCGGTTTCGCCGAACTCCCCGAAGTGATCAGAAGCTTCCGCAACCGCACCGGGTGTTCGAACCCGGCTTCCAGATACTGCCCCGTTCCGGAGCCCGGGGCGGCCGGTGCCCAGTAGCGGTTGTTGAAGCCGTCGAAAGCCGCCTGCGCCCCGTGGGACCGTGCCTGACTGGAGGCGCGCGCCTGCGTGGGGTGCAGCGGTTTGGGATCACCGGCGCTGTCCTCGGCGAAGGTGAACAGCTCGGAAAGCTGTGCCCGGGCCAGCCATGCCACGAGGGCCAGCACGACCAGGAACACCGGCAGCGCCAACCGCGGCCGGCGCCAGGCCCGCGCCCCGGGTCTGCTCCCGGCGGCCAGCGGGAGCCGCTCGCGGCCCGGCAGGATCCGGCGCCACCAGGGCGGCCGGGCCACCCGGCCGGCCGGCCGCTCGGGGTCGAGCAGGGCCCCGCAGCGGAGGCACAACCGCCGGTCGACCGGATTCTCCGCACGGCAGCTCGGGCAGGGGCGGGCGGGGATCCTCGGTGGGGCGACCGGCCGGGGCGGTATCACGGGCCGCGGCTCCGGCCGGGTGCCCCCGTCGTGCCCGGTCGTGGGGTCGGGCGGGCGCCGCGGCGGATCGTCGGGCCGCCGCGGGGCGACCTCGGGGGGCGTCGAAGGCGGCGGCGCCCCGTTCCTTGCGACGGGGGAGGAGGTCGTTGCCGCTGGGGTGGTGCCGGACGAGGGCACGGTCGTAGGCGGCTGTGGCGCGGCGGGCGGTGGTGGGGCGTCCGGAACAGGCGGTAAGGCGTCCGGAACAGGCGGTGGGGCGTCCGGAACAGCGGTGGAAGGCGGATCCCCGCCACGCTCCTCGTCCTCCCACGCCAGAAACGCCCCGCAGGACGCGCAGAAGCGGATACCGGGCGCATTGCGGTGGCCGCAGTCGGGGCAGATCATCACGCCTCCGTCCCGTCCGCCGTCATGACCTCCACCGCGTACCCGACCTGCGCGGGCACCTCCGCGGCCAGCAGACGCTCCAGCCGGGCCCGGGCCGGTGCCACGGCCCGCACGTCCGCCACCCGGACCCGCACCCGCACCCAGGGCCGCGCCGAACCGGGCAGCGCCGACCCCGGCTCACCGGACCAGGAGGTGGCGCCGCTCTCACTGATCTCGGGTTCCAGGCCGGTCTCCACCCGGATCGCCGCGGCCAGACCCGCCCGGGTGCCCCGCCGACGGTGCCGGGCCACCGCGCCGGCCACCACCGCGCGGCGCCGGTCGGCCGACCGCTCCCCGTCCACCTCCGCCGCCACCCATCCCGCCAGCCACTCCAGCAGGTCCTCGGGAGCGGTGCGCGGATCCAGGTGCGCGGGCAGGTTGTCCAGGGTGAGCAGCACCGGCGCCAGCACCTCGTCCAGCGCGCCCAGGAACCTCTCGAGGAACGGCTGGTCCAGATAGACCGCGGGCAGCTGATGCAGCAGGGGGTGCGGCGTCGGCAGCCCCGGAAGCGTTCCGCGCACTCATGCCTCCCTCACCCGCACCTGGTGTTCGTAGCTGAACACCAGGGCGTGCCGGTCGAGTTCGATCCTGGTGGCGGCCTCGCCGCGCCGTCCGGTGACCGGGTCCGCGGGGAACAGCCGTACGTCCTCGACCAGGTCGACGCCGGACACCCGTTGCAGCACCGCGAACACCTCCCCGGAGTGCACGGGCCGCCCGAACGGCCAGCCCCGGCCGTCGGGGCCGCCGGTCAGCGGATTGAAGTAGCCGTACAGGGCGGCCAGCGCCGCCTCCCGCAGTCCGTCGGCCGCCGCCCCGCGGCCCGGCACCACCGAGGCCACCACGGTGACCCCCTGGTAGTAGGGCGGTTCCACGACCAGCCGGGTGCCGATCGGACGCCGTTCGTCCAGATGGGCCGCGATCATCGCGAGGGTGTCCCGCGGTGGGATCAGCTCCTGGAAGCGGATCCGCCCCTGCTCGTCGTCACGACCGGCCGGTACCACCAACAGCCGTACTCCGCCCGCCTGTTCGGACGGCTCCCCGGTCCCGGCCGGCCCCGCCGGGACGCATGCCACCCGGGCGGCGTCCGGTGCCACCTCGCGCGCCAGCAACTCGTAGTCGCGCGGCACCACCGCCCGGTGCAGGGTGCGCAGCGTCATCGGTCCCCGCACCCGCGCGTTCTCCACCGTCTCGCCGTCGACCCCGCCCAGCGCCGGACGACGGTTCTCCACCCGTGCCACGAACGGCAGCGAACTGCGCAGCACCCGCAGCGCACCCCGCGCCACATTGCCCCGCCGTCCGCCGCCCGTACGGTAGGACCGCACCCGCACCGGGGCGCCCTTCGGCGGCACCGCCCCGTACAGACGCAGCGTGCCGTCCTGCTCCCGCACGGCCGGACCGAAGTCCACCTGCCCGGAGTTGGGGTCCAGGGTGAAGTGGCGGTCGTACGCGGTGGAGTGCGCGAAGTCGTCCACCCGGATCCACTCCACCCAGCCGTGTCCCTCGGCCACCTCCACCACGAAGGCCTCCTCGCCCGCCACCACCGGCGGCCGGGCCACCCGGAAGCCCTGCCCCGGCACCCCCTCCGACAGGCCCAGGACCTCCTCCACGACGGTCTCGGCGTGCGCGGCCTCCACCGTGCCGCCGATGGTGAACGCGCTCGCCCGGCGGACCGTCGGGGAGGCGACATAGGCGGGCTGGTCCACCGCGGCCTCCACCAGACGGCAGCGCAGCCAGCCGCCGGAGTGCCCGGTCACCACCGAGGCGGTGTGGGTGGCGGGCACATGCAGGATGATCTCGCCGGCCTTGTTGAACCCGCCGGTGTCGTCCTTCTCGACCTCGCACTCCGCCCAGGCGGCGCCGTCCCAGGCCTCCCAGACCAGCGGCGGGCGGCGGGGATCGACACCGACGCCGTCCACCCGGCAGTCCAGACGCAGCACCACCGCGCAGCCGGGCACCGGTCGGGACAGCCCGACGCACAGAGAGTCCCCGGGCGTGGGCGTCGGGCTGAAACACGGCACATCGCGGCCGAGAGCCAGCTCCTGGGATCGGTCGGCGGCGGTCCCGGAGGCCGGCCAGGCGACAAGGCGGGACAACGTGCACGGCAGGACCGACAGATCCCGTCCGGTGGTGAACACCACCGCCTCCTCGGTCTCGGTGCGCACGGTGGCCACCTCCGTCCCGGCCGCGACGCGCACCGTGTCCGGCTGCGGCGCGGACAGCCAGAACGTGGTCTCGGTGCGCGCGGCCGTCGGCGGATACAACCGCACCCCGATGAGGTTCAGAAAGGCCAGATAGTTCTTGTCGGGTACCCGGTTCAGCCGGTAGACGAGCTGGTCGACCATGGTGGCGAACGCCTCGATCAGCGTCACACCGGGATCGGAGACATTGTGGTCGGTCCACTCGGGGCAGCGCTGCTGCACCAGCCGCTTGGCCTCGTCCACCAGTTGCTGGAAGCGCCGGTCGTCCAGATCGGGGCTGGGCAGCGTCATGCGGACCCCTCGCCGTCCGGGATCACATAGAACGGGAACACCAGGTTGCGCGGGTCGTTGGTGCCGCGCACCGCGTATCCGACGTCGATGTAGAGCACCCCGTCGTCCGCCGCGTCGAACCGCACGGCCACCTCCGCCACCTCGATGCGCGGCTCCCACCGCTCCAGGGCGAGCCGCACCTCGTAGGCGAGCTGACCGGCCGTACCGGCGTCCGCGGGCGCGAACACATAGTCGCCGAGGGCGCATCCGAACTCCGGGCGCATCGGCCGCTCGCCGGGCGAGGTGGCCAGGATCAGCCGGATCGACTCCTCGATCTCACGCTCGTTCCGGACCAGCGCGATGCTTCCGGTGGCGTCCGTACGCGGCGGGAACGCCCAGCCCGCGCCGATGAACTGCCGTCCCATGCCTCACCCTCCGATCTGCACGCTCGGGCACCCGGACAGGACCGGTGAGCCGCAGCCCGCCGTATCGCCGACCCGGCCGGCAGGACGTCCCCCGATGAGCACGCTCGAACTGCCGGGCGGGGCAAGGGCGGACGGGGCGTGCGCGGCGGGCGAGGAGCACTGGTGCGCGGTACCCACCGTGGCCGCGGGCTGCCCGCCGATCAGCACCGTGGGCTCTCCGGGCGGGCCGATCACCCCGGGATGCCCGGTGGGATCGCCGACGCGTGCGGCTGCTGGCATGTGCTGTGCCCCCTGCCTGGTCCTGGTCCGTCCGGTGCCGTGCTGTCCTGTGCGCCGCGCTGCTGTGCTGTGCCGTGCCGTCGACTGCCGTGCCGCTGGCCGGTTCACCGGGAGCCGTTCAGTTGATGCGCACCATCGGTGCGTTGACGGTCAGCGTGCTGCCGCCCTTGAGCTCGGTGCGGGTGTCACCGCCCACCGCCACCTGGTTGCCCCGCACCTCCACCGAGCCGCCCGTGGTGAGCTTCAGCTCGCCGGTGCCACCGTCCACCCGGACCCCGGTGCGGGCCGTGAGCTTCACCGAGTCGCCGGTCAGCTCCAACGTGCCGCCGCCCGCGTCCAGCGCCACCCCGCTGCCCGCCCTGATCGAGACCTGCTCCTTCGCCTCGATCTCCACCCTGCCGTCGCTGTGCACCACGACGGTGGTGCCCCTGCGGTCGAGGCTGATGCTCAGCTTGCCGTCGCCCGTCACCAGCCGTACGCCTTGCGGGCCGTTCGCCGCGTCCAGCAGTTCCAGCTTGTTGCCCCCGCGGGAGCCGAACGCCCGCTTGTTGACGGCTCCGCTCGTCGGGTCCACCGCCTCCGCCTCGTCCCCCTGGCCGCCCCCACTGCCGGGCTGCCCCGCCGCGCCCTGACCCTGACCCTTCCCCTGGCCAGGCCTGTCCTGACCGTTGTAGAGACCGGCGAGCACATAGGGACGGTCCAGATGCCCCTGTTCGAACCCGACCAGCACCTCGTCGCCGACCTCCGGGATGAACGCCTCCCCGCCGCCGGTCCCGCCCGCCTGCGCGGTCCGCGCCCAGTCGCTCGCATAGGCGTCGGACAGCCACGGGAAGCGCACCTTGACCCGGCCAAGACCCTCCGGGTCCTTGGTGTCCGTCACCGTGCCGTTCGCCAGCCCCGGACACCGCGAGCCCGCCCCCGCCCCGCCGCCGGACAGCCCGAACAGCGAACGCTCCTGCTCGCCGGAGACCGTCACCCAGGTCTCATAGCCGCGGACCGGATCGAACACATGCCGTGAGGAGGTCACCGTGTACCGGCCCTCGAAGGGCGCGCCCACCCCCGCCAGAGCGACCGCACCGCCCGCCCGCACCTCAGGATTGCCCCGGATCACCGCCTCCAGCTCGGCGAACGACCCCGCGATCCGCGCCGCGAGAGCCTTCGCCGCCTGGTCCACCCGGGCCTGGTTGTCGTACGGCGCGTCCGACACCACGAACTCGGCTTCGCCGAACGGCTGTGCCACCTCGGCCGCCGTCACCCCCAGCTGGAGCGTCGTCGCGGTACCCGCGTCGGCACGCCCGACCAGCGGCTGCTTGGCCCGTACGTCCCAGCCCCGCACCTCGACCGCCGACACCTGCTCGGCGGCGGACACCCCGGCCCGGCAGCGCAGCAGATTGTCACCCATCTCCAGGACCAGAGGGTCCCGCTCGGCACGCGCGGACGTCTCCGGAGCGGCATCCGCCGCCGTGGGCCTCACGACATGCAGCCGGCCGTCCGTCACATGGATCTGCGCGCCCGCCTCCTCGGCCAGCGACCGCAGGAACTCCCAGTCGCTGACGTTCGGCTGGGCCACATGCTCGAGGACCGGACCCGCCACCTCCACCGTCCCCGGCTTCAGCCCCGCCTGCCGCGCCACCCGGACACAGATGTCGGCGAGCGTCATGTTCTGGTAGCTCGCCACCCGACGCCCGCGGAAGAGACGGTGCGACTCGTCCAGACCCCGCACCACCGTGAAGGTGCCGGTGTCGTCGATCTCCACCTCCAGCGCCGTCACACTCCCGGTGATCAGCGGACGCGGCGAGGGGCCGCCACCGGCCCCGGCCAGCAGCCGCACCGGGGTCCCGATCCGCACCCCCGTCTGCCCCAGCAGCACCCGACCGGGGTCCCGGAAGCGCAGCACGAACAGGTCCGGCAGCGTACGGCTGTCGTCCACATACCCCTCGACCAGAGTGTTCGCCACCGCGGGCGGCAGCGGACGGCCGTCGAACTCCACCACCAGGACCTTGGCGACGCTCTCATTGACCATGACCGGCCTCACCGACCCCCGTCGTGTCCGTCGCCGCCGCCCTCGCCCCGCCCCAGCTCGTCCGGTGCGGGAAGCAGCAGCTCACGGCCCTCGGGCAGCCGCATCGGATCGTCGATCCCGTTCGCCTCCGCGATCGTCCGCCAGGCCGCCGGGTCTCCGTACTCGCGCCAGGCCAGCAGCGCCAGCGTGTCCCCGGCGCGCACCCGGTGCACCCGCCGTGCGTGCAGCGCTCCCGAGGTGGGGTTCTGACCCGGGGTCTCCCCGGTGATCTCCTCCATCGTGACCTGGCACACCGCCCGGATCGGCACCCCCGAGGTGGTGAACAGGGTGTACTTCGCCTGCACCTGGCTGACATACCCGGGGAAACCGGTGAGCCCGCCCCAGTGGAAGACCACCCACGGCGGCGAGGCCCGTTGCTGCTGCCGTGTCTCACTGGTCGGCACACAGCACGCGAACAGCTTCTCTACCGCGGTCACCACACTGGTGTCCTGGGTGTCACTCGCGTCGAAGAACATCTCCACCGTCAGCTTGCTGGGCTGCGGACCCTGGTACTCGGGCGGCCCCGCGCTCTTCGCCCCCTTCGCCGGAGTCCGCTGCCAGGCCGCCGCCTTGGTCAGCGACAGCTCCTTGGGATTGAACTGGAAGCCGATCCGCCCGCAAGGCGCGCCCGGCGTCAGACTGCCGCCCGGCGGCGGGGTGCGCAGCTCCAGATAGGCGTGCTCCAGCTTCGGCCGGGCCCCGCCACCGCCCCCCTGGACGGCACTCGCCCCCGCGCCCGCCGCGCTGAACGCCACCGGTGACCCCATGGCTCAGCCCTCCATCACATAGCCGTGATGGGCGATCTCGATGGTCTCCATCGCGACCTTCGGGGACTCCGGGTTGAACGACGGCCCGGTCCAGCGCACCGGCACCACCTCGAGCAGCCCCCACTGCGCCACCTTGTGACCGTCGCCGGTCCGCGCCTCGATGTGCGCCGTCCTGCGCTTGATACCGGTGGTCATGCTCGCGAACCACTTGGCCACCTTCTCGGTGTCCCGGGTCAGCGGCCTGGACAGCTTGATGTTCGGGTACTTCAGCCGGGTGGGCAGCTGCCACAGATGGCCGTTGTTCCCGCCCTCCTCGCGCTGCTCCAGCACGACCTCGCAGCCAAGACCCTCACAGGTGTTGAACGAGCCCAGCTCGATGCCGTCCACGGTGACGACGAAGCAGACGCTGACCGCCGGGTCATCGGTCACGGACATGCCGTCCCCCTTCTCTTCCGCACTCGTCGGTGCCTGGTCGGTGATCCGTCGGTGCTGCGTCGGTGGCGCTCGGTCGCCGGGTCAGTGCCTGGTGTCGATCAGCCGCCCGGCCCGTTCCCGGTCCAGCCGCAGCTCCGCCTTGAGCAGTCGGCTCAGCGGCGCGAACAGGGCCCGGACCAGCTCGTCGTCCACCTTCGGCATGCCGCGCTCGAGGGAGGGGCCTCGGGCCTGCTCCCCGGTGGCGGACGATGCGGTGTCCGAGTTCTCAGGGAGGGGCTCGGGCGGTGGCTGGGCGGACGGGGCCGGCACCTCGGGAGCCATGGGCGGATCGGGCGGATCCGGGGGAGGCGGCTCGGCTGCGGAGGTGTCGCGCTGGACGTACCCGAGCGCCGGGGCGGACGGCATGCGCTGCACGGCTGGGGGGCGCGGCACCGGGGCCGGCGGGCCGTACGGCACGGGGCGTACGGGCGTGGCGGGCGGCGCACCGAACACCACCGAGCCGTCGGTCATGCGCTGCGCCACCCCCGCGGCGACGGCCACCGCACCGGCGTCCGGCACCGGCCGGGACTCGGCGGGGGCGGCCTTCGCGGCCGGGGACCGCTGGACGGGCGGTACGGATGAACGCCCGGACGGCGTCTCCGGCGCGGGGGCCGGGTCCGCCGCCGTCGCCGGGCCGCTCTCGGCCGACCAGCGCAGCGGTACGACATGCGGCTCTGCATCTTCCGTGCGGGCACCGGGCGCGCCCTCGCCCCCTGACGGCAGCACCCCGGAGAAGAGCGGCACCGACCGCTGCGCGACCAGCGGCGCCACCGGGCCCGGAGCCGGAATCGGTGCGGCCGGTACCGGAGTTCCGGCGAGGGCGGCGCGCTGGATCGGTACGGGCGTGGCGACGGCGGTGACGGCCGGTACCGATCCCCGCTCCGGCTCCGGCGACGGCCGGGGTTGCGGCTCCGGTGCCGGGACGGTGTCTGCCGTACGCGTGCCGAGCGGGTCGTCGGCGAGCAGGGGCCTGAACTCCCCTTCCACCCGGGGACCGTCCGGCAGGGCGTCCGGTCGGGCCTCCGGCGGACCGGACTCGGGCTCGTCCGTCGGCAGCGGACCACGACTACTGGCGGCCGCCTTCCGCTGGGCCGTGGGCGGCAACGCCGTCAGCGGCTCTCCGAGGCCGAAGCCGTGCGGGCGTACGGAGCCCGGCTCCGCGGCCCGCTGGAGCAGCGGCACGGAAGACGACGCCGAAGCCGCCGACGGCGAAGGCGCCGGGGACCCCTCAGGGCCCGTACCGGACGACGGCCCCTCGACCGTCGCATGGCCCAGCCGGCGCAACGGCAGCTCCGGGGGCCGGGCGGAGACCAGCGGCGCGGACAGCTCCGCGGCGGCCGTAGCGCTTCCGGCGCCTGTGCCGCCTCCGGTGTTCATGCTGCTCCCGCCGTCCGTGCCGCCTCCGTCGAACGTGGCGGACGGACCCCCGGACCCACCCACGTCCACCGCCCGCTGCAACGGAACCACCGGGAGCCGGGCACCACCGAGGCCCGGTGTGCCGAGCCCCCGCACCGCACTCGCCCCGCCCGGCCGCACCTCACGGCTCACCGTCGGCACCCCGCCGGACCCGCTCGGTGCCACGACCCCGTGGACCAGCCCGGACGGCGCCTCCGGACTCACCAGATGGCCGAGCGGAGTGAAGAGCGACGCGTCCTGCCAGGTGCCCAGGGAACCTCGGAACACCGCCGGATCCGTCACCAACGCGGGGGCCCGCACCGTGCGTTGCAGCGGCGGCACCTCCCGCCACCCCGGAAGCCCCACCGACGGGCCACGCGTCACCGGCGCGATCCCGGCAGGGCTCCGCGTACCGTCGTCGTCGCGGCGCCCGCCGGTCAGCCAGGACAGCCATCCCATTGCTGTCACCGCTCGTTCAGCCGGGCCACGTACTCGACGTAGCGCAGTCGGTCCGGGTGTTCGAGGTCGAGGATCTGGTCGAGGGACCAGTGGAAGTGGTAGGCGAGGTACGCGACTTCCTCATGGATCCGGTCGGCCGCGTACGTCATGATTCCCCCAGGCGACCACCGCCGGACAGGTCCACCGCGAAGTTCTCCTGGCACGAGGGGCAGGTGACCGCGGCGCGGGTGTGCCCCTCGGCGTTGATACGGCGGTAGAAGTCCTGGAGGAAGGCGAGGTCGGAGGCGAACAGGTCCTCGACGACGCCGGGATGGACGTCCTCGATCGTGCCGAGGCGCACGATCACCCGCGAGATCAGCACCACCGACAGATAGGCGGAGTTCTCCCGGACCCGGTCGTCCCGCAACGGCACCAGTTCGTCGCGGGCGGTCGCCAACCGCATGACCCCGACGCGGTGCACGGCCCCGGACTCGTCCACGTATCCGCGCGGCAGCTCGAAGGGGAACTCGGTGCGCAGCGTGTCCACCGCCCCGCTGTGGTCCGCCTCCGTGCCGGCCGCCCCCGGGGACGCCGCGATCGTACGCCGCATCAGTCGACTTCCACGCTCTCGTAGGTGATCGCCAGCTTCTCCGTCAGCACGGAGGTGTCACCCGCCTTGAGCGTGCTGATCTCCAGCGACTTGGGCCAGGCGTTGATCAGCTTGTAGCGCTTGATCGGCACGCCCTCGTAGTCGTACACGATGATCGAACCGTTGCGGCGGGCGTTGGTCATCTTCCCGAACCGGGAATCCTTGATCCACCGCTCGAAGCTGTTGTCCTCCGTCAGACCGCGGGTGACGGTGACCTCACCGGCCTTGGGACGGCCCGGCAGTTTCTTGATCGCATACTTGCCGTCGGCGGTGTTCTGCTTCAACTCGATGACGTCCTGCTCCATCTTCAGACCGCTGACCTCGGTGATCTGCTTGATGAGCACGCTGTCGAATTCAAGTCCGAAGGAATGTCCTACGGAACTGTCGAGCTCGGGGAGCGGCATACAAGCCTCCTAGAATCCGTCCGTCGTGAGGGCCCGTGGAGCGCCCACCGTCACTCGTCGATCCCGCCCGACCCGGCCGAGAGCTGGGCGAGCCGGAACACCACGAACTCCGCCGGCTTGACCGGGGCCACGCCCACCTCGCAGATGACCTGGCCGGCGTCGATGGACTCCGGAGGGTTGGTCTCGCGATCGCACTTCACATAGAAGGCCTCGTCCGGGGTCAGCCCGAAGAGCGCGCCCTTGCGCCACTCATTGACCAGGAAGGCCGAGATGGTGCGCCGGACACGGGCCCACAGCGCATCGTCGTTCGGCTCGAAGACCACCCACTGGGTGCCCGCGAGGATCGACTCCTCCAGATAGTTGAAGAGCCGCCGCACATTGAGGTAGCGCCAGGACGGGTCGTCGGCGAGCGTGCGCGCGCCCCACACCCGGATGCCGCGGCCGGGGAAGGCGCGGATGCAGTTGAGCCCGATGGGGTTGAGGAGGTCGTGCTCACCCTTGGTTATCTGCGTCTGCAACCCGACCGCGCCGCGCAGCACCTCGTTCGCCGGCGCCTTGTGCACCCCGCGGGTCTCGTCGTTGCGCGCCCAGACACCCGCGACATGCCCGCTCGGGGGCACAAAGGCGTCGCGGCCCACGGCCGGGTCGAACACCTTGATCCACGGGTAGTAGAGCGTGGCGTACTTGGAGTCGAACCCCGTCGTCTCCTCCCGCCAGGACCTGATCTGACGCGGACTCAGGCCGGGCGGAGGATCAAGGATGGCGATCCGGTCGCCCATGGCCTCGCAGTGAGTGATCAGCCCGCGCTGCACCGAGATGACGGTCTCCAGGTCCAACGCCCCGCGCTGGTAGGCACTCATCAGATCCGGCGCGGCCACCATCGTGACCTCCTCGACGGCCTCCAGGCCGCCGAAGCCGGTGCGACGGTCGGGGTCGCCCACGTACGAGTCCGCCGACAGCGCCTCGGGCACCGCGACGACCCCCGCGCCCGACCCCGGTTCGCCTCCGGGCGCCGTGAGCGTCACGGACTGCGTCTCGGGACGGGAGGGGGCGGCCCCCTTGCCGGGCTCCTCCAGCCGGATGAGCCGGGAGCGGGCCCTGACCTGGGTGGCCACATTGTCCTTGCTGCGCTTGGTGGTCACCGACGGATACGTCTCCACGACGGCCCCGTCCCGCTTGACGATCAGGGTGAAGACGTCCTGCGGCGGCTCCTCGCCCTCGGGGTCGGCCACCTCGACGGTGATCTCCCCGGTGACACCGGGCAAGGCCTTGACGACATACGGCCCGAGCTGAGCCGTCGGCCCCGCGACCGGCGCCTCCGCCGCTCCCGCTCCCGCGCCTGCCCCGTCCCGGTCCTCCTCCGCACCGCCGATCCGGATGACGTAGCAGATCCCGCCGCCGTTGGCGAAGTACCCGTGGACGGAGGAAGCCAGATACGTCCCCTCGACGAAGTCACCGAAGACGGTGGTGAACTGCGTCCAGTTGGTGATCAGCGTCGGCTCGTGGAACGGGCCCTTCTGCGCGAACCCGATGAAGGCGGCGACCGAGGTCCCGACCCCCTCGATCGGCCGTGACCCGGACTCCACCTCTTCGACGTAGACGCCCGGGGACAGGTACGACGGCATACCACTCTCCTTGACCGGGGAAACGACAGCGATTGTTCCCGGGCGGTCGATCACCGGAGAAGGCCAGGGGGCCGCCCCGTAGTACAGACCCCCCTGCCCGAAGGGGCAGTCGACACCGCTTCCCCATCGGGCACACCGCTCTGCCCCGGTCACTACCCGGTCTGACACGGCTGTGCGGGGGGTGAGTCGGCACCCTGAAGGGCATGCCGCGGACGTCACTGCCGCCACCACCTCAGCCACCGCCGGCTGTATGCCGCCGGCCCGCCGACCGGGTGACGCGGTGAAGTCGGCACCGGAGAGGGCGCCGTCGAAGGACCGCCCCGCCCCGGTCGCGCACCGCACCGAATCAGCCCCCGCACCGGAGCGAACCCCCACCCCTCCTCCCTCCGGTCGGGGGCTGACCCCCCGGAGCCTGCAACGCCTCCAGGGCTCGGCCGGCAATGCGGCGGTCTCGCGTCTCGTGGCACAGCGCTACACGGCCCCGGTGAAGCCGCCCCCGTCGCAGGCACCGGGCATGCGCAGGGTCAACGCCGACATCGCCGCCAAGAAGCAGAAACTGGCCCACCACCAGCCGGCGACCACCGAGTCCCGCGCGGCCCAGGACGCGGCGAAGGCCCCGCCCGACGACAAGGAGGCCCAGGGCAAGGCGGCCAACGCGGAGAAGATGAACGCGGCCAAGCCCGGCGAGTTCAACAAACAAGCCTTCATCGACGCCGTGAACAAGGCGATCGAGGCGCAGGCGCCGAAGAACCTCGACGACGCCGACAAGTTCTCCAAGTCCGGCAAGGCCGACAAGATCAAGGACGAGGTCGACGGGAAGGTCTCCGACGGCAAGGAGGCCTCGGCCAAGGACATCGACACGGCGACGAAGGCCCCGCCGGACACGTCGGCGGCCAAGGACAAAGAGGTCACCCCGATGTCCCCGGACCGGCCCCCACCCAACCCGGGAGCCCCGTCCGCAGCGGACGCGATCCCCGAGAAACAGCCCGCTTCCGTAACCGACTTCTCCGAAGGTCCGGCGCAGAACGACCAGACGATGGCGGACGCGGAGGTCACCGAGGACCAGCTCGCCAAGGGCAACGAACGGGATTTCGACCAGGCGCTGTCCGCGAAGAAGGCCGCGGAAGCGGACTCCGCGAAAGCCCCCGCCAAGGGCAAGGCGGCCGAGGCCCAGCAGCTCTCCGCCGCGAAGGCGGGGGCAGCGGCCTCCGGCGCCCAGGCGATGAATGCGCTGACCGTGACCCGTGCGTCGGCGGGCAAGCAGGTCGACGGCGGGAAGGGCGAGACGAAGTCAAGAGACGAAAGGCGGCGGGCCGAGGTCACGGCCAAGCTGCAGAAGGTCTACGACTCCACGAAGAAGGACGTGGAGGAGACCCTGTCCGGTCTGGACAAGAAGGTCGACACCGCTTTCACGGCGGGAGAGAAGGCGGCGCGGGACGCGTTCACCGCGGACCACGAGCGCCGGATGAGGGCATACAAGGACAAGCGGTACTCGGGCTGGAGGGGCAAGGCCCGCTGGGTCAAGGACAAGTTCGCCGGCCTGCCGGACGAGGCCAACAACCTCTACCAGGAGGCCCGCAAACTCTACGTCGCGAAGATGCAGACGGTCATCTCCTCGGTCGCCGACATCATCGGCGCCGAGCTCGGCCGGGCGAAGGCCCGCATCGCCAAGGGCCGCACCGAAATGAAGGCCGAAGTCGACAAACTTCCCGCCGATCTGCGCCAGTTCGGCGAGGACGCTGCGAAGGACTTTGCCGGGAAATTCGACGACCTTGAAGAAACGGTCAACGAGAAGTCCGAACAACTGGTGCAGGACCTGGCCCAGAAGTACACGGCGGCCCTGAACAAGGTCGATGAGGAGATAAAGAAGCTCCAGGAAGCCAACAAGGGCCTGATCGACAAGGCGAAGGACGCGATCGTCGGCGTCATCAAGACGATCAACGAACTGAAGAATCTCCTCCTCGGCATCCTGGCCAGGGCCGCGGCCGCCATCACCAAGATCATCAAAGACCCCATCGCCTTCCTCGGCAACCTGGTCCACGCCGTAGGCGCCGGCCTCCAGCAGTTCCTGTCCAACATAGCCACCCACCTCCAAACCGGCCTGGTCTCCTGGCTGCTGGGCACCGCGGTGAAGGCCGGCCTGGACCTCCCCTCCCGCTTCGACCTCAAGGGCATCATCCAGCTGATCGCCTCCCTCCTGGGCCTGACCTGGGCGAACATCCGCGCCCGCATCACCCGCAAGGGCGTCCCCGACCAGGCGATGAACACGGTCGAACAATCCGTCCCCGTGGCCAAGGCCCTGGCCACAGAGGGCCCGGCCGGCGCGACCAAGGAAATCCAGTCCGAGGTCGGCGACCTGAAATCCACCATCCTCGAAGACCTGAAGTCCTATCTCATCCCCACCGTCATCATCGCCGGCATCACGTGGATCCTCTCCCTTTTGAATCCCGCCTCCGCATTCGTCCGTGCGGTCAAGGGAATCATCGACATCGTCACCTTCATCGTGAACCAGGGCGCCCAGATAGTGCAGTTCGTCAACGCGGTCCTGGACGCGGTGGTGGCCATCGCCAACGGGGGCTCAGCAGGAGTCCCCAAACTGATCGAGACGGCCCTGGCCGCCAGCATCCCGCTCCTCATCGGCCTCCTGGCCTCCCTCCTGGGCATCGGCGGCCTGGCCAACAAGATAAAACAGGTTTTTCACAAGGTCTCACGACCGGTGAACCGCGCCATCGACAAGATCGTCGAATTCGTCGCGAAGAAAGGCAAGGCGCTCCGGGCGAAGCTAAAACCGAATTCGAAGAAAGATGGCCAGGGTAAGGAAAATTCATTAGATTGGCCAGCCGGACAGCGCTCCGAACAGAAGAAGCGGGAGCTTCCTGAGGCTATACGAGAAGCCCAGTCGATTACGCAGGGCCACGAGAGGAGAGGATCTACAGACAGGGCTTTGATGAAAGCTCTGGAGGAACTTAAAAAGCGTTTTACGTGGATTCGTGGCTTCGAACTCGAAGACCAGAAGCCGCGCTCTGTGTGGCTCCTGGCAAGCAAGAACAAAGTATTCGATGACTGGCCCCGGACCGTGCACGGATCGGGAGGTGGAAGCACCGACGACGAGCTGGTGGAGAAGGCCAGGAGGCGATTCTTCGGATCCCGGCAGTCCGTCGCCTGTTACTACTGCCGTCGGCTTGATGCCGAAGCGGTCGAGCATATTCGTCCCAGAAATCGGGGTGGCGACAACGAGGAGAGCAATCTCGCTCCGGTCTGTGTCCACTGCAACTCCTCGAAAGGCGACCGGGAGGCACCGAAGACCCCGCCGCGCGGCTATGAGGGAAAGTGGCCCGCACCATGGTGGCCAACGCAGATGAAGGTCTGGTATGTCCTGCATTACGGAACACCTCGGTACTGGACCCTCGACGAAGATGAGAGGCCGGACGGGCGATTCCACGACGGAACGAGCCCGCGCATCCCACCCGGCTCCCACGGGGGAAGCACGGATGAGTCCGTCCTCAAGGAGGCCCGGAAAAGGATATTCGCTGGACGGCATGAGGTGGCCTGCCTTTATTGTGCGAAACCGCGCGCAACCGCCGTGGAGCATATTTGGCCACGCAAGTATGGAGGGGACAACGAGGAATCCAACTTGGGCCCTTCTTGCGCTCGCTGCAACTCGTCCAAAGGGGATCGCCCAGCCCCCGAAACGCCGCCCCATGATTATGTCGGAAAATGGCCGCCGGTTTGGTGGCCGACGCGTATGCAGGCCTGGTGGGTGAGGACGTACGGTCCGCCGAAGGAATATTGAGGAAATTATGATTTACCCATCATTGGGTTTGGTGACCCTCGTGTGCGGGTAAATTGAAAAGGTAAACATGCCTTCCATCTGAGGATCGAAATGGTTGACATCGACGACATCTGCGGACATCCGGAGCCGGCTTGGCGCGATCAGGCGGATTCGCTCGTCATGTACGATTTGACTGACTCGGGGATGCCGGGAAAATGGGAGCAGCTGTGGGCGAAGCGGCTGGATGATGATCGCTACATGTTGTGCTGTATTCCATTCTTCACCTCGGACATCGCGCTAGGTGATATTTTCACCACAACTTCGTCTGGTGGCTTCGAACTTTCGGTTGATACTGTGGCCGTACGGTCTGGTAACGTCGTCATCCACGCATTGTTTCGCGAGGACGCCACGACTGAGGAGAACGAAGACCGTCAGGGCGATCTGATCGAGGAATCCGTGCGTCTCGGCGTTGACCGTGAGGTCTTCCAGTTGGGCTACGTGGCTCTCAGTTGCCCGATCGGCTCTCCCGAGCATGTGGAGATCGAAAAGCGCCTCTACGCCTACCACCTGCTGGAATGGGGGGACTTCGAGACGTCCAAGCGGAGCGAATAAATATCCGGCCGCGCTTTCAGTCCAGCCCGCATCAGTCCCATGGGTGGCCCGAATCCGGGGCGGTTCTATCCGAGCAGGAGGGCTGATGCCGAAACCCGCGGTGATCCTCACTTCGAGCCCTGAGGGCCTGGAACTGCTGTGCGGGAACCGGGTGCGGACCACAAAGGCCTGAACCTCTCTATTTCCAATGCGTGCCCCGCCTGTTGTGGCGTTAGGGTCGTTTCAGGATGTTTTGAGAGGGTGCGGTGTCGCACTCGGTGGGGTCATGGGATGCGGAGGGCCTGGCGGAGGGGGATCAGGATGGACGGCGGGTGGTGGGTGTCGGGCCAGGTGAAGCGGAGGAGGGTCAGGGCGGGGAGGAGGGTGGCGAGGCGGTTTTGGCGGGAGCGGTCCTGGTAGAGGGCCTGGGGGGTGCTGTGAGGGGCTTTGCCGTCTGCCTCGATGCCTACCAGGTGGGCGGGCCAGGCCAGGTCGATGCGGTAGGAGCAGCCTTGGGCCGGGTCCTGGATGCGCCACTGGAGGACAGGTGGTGGGAGGCCGCCGTCCAGGCAGATGAGGCGTACTCGGGTTTCCAGGGGGGATTCGGACTGGGGGTTGGCCAGGGGGAGCCAGGTTCGGGCACGGGGCGCGCCCGGGCGGCCGGACAAGAGGGGTGGGATCGAGAGTAGGTCGAGGTCTGTTAGCAGGCCCTGGTGGAGGGCGGAGTCCAGCACGCTCACCGCTTCCATGCGCGGCAGGTGGAGCAGGAGGTCCGCGCAGGTGCGGACCGGGGTGGTCAAGGGGATGCCGCGCAGGGTCATGCGGGTGGTGGGGGAGATGGTGGTTCGGTGGACGCGAATGCCTGGGCGGCTGCGGATCTCGTGGCCCGGGGGCGCGGCCAGGTGCAGGGTGCCGTCGTCCTTGGGGAGGCCCTGGATGCCGAGCAGGCGGGCGGCTGTGGGGCCTGCGGCCACTACTTGTGGGCCGCAGGTGAGGAGGGTACCTCGGACCCGGGTACGTAGTGACGGTCCCCGGTCGTCGCGGACGACCCAGTAGCTTCCTCGGGCCAGCGGAACCCATTGGCCTGACCTGAGCATGCGTCGCACCGTATTGCGGTCGGCGCCGGCTGACGTGAGCTGGGGGATCGTCACCACCCAGTCCTGCTGCGCGGCAGTGGCATGGACCCGTCGGAGAACTTCGCTGCTGGTGGTCATGCCGCACTATGGCGTGAGGCCAGGACAGTTTGTCCGGGGCTGTGGATAACTCGACTGCTTCTGTGGCGGCGCCAGATGTCTTCAGCCGTCCGTGAGGAGGGACATGTACGGGCCGAACTCCGAGGCCAGGGTCAGGCGGCCGAGTTTTTGGTACTCGCGTTGGATTGCGTGGATCAGGACGGGCATGGTCACGGGGGTGCCGGACTCGGCGGCGAGGTAGGCGGCGGTTACTGCTACCGAGCGGATGTTGCCGCCTGCCAGTTCGAAGGAGGCTGCGCAGAAGTCCAGATCCAGGTCGGTGGCGCGGGGGAGGACGGGGCCCAGGCAGCGGTCCCAGAGGGCCCGGCGGTGCGGGGCGTCGGGGAGGGGGAAGTCGACGACCAGGTCCAGGCGTCGGGTGAAGGCGTCGTCCAGGTTGGCGCGGAGATTGGTGGCGAGGACGGCCAAGCCGTCGAAGGTCTCCATGCGCTGGAGGAGGTAGGCGCTCTCCACGTTGGCGTAACGGTCGTGCGCGTCCTTGACCTCGGAGCGCTTGCCGAAGACGGCGTCGGCCTCGTCGAAGAGCAGTACGCCGTTGATACCGGCCGCCTCGGAGAAGATCCGTTCGAGGTTCTTCTCCGTTTCGCCTATGTATTTGTCGATGACCGTGGCCAGGTCGACCGTGTAGAGGTCCAGGCCCAGGTCCCCGGCGATCACTTCGGCGGACATGGTTTTGCCGGTTCCGGAGTCGCCTGCGAAGAGGGCGGTGACGCCTCTGCCCCGGCCGCCGCCCGGACGCATGCCCCATTCGCCGAGGACCCGGTCGCGGTGGCGGGCGCGGGCGGTGAGTTCGCGGAGCTGGGTGAGGGTGTCCGGGGGAAGGACGAGGTCGGACCAGGTCACCGCCGGTTCTGTGCGACGGGCCAGGCGGTCGAGGCCCGCCGCGTTCTGGGAGCGGGCGCCGGCGCGGATGTGGTCCGGGTGCAGGGCGCCGCCGTCCAGCAGCGCGGCCTGAGCGGCTCCTCGGGCGGCGCCGGCGATCTGGTCCGGGGTGAGGAGGAAGGGGGAGAGGAGATGAGTGAGGTCAAGATTGGGAGGGACGGGGGAGGGGGACGCGTTCGCCCAGAGAGCGGCCCGGGTTGTCGGTTCCACTCGGGGGGCGTGCAGGAGGAGGGGTGGGCGGGAGGACCAGGCCGCGTCCCAGGGCACCCGGCCGACGAGGACCGTGGGGACTGTGGGGAAGGAGACGTCGGTCACCAGGCGGATGATCTCCGCCTTGTCCGGCTCCCGGGTGAGTGCGTCGAGTGGGGCGCACACCAGGCCGGAGGTGGTCAGCCGGGCCTCGCGGGCCAGGACGCGTACCGCCTCGGTGGGGTCCGGGTCGCGGGAGAGGCGGTCGAGATCGACACCGAGGACTCCGTGACCCGCGCGGGTCAGGGCGGAGGCGGCGAGTGCTGTGCCGGCGCCGCCCTGCTCCTCGCGGAGGTAGGCGAGCGGGACCCCGGCGGCCAGGGCACGGGCGAGTCCGGACGGGTCGCCGACACCGGGGATGTCCCCCCAGGGGGCGAGCAGGTCCACGACGCGTGGATCGGGGGTGTCGTCGCCGAGGAGATGGGCCGTGACGCGGTCGGGGACGCGGAGGGTGCGGGCGAGGAAGGGACGGTCCTGGTCCTCGGTCAGGAGGAGGCTGCCGGAGCGGAGCGGTGCCTGGGGGGAGAGGCGTGACCGGGCTGCCGCGTCGGCCGCGGACAGGCCGCACAGGCCGAGTGCGAGGCCGATGGTGGGGCGGCGGCGGGTGACGTCGTCGTTGAGATAACCGTAGAACTGCTCGAAGCGGTCGTCCAGGTCCGGGACGAGTGCGATCAGCAGGATCTCGACGTCCAGCGCGGAGAGACTGAAGTCGTGGGTGAGGGTGCGTAGTCGGGTGGGATGGTCTGCGGCTTGCGCGGCGTCGGCACGTGCCTCCGCTTCGGCCAGGAAGGCGGCGTCCGTGTCGTCGGGGGCGGTGACGGTGAGGTGGCGGCCGTGTTCCAGGAGGCGGTGGATCGTCTCATCGGTGAGATACAGCCCGCGGAAGGCGTCGTCGGGGGCCGGGTCGGTGAGCTGCCGGGCGTGCACCGCGCGTCGTACGCGCTGTTCGACGAGGATCGCCCGGTCGAGGAGGTGGCGCAGGCTGGGGTCGGGGTCGGGGTCGGGGGCGTGCGGGTTCCGGTACGGGCCCGGGTCCGGGTTTGAGGGGAGTTTCATTCCGGGCGCTCTTCCGCCACGCGTGAGGCGATGCCGCCGCGGCGGGTGCCGTACACCGGCAGATGCGTGCCGTTCGGCATCCGTTGGGTGGGGGCGCCGGCGGACGACTGGTCCGGGGGCATCTCTCCGAAGCCGAGCTGTACTCCCTCCTCGCCGACCGGCGGGCTCGCCGGATAGACCGGGGACTCGGTGACCGGGACGCTCACCACCAGGTCGAGGGAGGGCTTGAGTTCGCCGCCGAGGGCGCTCCACACATCGGCGAAGGAGCGGTCCTCGGGGGGCGGCAGGGCGACCGTCATGGGGACGGAGACGCCGATCTCGCCCAGGGTGCCGGTGAGTTGGTCGGCGGGCAGGGCCTCGTAGCGCAGCAGGCAGGAGAGGAGGGAGGAGAGCAGGCGATGCTCGTCCTCGGGGCGTCTGGTCCACGCGGTGATGAGATACGACAGCTTGAAGTAGCGAGGCGGACGGCGCCGGGCGACGACGGTGCCCTGCTCGTCGTACTCGTTGAGCAGACCGCGCTCACGGCGCCGCATGTCCTCCCGGATGTCGTACAAGTACAGATTGACGGTGGGAGCGTTGACCTTGGCGGCCCAGTCGCGGGTGGGGGCGTCGAAGACCACCACCACCTGGCCGCCGGTCAGGGCGTCGGTCCGGAACATCGTGCGCAGTGCCTCGTCGACCTCGTGGATCACGGCTCGTCCTCACCTCCGGCCCGCGAAGTCGGGTGGCTGAAGGCTGCGTTGCACGATCAGCACCGGTTTGGTCAGCCGGTCCAGGCCCTGCGCCTGGGCGCGGAGCGTACGCGGACCGAGCTGGTCCTTGCGCAGCACCAGCAGTTGTGACTCGAAGGTTCCGTCCGGGCCGACCCGTAGGACCGACTGTGCCGGAGTGATGCCCACGCTCCAGCTGAGAGTGATGGTGCGGCCGGGCGGGAAGTCCTTGCCGCGCGCCAGCACCACATCGCCGGGCCTGGCCACCTGTGGGGTGACGGTCAGCTTCGGCTGGAGGATGCGGATGCGGGCCGTGGCGGTGTTGTCGCCGCGCCGGGGATCGCGAGGGGAGCCGGTGACGGAGGCATGGACCTCGCCGCTCACGGGGGTGTTGTAGACCGCGCTCTGGGTGACGGAGACGCGACCGCCGGGTGCGATGGTGCAGGGTTTCGCGCGGGTGCAGCGGGAGAGGGCGGACAGGGTGCGCTTGCCAGTGCCCTCGGCGCGGGGCCAACCGGTGGTGAGTACGACGTTCTCGGCCGTTCTGGGGCCTGCGTTGGTGAGGGTGAAGCCCAACCGTGTCGTCAGGCCGGTGTAGTTGGGGACGGGGGAGACGGTCGCTGTGACGGCCAGGTCCGCCTCGTTCGGTACGGGAGCCGGGGTGACCGTGAAAGTGGCCGTGCCGGTACCGGTGTTGCCCGACGAGTCGGTGGCGGTGCAGGTGACCTTGGTGATGCCGACGCGGAAGCGGGAGCCGGAGGCGGGGGTGCAGGTGACCGGCAGCGGCCCGTCGACGGCGTCCCGGGCGGTGGCGGTGAAGTCGATCACGGCTCCGTTCTTGCCGGTGGCCTCGACGGTGCGGTTGTCGACGGTGACGACGGGGGCGGTCACGTCCGTGACGGTGATGGCGATGTGCTGCTGGTAGTCCTCGGGGACGGGCTCGCCGCCGTCGCTGCCACCGCTACCGTTACCGCCAGCGCCAGAGCCGTCGCTGCTACCGCCGCCGTCCTGGCCCCCGTTCTCAGTGCCTCCGGTGTTCTGACCGCCGGGTTGTGTACCGCCGCCGCTCTGGCCTCCTGCCTGGTCTCCGCCGGTCTGACCGCCGTTCTGGTCTCCGCCGGTCTGACCGCCGTTCTGCTCTCCGCCTGTCTGGCTCCCGCTCTGGTCTCCGCCGGTCTGGCCCCCGGACTGGCCGTCTCCGGAGTTTTGACCCCCGGTCTGATTCCCTCCATGACTACCGCCGGACCCGGTGGTGGCGCCTCCGTTCCCGCTGTGCCCCCCTGAGGAGCCGCTCGCCGTACCGCCCGCGGACGTGCCTTTGCTCGTACCGCCGTTCGTCACCCCGGCGACCGCCCCGCCGACGAGCCCTCCGTGACGGCCCCCGTCGGCCCCGCTGATCACCCCGCCGATCATCCCGCCGAGGGTCCCGTCGCTGGTCCCCTCGGCTGATCCACCGGTGCCGTCGGAGGCTCCCGGTACCTCGACGGCCCCGTCGGTGTCCGAACCGGGAACGGCCCCCGGCCCCCGGAACACCCGGGCCGGCGGCACATCGACCGGTGGCTCTCCGCTCGGAGTCCTGCCGTCCAGCAGGAACTGCACGGTGCAGCTCAGCGTCATGCCCTGCGGCGCGTCGTTCGCCACCGTGATCGTCTCGTCGAAGGCGGCGGTCTCTCCGCTCGTCACCTGCCGGTTCGGCGGGTTCAGGGTGACGGAGAGGGCGGGATCGCAGCTGACCGTCTGATGGGTGACGGTGGTGGGCAGATTGGTCAGGCCATGGGCGATGGTGTCGGCGACCTGGTTCGCGTCGATGTTCTGGAAGAGCCGGCCGCCGGTGGCCTGGACGACCTTGGTCGCCTGATCCGGGTCGTGGGTGTCCTCCCTGTTCTGGTCGGGGCCGTTGCCGTTGTCCCCGTTGCCGTTCAGACCGTCGCCGAGCTCGGTCGCCACATCCACGCCGATGACCCGGGCACCCACGTTCTTCAGGGCGTTGATGGCATCGGTGAGGGTGTGTCCCTTGCTGGGATCGTGGCTGGAGGCGTCTCCGACGAGTACGACGACCGGGCTGGCGCCGTCCCGGAAGACGGTCCCTCCGCCCGCTCCGTTGCCGATCTCCCACAGGGCGTTGATCCAGTCCTCCGCAGGGCCTGGGCTGGACAGCCCTCGGTCGAAGCTGAGGTGGCCGGCGCCCTCGCCTACAGCGCCCAGGTCGTAGGTCAGTCCCTGGAGCACCGTGAAGACGTCGTCCTCGTCGACCTCCTGGTCGCCGTAGGTCGCCACGGCGAAGCGGGAGTCGGGCTGTTCCTTGCGCACCTGGTCGGTGATCTCGCTCAGGTACGTCTGGATGTTGTCGATGGCGTGCTCCATGCTGCGCGTCCCGTCGACCAGCAGGACGACATCCGGCCGGGGCGGTACCACGGGGGTACGGACCTGCTTGTGCACCGAGAGCGAGGCGCCCGGGGCGAGCGGCTCGTCCACCACGGCGGGGGTCACCGCCGACGCCGGGGCGGCGGGCGGTACTCCGCCGGCGGTGCCCGTGACGACGCCGACCACCAGAAGCAGTGCGGCGGTCAGCACACCGATGTGGACGGTCCGAGGACGCACCCCGGCAGGCGGGCTGAAGCGCAGGAACCCCCGTACAGAACGCACTGAACACCCCACTCCGGACCGGCACGCGGGACTCTCACGATCGGCGCGCATGGTCTCTCACCATCGCCGGTCACCGGTGCGCGTCACACTGGGGGGCGAGCCAGCCCTTCGGGAAGGGCCGGCTGCCCCATGAGGCACTGGACGGTAGGGGCACCCTGCGTGGGTCCTCAGATCAACCCCTGGCGCAGCGCATAGGCCACCGCATGCGAGCGATTCCGCAGATTGAGCCGGGACATGACGGCGTGCAGGACGTTCTTGATGGTGCGCTCGGAGTACGAGAGCTTCACCGCGATGTCCGCGGTGTCGTATCCCTCGGCCACCAGGCGCAGTACCTCGATCTCGCGGGCCGAGAGGCCGGTGAAGTTGAGCCCGTGCGGTGCGAGCACCTGCCCCTGGAGCCGCCCGACCTGTTCGAGCAGATTGCCGAGCAGGTCGGGCGGCACCCGGCCCTCCCCCTTGACCACGGAGCCGATCACCTGCACCAGGCGGTCCGGGGTCGCCTCGGAGCGTCGCAGGACGCCGACGAAACCGCATTCGGCGGCGTTCACCAGTTGCTGTTCGTCGATGTGGGTGGTGACCAGTACTCCCCGCGCGGTACTGGTGCGCTGGACCTGACGCAGTACGCGTAACGCGTCCTCGTCGACGACGTCGAGGACGACCACCACCACTTGCGGCGTGTCCCCCTCGCCCCAGTCGACGACCTTGACCTCGGGCCGGGCGCGCAGCTGACTGGACACTCCGGCCCGTGAAACGGGGTCCTGGGCGCGCAGCGCCACTGTGATGCGTTCTCTGTTCGTCTGCAGCACGTCGCTCTCTCTCCTCGGGCGACTGCGGAAAAGCACATATGAAGATCGAGAAGATCATGGGCATGACATCATTACATTTCGCCCACATGGGTCTCGCTTTACCAACCAACCACAGTAATCCCCCCAATTCCCCAGGGGAATTGGGCGTGACTCGGCGGGCACCTTCATTGCCCGAAAGTGTTCCTGTGTGGCCGGTCCTGGTTTGCCGCGGCGGACAATACGGTGCGCACCATGAGTCTTTCGGCGAGCCTGGACGAGTCCTCCGTCACCGTCGAGCCCGGCGGCCGGGCGGATCTTCCGGTGCAGGTGCTCAACTCGGGGACCATTGTTGAGGAGTGCCGGTTCGAGGTGGTCGGGCCGTGCGCCGACTGGGCCACCGTGGAACCGGAGAGCCTGTCGCTGTACCCGGGCGCGACCGGCAGCGCCACCGTCAGGCTGCACCCGCCCCGCACCTCCCAGGTGGCGCCCGGAGAGATCCCGCTCGGGCTGCGCGTGATGCCGACGAGTGACGGCGGCGAACCGGTCGTTCTCGAACGGGCCGTGACGGTGGGGCAGTTCACCGAGACCACCGCGGAACTGGTGCCGCCCGGTTCGAGCGGTGCATGGCGCGGGCGGCACAGACTGGCCGTGGACAGCAGGGGCAATACGCCCGTCACGATCACGCTGAGCGCGCGAGGGGCGACCGAGCGGTCACGGCTCGCCCTCGACCCCGCGGAGCTGGAGATCCCGCCCGGCCAGGCCGAGTTCGCCACACTGACCGTGCGGCCGGCCAAGCGGCTGTGGCGTGGTACGCCGATCACCCATCCCTTCCAGGTGACGGTGGCCCCCAGGGTGGAGGAGGGGCAGGAGCCGCACCAGCCGGTGATCCTCGACGGTTCCTACGAGCAGCAGGCCGTCCTGCCCCGCTGGCTTCCGCGCGCTCTCGTCGTGGCGGTGCTGGTGGCGGCCGCGCTGGTGGGGCTCTGGTACTCGGTGCTGCGGCCCGCCGTACGATCGGCCGCCCGTGAGGCGATCACCCCGGAGGTCGTCGAGTCCGCGGCACGGCAGGGGGACGCCGACGCGAACGGCGGCGGGAACGGAAAGGGCCAGGGGGCGTCCGGGGGCGGTGAGGGGGGCGCGGCCGGCTCCGGAGGTGCGTCCGCGACCCCGGGCGGCGATGCGTCCTCGGCCCCCGGCGACGGCGCGACCGCCCAGCCAGGTGAGCCCGGCGGGCCCGCGGTACCGAAGAGCGCCCGGGTGCAGGTGCAGGCCGCGGTGGGCGGCGGTGCCACCCGGCGGACCGCTTATACGGTGCCGAAGGGCAAGACCTTCGAGCTCACCGACATCGTGGTGCAGAACCCGCAGGGTGACGCGGGCACCCTGGTCGTCGCCACCGACGACGGGCAACTGCTGAACCTGGCGCTGGAGAACTTCCGGGACTCCGACTACCACTTCGTCACCCCCATCGAGGTGCCCTCGGGCGGCCGGATCACCCTTGCCGTGAGCTGCCGGCAGGTGGGCAAGCCGGTCAAGGCCCCGGCGCCGTCCCAGTGTTCGGAGTCGCTGTTCCTCGGCGGGAAGATCTCGGCGAACGCGAAGGCCGACGGCTGACCCACGGCGCGGACGCGGGGACCGTCGGCCGATCAGGTCTCGGACCCGGAATCCTCCTCCTTCTCCTCCTGGCCTCCGTCCTCCACGGCTCGTTGGACGAACGACCCCTGCACATCCGCCGGTTCCTCGTCCTCGTCGGCGGCCTGGCGTTGCACCGGGGCGCCGACGGCGGCAGGGGTCTGCGGGGCGGCCTGCGGGGAGGGTGCGTCGGCAGCCGGGGCCGGGGCCGGAGGCGGTGCCGAAGTGGCCAGCGCGCGCTCGGCGTTGGCCGTCGCCTCCTGCTCGAAGCGGTCGGAGGGATCGCTCACCCGGATCCCGCCCGGCGCCTCCGCGCCGTCCACCGGGCCGTTGCGCTGCTGGATGACATGGGTGAGCTCATGGGCGAGCGTGGTGCGGCCCTGGTGCGAGGAGGGATCGTAACTCTCCCGCTGGAAGACGATGTTGTCGCCGACCGTGTAGGCGTGGGCGCCGACCTCCTTCGCCGACTCGTGCGCCGCTGATCCGGTGTGCACCCGCACGGAGGAGAAGTCGGCGCCGAGCCGGCCCTCCATGTCCGTGCGGGTGTCGGTGTCCAGGGGCTGACCGCCGCCGGACGAGACCACATCGTGGACGCTGGAACGCTCCTCGCGGTGCTCCGGCTCCGGTTCGGCCTCCCGCTGGAGTGCCGCGCCGACGGCCGCATTGCCGACCGTCCGCTGAAGGGTGCTCATCCCGGAGCGGCCGATCACCTCCAAACGCCCGGTGGCGGCGGCCTTCAGCAGGTGCGGAAGCTCTGCCGACGCCTGATCGGGGGCCTCCCGGGCCGCCTTGCCGGGCGCATCGTGCTCATGTTCCTGTCCCTGATCGTATGCACGCATCTGCCGCTCCCCGCGGAATGCCGGACCTCCGCCTCCAGGCTTGTGGGCGGTGCCGGGACCCGTCCAGGCCCGACCGTGCCGGGACGGGGCAGCCGCGACTGCCCCTTCGGGCAACGCCCGTACTCACGCGAGGAGTTCGGGACCCGCGCTCAGCCTCCGGCGTACGGGGTGAAGTGCGCCGGTGCATGATCGATGGGCGGCAGATCGGAACGCCAGGACGTGAGGATCTGGGCGCTGCACACGAACAGCCCCTGCGGCAGCTCGTCCAGGGCCCACCACCGCCAGCCGCCCACCCTTTCGTCCGGCTGGTCGGCGGGCTCGCCCTGCCATGCCGTGACGACGGCACCGACGGTGACGCGCACGACGTCGTCGACGTGGTCGAGGAGCGTGCCCAGCAGAGTGATGTCCTCGGGGCGTGCGACGAGCCCGGTCTCCTCGGCGAGTTCGCGTACGACGGTGTCATGGAGGGACTCCCCGGGTTCGACGGTGCCCCCGGGCAGCTCCCAGGTGCCGTGCCGGTGCCGTCCCAGGAGCAGGCCCCGCTCGCCGAACACGATGGCTCCGACGCCGATCGCGGCGTGCGGTGCGGGTGGCCGGGCGGTTCGTGGACGACTGGTCACCCGAGGGCGGGGCCGGCCGGTGGTGCGGTGGCGCCGGGCCCGGACGAGCTGGACGACCACGGGGTTGTCGTGGTCCGGTGCGCTGAGCAGCTCGATCTCCTCCACCCGGAACCCGTGCTCGGTGAGCAGGTGCTCCCACAGCTGTGGGGTGAGCGCCCATATCCGGGTGGGGATGGGCTCCTCGTCGCACAGCCGGACGAACCCCTCGTGGGGCACCACCTCGCTGGACGGGGGCCGTGCGTCGGAGTCGGTGTGGAGGGCGGAGAAGACGAGGGGCGCGCCGTCGACCAGCCCGTCCCGCAGCGCCGGCAGCAGATGGCGCGGATCGACACAGCCGAGGGTGCGGAGGCCGTAGGCGGCCTGGTACGGCTCCGCGTGACGCAGATGCTCGGCGACGTCGGCGCACAGGAAGCGCACTCCGGGCTCCGTGCCATGAGCGTCCAGCGCGCGCCGGTGCTGGGTGGGGGACAGATCGACGGCGTCCACCAGGGCACCGTGCGCCCGGGCCAGATGGACGGCGTGGTGGCCGGGACCGGATCCGATGTCGAGGATCCGCTTGCCCCGGACATCCCCGAGGACCTCGGACCCGGGGCCCACGCCCGGCCAGAACCCCCAGTCGATGCGGTCCGGCACGGGAGGTCGGTAGCCGTGGTCCAGCTGGCGTTGCCCGTAGACCGTCCAGCTCTCTTCGAATGCGGGGCCTGCCGTCACGGACGGTTCCTTCCGGCGATGCTCTCGGGCGGCTTCAGGGCCGCGCTGCGTATCGGGGGAGCATGCCCCGACGGTGTGCGGAAGCATGCGCCCCGCCCGCTTCGCACAGGCGTACGGCCGGTCTCGTTTGCCTGCCGTGCCCGGTGCTCCTTAGCGTTGCGCCTGTGTCGTCCTCGATCCCCACTCTCCTGCTCTTCGGCTGCCTGACCGGAGTCACCACGGTGCTCTTCGGCTTCGGCGGTGGATTCATCACGGTCCCCGTCGTCTACGGCGTGCTCACCGTCACCGGGCGTCCGGGAGTGGACGCCATGCATGTCGCGGTGGCGACCTCGGCGGCGGTCATGCTGGTGAACGCCGCGGCTGCGGCGCTGGCCCACTGGCGGCAGGGCCGGCTGCGGCGCGCGTACGTCTGGCCGCTGGCCGCGTTCATCGCGATCGGCGCCGCCGCGGGAGCCCTCGTGACCACCGCGATCGGCGACACCACGCTACGGCTGCTGTTCGCCGCCTATCTGCTGGTGACGATCACCGACTGCCTGGTACGCAGGGGCTTTCTCTCCGTGGCCCACCAGACGCACCCGAAGCCCCTGGGCCGGGGCACGACCGCCGTCGGAGGCATGGGCATCGGTCTGGTGGCCGCCGGGCTGGGAGTGGGCGGCAGCGTCATGACGGTTCCCCTGCTGCGGCGCAGGGGCCTCCCCATGGCCGAGGCGACCGCCATGGCCAACCCCCTCAGTGTCCCCGTCGCGGTGGCCGGCACCCTTGTCTACGCCCTCGCTCCCACCGCGCAGGCAGCCACCGGGAGTCTCGGTTACGTCGATCTCACCGCGGGCGCCGCCCTGCTCGTCGGATCGCTGCCGACCATCGCCGTGGCCAGGCGCCTCACCGGCCGCGTCCCGGACCGCATCTACTCCGTCGCGTATGTCGTCCTTCTCCTGGTGGTGCTGATCGTCATGGTGACGGTGGGCCTCTGACCGCCGCCGGCCAGGGGCATCGGGTCGCTCGCACCGGCGTCCAGGTTCGCAGAGCCGACCGGATCGACTGTCCCGGTGCCACGCGGCGAACCGGTCGGCTCTGCGGTCAGTCGGTTTCGGGTTTCCAGCGGTCGGTGGTGCGGACGGCCGAGACGGAGCCGATGAGCCAGACGGCGAAGGCGACCACGACGAGAGTGATGGTCAGGGAGACCAGGACGGCGGTGGACGGGGACGCCCCGACGACGGGGTCGGTGAGTGGGGTGGCCAGCCATGCGTTGGTCAGCAGGCCGAGACCGGCAGCGAGGAGGAGGGGGAGCAGCAGGGTCCAGGCGGCGGTCGCCAGGAAGATGAGGCGTCGGCCCGTGAGTACGCCGAGAGGCGCGACGGAGCGGCTGAAGCGCTGGAACTCGGCGAGGCTGTTGAGGCTCAGGGCAAGGGCCATCGCCGTGATGCCGGCCACGCCGAACAGGGCGACCCAGGCGCCGCGGCCGGCCCGGGCCACGGTACCCCCGAGCCAGCTCCCTCCCGGGATTTCCACGTTCGGGGTCGGCGAAAGACGGGTGAAGGCCGCCTGACGGATCCGGTCGGCGGGCAGCGATTTTCCATGGGCGTCCAGCAGGACGAGGTAGCGGTCGTCACCGGTTGCCGGTGTGGCGGTGACGGGACCCACACGCAGTGAGATGTCGGCTCCGTCGGAGAACCAGCGGGCGAGTTCGCTCAGCCGCGCGTCGGGGTCCGTGACACCGAACGGTGCGGGGTGATCGCATGAGCGCTTGATCGCTTCGAGTGCCGTGCAGGGAGCCTGAACGGAGACGATGGTGCGGTTGTGGGCGTCGGTGCGGCCGGTCATCGAGTAGGCCTGCACGCCCGACGGGAGCTCGGCCAGGAACGCGCGGGTGCGGTCGCCGAGGTCCGGCTGGGTCACCGTGTAGACGGTGTCGCCGAGCCGGTCGGCCGAGGCGCGGGCCGCCGCGTAGTCGGAACTCAGACGGCTGCTGTGGAGCTGCACCTGGCCGACCAGGCCGACGGCGATGACCAGTCCCGCCACCAGTCGCACGGTGATGCCGGGGTGGTGGGCCATCCATCGTCCGGCCACCAGGGTGCCGGACATCCCGGTGCGGCGACCGGTCCAGCCGAGAGCCCGACCGATCAGGGCGATCAGCAGCCCGATCACGGACGGCAGCGTGGCCAGTGTCAGAGCGACGCCGGCGCTGTAGATCAGCAGAAACAGGAACGTGTTGCCGTGGGACAGCGGCTCGGGTCCCCGGACGGTGAAGAGGACCGCGAAGGGGAAGACCGCCGGCCACCACCGGGGCAGCCGGCCGCCCGCGGCCCGCAGTCGGGTCCCGCCGTCCCGCCGGACACGGTGCAGGGCCGAAGCCGTCAGGACCACCACCACGCACGAGGCCAGCGCCCCGAGCAGCCAGGTGGCGGTGGTCCGGGCCACGTCCGCGCTCGACACGGTGTAGTCGGTCAGCGGCAGGGTCACCTCGATGTGCGAGGCCCAGAAGGCCGGAGCGAGTCCCAGCGCCGTTCCGACGAAGGCCGGCAGCAGCGACTCGCCGCAGTTGACCAGGGTCCGCGCGGTCCATGAGGCACCGAGCGCGTCGAGGAGCACGGTCCGGCGCCGGCGGGCCTCCGCCCCCATCCGGACGGCCACCACCGTCAGTCCGAGCGCGGGCAGAACCAGCAGGCCCAGCACCGTCGTTGTCAGAACCTTCAGCGATTCGACGTTCTGACTGTTCCCGAACATCGCGCCCGGCACACCGTAACCATTGATGGTGAAGGCCTTTTCCCGATCGATGAACCGGTCGTCCGCCGGACGGACATAGGCGAGGAGTTCGCCGGGATCGGCCAGCCCCCGCTCGGCGATCCGGCCCGAGGCCCGGCCGTAACGCGTCAGGATGCCGTGGGAGGCGCCCCGCTCGGCAAGGGCGGGGGAGAGCACCGACTGCCCCGGCTTCGGCCAGGTGCGCAGACCGGGAGGCAGCGGCGCGCCCTGTGTCAGTGGCGCAATGTGGATGACGGAGTACTGCTCCTGCTCGATCTCGTCGAAGGAGGACTGCCAGAGCGCGACGGCAGGCCGCGCGGGATCGCTGTCGTGGACGACCGGGTTGCGTGCCGCACTGCGCTGGTCACGGCCGTCGTATGCGGCCGCGGAGAGGACCAGTGCCGTCACGGCCAGTGTGAGGGCGGCCGCGGCACAGACCAGTGCGACGAACCGGAGCGCGCCGCCCCGCACCGACCGTCCCGCATGCCAGCCGACCGTCATCAACTGCCGGTTCAGCGAACGCTCTTTCACGAGGCGCTCACCGGAGCCTCCAGCCGCCCGGCCTCCAGCAGGAGCGTGCGGTCCGCCCGAGCGGCCACGGACGCATCGTGCGTGACGACCAGCAGCGCGCACCGCCGCTGCTTCGGCAATGAGAACAGCAGGTCGGCGACCGCCTCCCGATTCACCGAGTCCAGTGCCCCGGTCGGTTCGTCCGCCAGCAGCAGGGCAGGCTCATTGACCAACGCCCGTGCCACCGCCGTGCGTTGGCGCTCACCACCCGACAGGTGAGCTGTCGGGGACCCGTCGGCCGGTACACCCAGTTCCGCCAGCAGACGGCCGGCCCGCGCGTAGGCCTCCCGGCGCGGCAGTCCCGCCAGCAGACCGGCCAGGGCCACGTTCTCCGACGGCGTCAGTTCGGCCAGCAGCTCGCCGAACTGAAAGACCATCCCCACATGTGCCCGGCGGTGCCGCGCCAGGGCGCGGCCGCGCATCGGCACGATGTCGCGGCCCGCGATCCTGACCGTCCCCGTGTGTGGTGTGGTCAGCCCCAGCAGACACATCAGCAGCGTGCTCTTCCCGCTGCCGCTGGCACCCGTCACCGCGACCGACTCACCGTAGGAGACACGCAGGGTGATGTCGTCCAGAAGAGCACGGTCAGGTAAGGCGTAGCTGAGCGAATCGACCGCCACGGCGCTCTCGGGAGCCGACACGGGTGAGGACGGCGCGGACGGGATCGGCGGCGGAACGGTCACAGTGGGCCTCTCGACGGCGAACAAGTCGGAGCCAGTGTGACGCCGGCCCCTGCTGGGCAGGCCTGATACCGGCCAAACGCCGTCCATGACCATGAACAGCCGCGGCGGGGCACCCCCTCCCTGCCCATGCGGTCGGCGTACGAGTCAGTGTTTGCTCAGGTGCGCTATCAGCCCCATGGCGGCGGGAGCCCCGACGGTGCAGACCCAGGCCATCGGGCGGCCGTAGTTCAAGGTCCGGCCCCACCCGTAGCGTTTGGGCACCGCGATACGTGGATCGTCCCGGTTGAAGTAGAAGATCCCGAACCAGTGGCGATCATCATTCGGGTTCATGGCTCGCCTCCGACCGGTCGTGCTGTCAGGCAGAGGGGTGGGACGGTTCCTCGTCGGCGCGGCCGCCGGCTCCGAGGGTCCGCCGCGGAGCCGGTGACGTCGCCGGGAGAGCCGCGAGTACCCCACGGGTCCGCAGCTCGTCGATGTCGGGGAGGCGGACTCCGGGGAGTTCGTCGAGAAGGTCAGCCTGGACTGCGCGGATACTGTGCGCGGGAGTGTCCGGGCCGGTGCCGAGGGCGCGACGGGCTGTCATACCGTCATCTTAAGAGGACGTTACCGCTGTGGGCGTCGCCGCCGGCGGGCGGTGCACACCGGATGCGGCGACACACGCACCCCGCGTCACGCACCCCGATCCGACGGAAACGACCGCCCCGGCACGCGCGCCCCGCCCACCAGGACTGCCGCCACCGGCACCCCTTCTCCTGGCGGCATCTAAAAATCAGATCGCCTACAGCGGAAACATCTGTTGGACAGAACTCCAGCCGCAGCCCAGGGTTTCTTCTGCGGTAGCACAGTCGACGCGACACCGGGACGGACTACCGCCTGAGGGGAGGCTGACATGCCGAGTGAAGAGACCGAAGTAGTCGTCGTCGGGGCGGGCCAGGCCGGCGTGGCGATGAGTGAGCACCTGGGAGCCCACGGTGTGCCGCACATCGTCCTGGAGCGGCACCGGATAGCCGAGCGCTGGCGTTCGGAGCGGTGGGATTCCCTGGTCGCCAACGGGCCCGCGTGGCACGACCGGTTCCCGGGGCTGGAGTTCTCCGATGTCGCCCCCGACGCCTTCGCCTCGAAGGAGCAGGTCGCGGACTACTTCGTCGCGTACGCGGAGAAGATCGGCGCCCCGGTCCGGTGCGGTGTCGAGGTGACCTCGGTGCGGAGGCACACGGGTCGGTCCGGCTTCCGGGTCGGGACGTCGCAGGGCTCCATCGACGCACGCTTCGTCGTGGCCGCCACCGGACCGTTCCAGCAGCCCGTGATCCCGCCCGTCGTCCCGGACGGCGCCGTCCCCGTGCAGATCCACTCCAGCGGGTACCGCAACCCGGAACAACTGCCCGAGGGCGCGGTCCTCGTGGTCGGGGCCGGCTCCTCGGGGGTCCAGATCGCCGACGAGCTGCGCCGGTCCGGTCGTCGGGTCCTTCTCTCCGTCGGCCCGCACGACCGCCCTCCCCGCGAGTACCGCGGACGAGACTTCTGCTGGTGGCTCGGTGTGCTCGGGCTCTGGGACGCGGACACGCCTCCGCAGGGTGCCGAACATGTCACCATCGCGGTCAGCGGCGCCCGCGGCGGCCACACCGTGGACTTCCGCGCCCTGGCCGGCGCCGGCATCGAGCTGGTCGGCATGACCGCCTCCCACCAGGACGGCGTACTGCGCTTCGCGCCGGATCTCGCCGCGAACATCGCACTCGGCGACGCCCGCTACCTCGCGCTCCTCCGGGCGGCCGACGAGTACGTCGAGCGCAACGGGCTCGACCTCCCCGAGGAGCCGGAGGCCCATGTCCTCGGACCGGACCCGGAGTGCGTGACCGATCCCGTCCTGGAGCTCGACCTGGCCGAGGCCGGCATCACCTCGATCGTCTGGGCGACCGGCTTCGCCACCGACTACAGCTGGCTGGAGGCCGACGCCTTCGACGAGAACGGCCGGCCGAAGCAGCGCCGAGGGGTGTCCTCCGAACCCGGCGTCTACTTCCTGGGCCTGCCCTGGCTGTCCCGCCGCGGATCAAGCTTCATCTGGGGTGTCTGGCACGACGCCCGATACATCGCCGACCACATCGCGACCCGGCGACGCTACCTCGCCCACGGCACCACCGACCGGCCCGGTACCGCGCCGGCGACCGGTAAGAACTGAGGAGCAGACGATGACCTCCACGAGCCAGGGCCACCAGGTGAAGGCCCCGATCGTGGCCGGCGGGCACACCCGCATCCGGCCGTTCAACACCCGTGACACCTATCCCGAGCAGAACCTCGACAACGACCTCTGCCAGGCCGTGGTGGCCGGCGACACCGTCTATGTCCGCGGCCAGATCGGCCAGGACCTCGACACCAGTGAGTCCGTGGGCATCGGCGACGCCGGAGCCCAGGCCGAGCAGGCCATGGCCAACATCAAGATGCTGCTCGAAGAGGCGGGCAGCCGGATGGAGCACCTGGTCAAGCTGACGATCTATCTGGTCGACCCCCGCTACCGGGAGACGGTGTACCGCACGGTGGGCCGCTGGACCAAGGGCGTACACCCCATCTCCACCGGCCTGGTGGTGTCGGCCCTGGCCCGACCCGAGTGGCTGTGCGAGATCGACGCGATCGCGGTGATCCCGGACGAGGAGCGGTCATGACGTTCTCCCTGGTGGTCCGCGACGGCGGACGGTTCGGCCTCGTGGTGAGCTCCTCCAGCCCCGCGGTCGCGGCCCGGGTCGCGCATCTGCGCCCCGGTATCGGTGCGGCGGCCTCGCAGAACATCACCGACCCCGGACTCGGCACCGAACTCCTGGACGGGCTGGCGCGACACGGCGACGCCGAGCGCGCGCTGGCCGATGTCACCGGTGCGGCTCGGCACGCGCCCACCATCGACTACCGGCAGCTGACCGTGCTGGGCCGCACCGGAGCCGGGTTCGTGCACAACGGCTCCCGCACCCTGGGCAGACATGCCTCGGCCACCACGGACGGCGCGGTGGCGGCGGGCAACATGCTGGCCGCCGAGCACATTCCCCAGGTCCTCCTGGACGCCTATGCGACGGCGACCGGCGAGCTGGAGGAGCGGCTGCTCGCCGCCCTGCGGGCCGCGCTGGCGGCGGGCGGCGAGGAAGGGCCGGTGCACTCCGCGGGCCTCGCGGTTGTCGCGGACGTGGACTGGCGGGTGACCGATCTGCGCGTGGACTGGGCCGACGACCCCGTCGACCGGCTCGGCGAACTCCTCGCCGTATGGCTGCCCCAGCGCGACGACTATGTGCGACGCGGCCTCGATCCGGCCTCCGCGCCCTCCTACGGCGTACCGGGAGACCTGTGATGATGACGCTGAAAGAGGCCGCCCGGCGTGAAGTCGACCGGTGTGCCGACGACTTGGTCCGTCTGTCCGAGCGGCTGCACGCCGACCCGGAGACGGCCTGGGAGGAACACCGGGCCGCGGCCGCCGTACCGGAACCGCTGGACCGCGCAGGATTCGACGTCACCTCCTCCTATCTGGGGCTGGAGACGGCCTTCCACGCCCGGTTCGGCACCGGCCCCACCAGGATCGCGCTCTGCGCCGAGTACGACGCCCTGCCCGGCCTCGGCCATGCGTGCGGGCACAACCTGATCGCGGCCGGCTCGGTCGGCGCCGCACTCGCCCTGGCCGCCGTCGCCGACGACGCCGGTCTCACCGTGGAGGTCTACGGCACCCCCGCCGAGGAGGGCGGCGGCGGCAAGATCGAGATGCTGGACCGGGGGGCCTTCGCCGGAGTCGACCTCGCGATGATGGTGCATCCCGCGCCGGTGGACGTCGCCGAGGCCCGCCCGTTCGCCGTCAGCCACTCCAAGGTCTCCTACACCGGGAAGTCCGCGCACGCCGCCGCCTATCCCGAAGCGGGGATCAACGCGGCCGACGCCTTCACCGTGGCCCAGGTCGCCATCGGGCTGCTCCGCCAGCAACTGCCCGCCTCGGCCCGGGTGCACGGTGTGGTGACCCATGCCGGGGACGCCCCGAACGCCATCCCGGAGCGCTCCACCGGACGGTGGTACGTACGGGCGGAGACGCTCGCGGAACTGGCCGAGCTGGAACCACGGGTCGTGCGGGCCTTCGAGGCGGGGGCCCTCGCGACGGGCTGCGAACTGGAGATCGAGCCGGAGAGCAAACCGTACGCCGAGTTCCGCACCGACGAGCCCGCTCTGGAGCACTACCGGCAGAACGCCCTCGCCCTGGGGCGCGAGTTCGCCCCGCCCGGCCAGGCGGCACGGATGAACCGCGCCTCCACCGACATGGGCAATGTCTCGCAGGTGGTGCCGGCGATCCACCCCTATATCGGCATCGGGTCGCTGCCCGCCACGAACCATCAGCACGAGTTCGCGGCGTACTGCGTCGGCGGCAACGCCGAGCGGGCCCTGCTCGACGGTGCGACCGCACTGGCCTGGACCGCCGTGGACCGCGGCGCCCCGGCCGGGGGAGCGGTATGACCGGGGCGCGGCCGGGACACCGATCCCGACCGGCCCCGATCGCCTGACCGGACGTCCGGGAGCACACCGGTGCCCGGCCGGTGTCTGACGGTGGCCGCCGTCTGCGCTCGTGCCGCGGCGCTGTCCGTGCCTGAGCCGGCCGGTTCCCCTCTGCTGCGGCCGAGGACCGGCCGACGGCCGCCCCGGTGTGCCGTCGGCCCGGACCGGCTCCGCATAGGGTCGGGCGCGGACAGCCAGAGTCGGTCGCAGGGGTTCGGTATGACGTCGCCAGTGGGTTTCACCCTGATGCAGCTCCGCTACTTTCTCGTCGCCGCGGAGGCCGGCTCGATGACGGCGGCCTCAGCGGAGCTGCACATCGCGCAGTCAGCGGTGTCGGCGGCGGTCCAGAAGCTGGAGCGGGACCTGCGGGTACAGCTGTTCATCCGCCGCAGGGGCCAGGGCCTGACGCTCACCCCGGCCGGGGAGAGGCTCCAGCAACAGGCCCGTGAACTGCTGGCCCGCGCGCTGGAGGTCGAAGGAGAGGCCCGGGGGAGCGGCGGGTCCCTGTCCGGTCCCGTCAGGGTCGGCTGCTTCGTCACCCTCGCCCCGTACTATCTGCCGGCCCTGTTCAGCGAATGCACCAGACGCTATCCGGGCATCGAGATCGACGTCATGGAGGCGGAGGCGGAACAGCTTCTGCAGTCGCTGCGCGCGGGACGCATCGACTTCGCCCTCACCTACGACCTCGGCCTGTCCACCGATCTCGAACTGTCAGGTGAGACCATCGCCCGCGCTCCCGCCTATGCCATCGTCCCGGCCGATCACCCCCTGGCCGGACGGGGCAGCGTGGAACTGACCGAGCTGGCGGGAGAGCCGCTGGTGCTGCTCGATCTGCCCTACAGCCGTGACTACTTCCGGGCGATGGTGGCCGCCACCGGTACCGCACCGGACGTGCGGTACCGGACCCAGAGCTATGAGACGGTGCGCTCGCTGGTGGCCCAGGGGCTGGGGTACTCGGTGCTGAACCAGCGCCCCGCGACCAGCCAGACCTACGGCGGGGGAGAGGTCGCGGAGCTGGAACTGCGGGACGGGCACCCGCCGTTGGAGGTCAAACTGGCCTATGTGGAGGGCATCACGCAGGCCGCCCGGACCCGGGCCGTGATGGAACTGCTGCGCCGGCTCACCCCCGGCCGCGCGGCCGGGGGCGAGCGGGGCTCGCTCCCGGGGTGAAGGCGCCGCGGTGGGCCATGACCTCGTCCGCCGCCCCGGCGCACCGCCGCCTCCCGGTCACAGCTCCGCGCAGCCGGTGACCACGCGTGCATGGGCCAGCATCAGGTTGCGGGCCCTGTCCAGCCGCAGGGCGGCGTTGCGGCTGATGATGTGCAGGCCGTAGCCGTCCTCGAGCGCCACGATGCCATGCGCCAGATCGTGCGCGCTCGCCGTGAGAGCGAAGACGCCGGTCGCGGCCCCGACCTCCAGCGCCGTCGTGTAGAGGGCGACCTCACGGGCGAACAGCGAGGCCATCAGCTCGGCGTGGCCCGGGCTGCGGCCGGCCCGCCGGTGCAGCTCGTACAGAAGCCCGTGGACCGGGTCCTCCGCGGTGTCGGGCAGTCCGCTCTCCAGCAGTGCGCGCAGGCGTGCCACGGGGGTTCCCGGGAGCGCCTCGTCGTAGGTCCGCTGCCGGGAGGCCAGGAAGTTCTCGACCGCTCCCCGGTGCACCTCCAGGACGAGGTCGTCGAGCTCGGGGTAGTAGTACAGCACCGAACCCTGGGAGACGCCCGCCGCATCCGCGATGTCCTTGATGCGCAGGCCTTCGAGGCCGCGCTCCGCGATGGCCCGCCCCGCGGCGGAGACCAGAGCCTCTCTGCGCGCGGTCTGGTTGCGTGGTCTGCCGACTTTCCCCATGGTCACCAATTCTCTGTCACCCAGTCCAGATCCGGCAAGAAGTTTCCGGCAGGAGCATTGACGACCGGTTCACCTATTGTTTGAATCTCGACTCAAAGAACTCGGTGCGGGCGCTCGCTGCCGTACCGCCCCCGCCCCCTTGGCGCCCGTCGCCCAGGGCACGGCACCCGAGACGGCCCCGGCCGCAGGACATCCGAACGCCCAGCGGTTCATCCATGTCCCATGACGCACCTCGCCCTCGTCCCACGACGCAATCGAAGGCCAGAGCATGACGACGTACCCGCACTGGCGGCAGCGCGCCGCCGACTTCACGCCCCGCACGCGCCTGTTCATCGGCGGTGCGTGGACCGATCCGGCCGACGACCGGTGGTTTCCCACCGTGAACCCGGCCACCGGCAAGACCACCGCCCAGGTGGCGGCCGGCTCGGCCGCCGATGTCGACCGTGCCGTGGCCGCGGCCCGCACCTCCTTCGAGGACGGCCGCTGGTCGCGCACCCCACCGGCGGAGCGCAAGCGGGTCCTGCTCGCCCTGGCCCGCCTCATCGAGGAGAACGGCGAGGAGCTCGCCCTGTGCGACACCCTCGACATGGGCAAACCCATCGCCGAGTCCCACGGCACCGACGTGCCCGGCGCGGCCGGAGTCTTCGCCTGGTACGCCGAGTCCGTCGACAAGCTCTACGACGAGGTCGCCCCGGCACCGCCCGGCAATCTGGCCCTCGTCCGCCGTGCCCCGCTCGGTGTCGTGGGCGCGGTGGTGCCCTGGAACTTCCCCCTGGACCTGGCGAGTTGGAAGCTGGCCCCGGCCCTCGCCGCGGGCAACAGCGTCGTGCTGAAGCCGGCCGAGCAGTCACCGCTGTCGGCGCTGCGGCTCGCCGAACTGGCCGTCGAGGCCGGGCTGCCCGACGGCGTGCTCAATGTCGTACCCGGCCCGGGGGAGACGACAGGACGCGCCCTCGGCCTCCACCCGGACGTGGACACCCTGGTTTTCACCGGCTCCACCGCCGTGGCCAAGCGGTTCCTCGCCTACGCGGCCGAGTCCAACATGAAACAGGTCTGGCCCGAGGCGGGCGGCAAGAGCCCCAACCTGGTCTTCGCCGACGCCGACCTGGAGGCCGCCGCGGAACGCGCCGCCTGGGGCTTCGCCTACAACGCCGGGCAGGTGTGCTCCGCCAACACCCGGCTGCTGGTGGAGGCCTCCGTCCTGGAGGAGTTCACCGCCAGGGTCGCCGACCACGCCCGCGGCTGGCTGCCGGGCGACCCGCTCGACCCGGCGACCCGCCTCGGCCCGCTCGTCGACGAGGCCCAGGTGGTGCGCGTCCTCGACGCCGTACGGTCCTCGGGCGGCACCCTGGTCTGCGGCGGCACGCGCCCCGACCGGGACGGCGCCTACCTCGACCCCACCGTGGTCACCGGACTCGCGCCCGACGCCCCGCTGGTACGGGAGGAACTGTTCGGCCCCGTGCTGACCGTGCTGCCCTTCCACGACGAGGCCGAGGCCGTCCGCCTGGCCGACGACTCCGCCTACGGCCTGGCCGCCTCCGTGTGGACCAGGGACCTCGGCCGGGCCCACCGGGTCGCCGACGCCCTGCGGGCGGGCACCGTGTCCGTCAACACCGTCGACGCGCTCAGCCCGGTCACGCCCTTCGGCGGATTCAAGCAGTCAGGACACGGCCGTGACCTCTCCCTGCACTCCTTCGACAAGTACACCGGCCTGAAGACCACCTGGATCGCCTACGGCTGACCGGCCGGCGCCCCACGGTCCCATCGCGCAGCACCCACCACAGCCCTCCCGACCACTGCCTCCACCGCCACGAAGAAAAGGACGCGTCCCCCATGAACCTCGACGCCGCGGACCTCACCCGCCTGGACCGAGCGCACATCATCCACCCCTATCTGCCGGGCAGCGCCACCGAGCGGGTCATCATGACGGAGGGCTCCGGCTGTCGCCTCACCGACACCGAGGGCCGCAGCTATCTGGACGCCACCGGCGGACTGTGGCTCGCCCAGGTCGGACACGGCCGCACCGAACTCGCCGACGTCGCCCACCGGCAGATGCGAAAGCTGGAGTACTTCACCAGCTTCTGGGAGTTCTCCAACGAGCGCGCCATCGAACTCGCCACGCGCCTGGCCCGGATGGCCCCCGACCCGCTGAACCACGTCTACTTCACCTCCGGCGGCTCCGAGGGCAACGAGGCCGCCATCAAGATGGCCCGCTACTACCACCACCGCCGCGGTGACACCGACCGCACCTGGATCCTGGCGCGCAGCAAGGCCTACCACGGCATCGGCTACGGCGGCGGCTCGGCGACCGGCTTCCCGCTGTACCACGAGGGCTTCGCCCCGATGATGCCGCACGTCTCCCACCTCACGCCCCCGTGGCCGTACCGCTCCGAGCTCTACGGAGACCGGCCGCTGAGCCCCGAGGAGGTCACCGACTTCCTCGTCCGCGAACTGGAGGAGCGCATCGCGGAGATCGGCCCCTCCCGCATCGCCGCCATGATCGGCGAGCCGATCATGGGCGTCGGCGGCATGCTCGTACCGCCCTCCGACTACTGGCCGCGGGTGCGCGAGGTCCTCGACCGGCACGGCATCCTGCTGATCTTCGACGAGGTGGTCACCGCCTACGGCCGTGTCGGCGACTGGTTCGCCGCCCAGCACTTCGGTGTCACCCCGGACATCATCGTGACCGCCAAGGGCATCACCTCCGGCTATGTCCCGCTCGGCGCCCTCCTGGTCGGCGACCATGTCGCCGAGGTGCTGCTGCGCGAGCACGGCTTCCCCATGGGCTACACCTACAACGGCCACCCGGTGGCCACCGCGGTCGCCGCCGCCAACCTCGACATCATCGACAAGGAGGGGCTGCTCGGCCGTGCCACCTCCATGGGCGCCTTTCTGCACGGCGAACTGGAGGCCCAGCTCGGCGAGTTGCCGATCGTCGGCGAGATCCGCTCGGTCGGCATGATGCTCGCCGTGGAACTCGTCCAGGACCGTGACACCCGCACCCCCCTGCCGTTGCTCCCGGAGCAGATGCCCCATGATGTCATCCGCCGTGAGACCGGAGTGATCGTCCGCGACTCCGCGCACAGCCTGGTGCTCTCCCCGCCGCTGATCATGACCGAGGCCGAGGCCAAGGAGGCCGCGGGCGCCCTGCGCAGCGTCCTGGAACGCACCGAGCCCTCGGGTGAGATCCGCGCCGCCTGAGGCCGGTCCCGGGAGGCCCGGCCACCACCGGGCCTCCCCGCCCAGCAGCACCTGACACGGACCCCACACCGTCGTGGCGCCCCGCACGCCCCCTTTCCGCAGTCCACCCTCCTCCCCAGGAACTGCCCGTGTCCTCCAAGCTCTCACCGATGGATCAGCGCGCCCAGGACGACGCCACCGTCCTGCAGCGCAGTCTCCGGCGCTTCGACATCACCGCGATGGGCGTCGCCGCCGTCATCTCCTTCGACACCGTCGGACAGATCGCCACCGGCGGCGGCCAGGCCGCCACCTGGACGGCGGCCCTCGCCCTGCTCTTCCTCGTCCCCTACGCCCTGGTGTTCGCCGAGACCGGCGCCGCGTTCCCCCAGGAGGGCGGCCCCTATGTCTGGGTCAAGCTCGCCCTCGGCCGCCGCGCGGCCGCGCTCACGACCCTGTTCTACTGGGTCACCAACCCCATCTGGCTCGGCGGCTCCCTCGTCTTCATCGCCGCCGAGACCTGGGACCGCTTCGTGTTCCGCCTGGGCTCGGGCACCGTGGCGGACTACACCTTCAAGCTGTTGTTCGTATGGGCGGCCATCCTCACCGCCGTGGTGTCCCTGCGCCGCGGCAAGTGGGTCACCACGGTGGGCGCCGGCGTGAAGGTCCTCGCCCTCGCCCTGTTCACCGGCACCGCCGTCCTGTACGGGATGCAGCACGGCTTCCAGGGCCTGCGAGACGCCCACTTCGCACCGACGACCGGCGGATTCCTCGCCCTCGTCCCGATCCTGCTGTTCGCCTATGTCGGGTTCGAGGCGCCCAACGCCGCCGGCGAGGAGATGCACGACCCCCAGCGCGACGTGCCCGCCGCCCTCGGCCGCTCCGCCGCCCTCGCCGCCTGCTGCTATCTGCTGCCCGTCCTCGCCCTCCTCGCTGTCGTCCCCGCCGGACAGGTGACCGGCATCGGCGGGTTCATGGAAGGAGCCCGGCTCGTCTTCGACGTCTACGGGGCGGCCGCCGGGCCCCTGCTGACGCTCACCGCCGTGATGTTCGTCTTCGCCCTGCTCACCCAGGGCAGCGCCTGGATGATCGTCAGCGACCGCATGCAGGCGATGGCGGCCGCGGACGGAGGCTTCTTCTCCCGCGGGCTGGGCGCCTTCCACCCCCGTCTCGGCACCCCGGTGCGCACCAATCTGCTCTCCGGAGCGGTGGCCACGCTGTTCATGCTCGCCGCCATGCAACTCGCGGACGGGAACGCCGCCGCCGTCTTCTCGGTGGTGCTCACCGTCGCGGTCACCACCCTGCTGCTGTCGTACCTCGTGATCATCCCGTCGCTGGTCCTGCTCCGACTGCGCCGCCCCGACGCCGTACGGCCCTATCGCGTGCCCTGCGGCACCGGCGGCTTCCTGCTCTGCGCGGGCGTCGTCCTCGCCTGGATCGCCGTCGGCTCGTGGTCGGCGCTCTTCCCCGGAGTTCTCGAGCATCTGTTCGGCCTCAGCTACGACTTCCAGGACCAGTGGGGTGTGTCCCGCCTGACGTTCGAGTCGTTCACGCTCGGCACCGTCGCGCTGCTGCTGCTCGTCGGCGCCGTGGGCTTCGCCGCCGCCCACCGCCGCGACCAGGCTTCCCGCTCACTCACCTCTCCCCGAAGGCCCTCCAGCGATGCCGACTGACCGTGGCACCGCCCCGACCCCCTCCATGTCGTCGGCACCTGCCCGGCCTCGCCGAACCTGAGGGAGCACCCGGAGCGGCTCGCCGACGGCCCGTCACCGGGGGTGTCGACCGTGCCCTGCTCGACGGTCCCGGTCCCATCCCCGGTCGGGGCCGGGGCCGGGACCGACCGGCGATGCCTTCCTCAGGGTTCCGGGGGAGGACGCCGCCGAGGCAGCCAGGGGGGCGGACCCGCAGACGGATGGCGCTTGGGTCGGCCAGGATCTCCGGGGACGGCGACACGACACTGCTCAGTCGTCACCCCAGTCCCAGGTGTCGAAGTACGCGGCCACACCCGTGCGGCGGGCCCGCGCCACGGCGCTCAGGCGCGCGAAGTCCCGGGGCGGCATCAGCGGCTCCCACTCTCTCAGGGGCAGGACGCGGGCCTCGTCGTGCTCGTCCGGGTCCAGGGCGATGCCGCGGAGCTGCTCCATGGTGAGCCGGCCGCCGTCGAAGACCAGGCCCACCGTGCTGTAGGGCCACTCGGCGCCGGGCAGTCCGTACACCGTCGCCAGGAGCCGTGGCGGCCCGGCCGGCGTGAGACCGGTCTCCTCCCGGCATTCCCGGACGGCCGTCTCCCAGGGGCGCTCACCGGGATCCATGGTGCCGCCCACCAGCTGCCAGGGGTGGGTGGGGGAGTAGACGGAGCGGAGCTGGAGCGGCCGGTCGTCCTCGTCGGTGAAGTACACGCAGGCGAAGGCCGTGGCCTTGAGCACCGTCTCGGCGTACTCCTCGGGCGGCAGCCAGCCGCGACCGCCCGGCCGCTCGCCCGCGGCCGTCTCCTCCGGGCGCGGTGTCCGCAGCGGTGCCGGACCGCCCGCGCACCCGAACGCCCTCGGGAAGGGGGGCGCCCCGGCGTCGGCGCGGGGCCCCGGGCGTACGGGGTGCTCGGCGCGCAGCCGGGCCGGAGCCCGCCGACCGCGCTCCACCACCTCGCGATGGTCTTGGACGACGCCGAACCCGGGGGCGGAGGGCCGGCCGCCGGCCGCCGGGCCGTCCATATCCGGCACGATGCGGAGGCGGTCGGCCCCGGGGTCATAGGCGATCGCGTCGCCGGGCAACTGGAAGTGCACCGCGAGCCGGGCGCCGGCCGCGTAGGCGTCCAGTCCGGCGCGGCAGTACGCCACCATCCCGTCGGGCAGGGCATCGGGACGAACCCAGTCCAGCGCGTCACACACATCCGGCTCCGCGATCCGCGGATCGCCCTTCCACCGCCGTACCTCGCAGAAGAAGCCGGTCCTGGACAGCCCACCGGGGCTGCGATGGTGCACGGTGACGGCGGCCCGCACATCGGCCGGGTCGATGACGACCCCGGTCTCCTCCAGGGCCTCGCGCACCAGAGCGGCGACCACGTCCTCGTGCGGGCCGTCCAGATGACCGGACGGCAGATGCCACAGACCGGCGGCGTAGACCGCGCCCGCTCGTCGTGACAGCAGAACCTCCGGCCCGTCGCCGGTGTCCCTGCGCAGAATCAGATGGACGTCCAGCGGCTCGGTGTGCCGCCGCGCCTCCGGGCTCGCGGCGAGGTCCGGAGAAGGCTCATCACGAGGGGCTGTTTCCTGGTCGCTCACGGCTCGCCCCAGCCCATCTCCGAGTCGCGGCGCGGTCGAGTCGTGGTCAATGTCGCTTCCCTCCGACGGGCGGTCGTGCCTCCGTCGTAGGGCTCAACGACGCAGCCCGGTTATCGAACACACGTCTTTCGGCCGCTTCCTGGAGCCCGTGATCAAGGGGTTCCTAAAAGGTGTGCGCTACACCGGCCCTTGTCCCGCCCGTGTGCCGGGTGAGGCGGGGTTGGCCGAAACGTGATGGCTCCCGGCCGGCGGACGTCACGCGATGTCGACGTCCTTCATGAAGCTCAGCATCCGGGCGTTGAGCAGGTCGGGGTGGTCGATCGCGGGGACGTGGCCGGTGTCGGCGATGATCTCGGCGCGGGCTCCGGGAATCAGACGCGGCACGCGCTCCAGTTGCCGCTTGGGGTGCACAAGCAGACTTCGCTTGCCCAGGACGAGGTGGAGCGGGGCGGTGATGGTGCGCAACTCGTCCTCGGTCAGCGGCAGTGGAGAGGGACGGCGTATCCGGAAGGCCCGGACGCTCGCCTTGACCCACGCGCGCAGCTCGGGAACCACGATGACCGGCTGTTCCAGCCAGGAGGCGAGACGTGGGCGCAGCGCCGCCGGGGCGAAGGTCGCGAAGAGGCTGACGAAGATCCAGGCGAAGAAGCGCAGGCCCACCTTCTCCAGGCCGCCGGGGTCGAGCAGGGTGACCGAGGCGAGCCTGCCGGGCCTGTGGTGTGCCTGGTTGAGCACCAGCCAGCCGCCGTAGGAGGAACCGACCAGATGAACCCGGTCGAGGCCGAGCGCGTCGAGCGCCTCGTCGAGCCACTGGGCCGCACGCTCCGGCTGCCACATCGGCTCACGATGGACGCTGCGACCGGGATCGCCGGGAGTGTCCAGCGCGTACACGGGGCGTTCGGCGCTGAGCCCGGGGGTGTTGGGGTACCACTGGGCGGAGCAGCCCCCGGCCCCGTGGATCAGGACGATCGCCGTACGGGACTCGTCAGCGGGGTCCGTCGGGCCGTACCGGTAGACGTGCGTGGTGCCGAAGCTCGTCTCCACGTCCGTCTCGAAGCGGGCGGGTGCTCCCTTGGCGTAGAGGGCGTCGCAGGCGGCGAAGTACCGGTCGCGCAAGGAGTCGTTCACATAGTGACCGATGTCGCGGCGTGGGCTGGGTCGGGTCGTGGGCGCGGACACGGCGTGCCTCCGGAGAGTTCGGTTCTTTGTGATACGACCGTACCATGATGATGGTACGGCGGTACCATAGAAAAACCCGGACCGGGAACCGACCACCGATGGGCGGAGATGACGACCCATGCCAAAGCTCGTGGACCACGAGGAACGGCGCACCCAGATCGCCGAGGCGCTCATCCGGGTCGCCGGGCGGCGCGGACTGCACGCGGTCGGCATGCGCGACGTCGCCGCCGAGGCCGGAGTGTCACTGCGCCTGGTGCAGTACTACTTCCAGACCAAGGAGAAGCTGCTCTTCTACGGACTGCAGCATCTGACCGACCTCTTCACCGCACGCGTGAGCGCCCGCCTTCACCCCGTCGCTCAGGACCCGGGCCCGCGCGCGACCATCGAGGCGTTGCTCCTGGCCTCACTCCCGACCGACGAGGAGAGCCGCACCTTCCATCTCCTCTACACCTCGTACGCGATCCTGTCCGTGACCGACGGTGCGCTCGCCGCCCAGCCCTTCATCGACAACCCCGACGCCGCCGAGAGCGCCCTGACCCACCTGCTGCGACAAGCACAGGAATCCGGCCTGGCCGACCGTGACATCGACGCCCGCACCGAGGCGATCAGCCTTCTGGCCATGGCGGCGGGCCTGGGAACCAGCATCATCGTCGGCCAGCGGGAACCGGCATCGGCCATCGCGGTACTGCGCCACCACCTGGACCGCATCTTCACGGGAAGCGGTACGAGTTCGTAGTCGGCCGGCCGGCGGGACCGAGCCCGGTGATCAGAGGACGGGTTCTCGGCCGGGGAAGCATGACGGCTGCGGCACGTGGCCCGCGTCGGCTTCGGGCCCTGGTGTTCAGGCGGAAGGGCTGGGCGTCACCACAGCGAACTCGTTGCCGTCGGGGTCGGCCATCGCCACCTCGCCGGACTCGTCCCTGCCGGTGCCGATGCGGGTCGCCCCGAGGGAGAGCAGACGCTCGACCTCTGCCTGCCGATCAGTGGGGACGGCGGGGGCGAGGTCGAAACGCAGTCGGTCCCTGCCCGTCCTCGGCATCAGCGGCGGACCACCCCATGTGATCTTCGGGCCGCCCTGCGGCGAGCGGATCGCGGTTTCCTGGTCCTGATCCCAGACCAACGGCCATGCCAGCGCCTTGCTCCAGAAGTACCCGACTTCCTGTGAACCGTCGCAAGCCAGCGCTCCGATGAAGCCGCAGTCGGCAAGGAAGTCGTTGCCCGGCTCGATGACGCAGAACTCATTGCCCTCGGGGTCGGCGAGCACCACATGACCTTCTTCCGGACGCTGGCCGATGTCGATGTGCCGTGCGCCGAGCCCCAGTGCCTTGGCCACTGTCTGCTGCTGGTCCTCCAGGGAGGCGCTCGTCAGATCGAAGTGCATCCGGTTCTGGCCGGCTTTTTGTTCCCGGGTCGGAAGAAAACGGATCCGGAAGCCGGTGTCGTCGCTGGGCAGGAGCGCGACGCCGTGGTGCGGGTCGTCGGTGATCTCCCCACCCAGGAGACCGGACCAGAACTGCGCGAGACGCACGGGCTCGGTCGCATCGAAACAGACCGCGAACAGTTGAGAAGTCATGTGCCTGTGCATCTCCGATCCGCTGACCGACCGCTGCCGACGGGGCACCTGTCAGCCCCGTGAACGGGAAGCCTAGGGGGGAGTCGGTGCCACGCGCAGCCGGGTTTCGTCCGCGCGGGAGGCCACTGCCGCTCGGGCCCGGCCGGAAGGGTTGTTGGCTCCGGCCGGGCGAGGGTCGCGCTGAGGGGCGGGCGACAGCCGATGACGCCGAGGCCGTCGGCTCAGTACTCCTCGTCGGACGTGTCGGTCGTGACCCGGAAGGCGCCGCAGCCGATCCGGGCCGCCTCCGCCTCGACATAGCGGGGGAAGAGCGCGCGGACCTGGGCGCCGGAAGACCGGTAGGAGTGGGCCACGAAGGTCACGTCCCCCGTCTGGCAGTGGGCCTGGAAGATGCCTTCCCGGTCGGAGAGCGATCCCCTGCCCCGGCTGCTCTTCAGCCTTGTGTCGTACTGGTAGAGGAAGAGACCGAAGAGTGCGGTGAGCCGGGAGTCCGAGACCGTCGTCACACGCAGATTCGTGCTGCTCAGATGGCCGCGTTCACAGGTACGCACCGGACCGCCGTCCGGAGTGACCCGTACGCTCTCCGCGGTGGTGTCCTCGTCGTTCCCGCTGTCCTTGGCCTTCTTGCCGCCGTTCGCCTGCTCGCCGTCCTTGTGCTGTGCCGAAAACGCCAGCCCCTTGATGCGGCACACGGCTCCGGGACGGTCCCCGTTCCTTCCCTCGTCCGCGGCCGGGAGGTGGTCCGCGGGGTCCAGGATCGTGCCGCCGCACTCGTACTCGTCCAGGAGCCGGTTCATCACCTTCACCACCATATGGGTGAGCGCGGCCCGGTCCTTCTTGTCGACCTCGCTGCTCTGCACGGTGTAGCCGCCGTCGATGTCGACCACGGTGGGAGCCTTGATCGCGTCGGGCCTGCCGAAGCAGCCGTCCGGGACGGCCAGCCAGGCGCGTGTGTCGGAGGCCATGCCGAGCAGCCCGCCGCCCATCGGGACCAGCCGGGACGACAGATACTCCTCGCCCCAACGGCCGAGGCCGTCGTAGTGCTCGTCGAGCTGGTGGACGTTCACGGTGGCCCCGACGTTGTGTCCGGTCAGCCGGCACAGGCCCGAGTGGCCACCCACATTGCGGTACTGAAGGGGAGTCTCGGCTGCGGTGACCCGGTCCGGATCGTAGAAGAAGTCCTTCAGGTCCCCGTTGTCGAGCGCGCCCCAGCACTTGCGGTCGTCCCCGAACGGCCCGGCCCCGGTCCCCCAGGCCGTCCCCGCGACGCCGAGCAGCACCCCGGCGACGGCGGCCGCGACGACCGGCCGCACCCGGCCGCGCAGCAGCCGCCCCGGGTGCCACCGGGCACGTGGAACCGATACGGGCGTCGGCTCGGAAACACCGGTGGAGTGGTCGCTGTCTGCTGCGGACATAGGGCTTTCTCCCCCGACTTCCTTGCTGCTCATGACGGTTGGGTGTGCCGGGGTGCCAGCGGCGCACAGCCGAGGCGCTCGGTGACGGCGTCGGTGAACGCCTTCTGCGCATAACTCGGCATGGAGACCATGACGAAGGTCGCCGGACGGCCGACACAGTCCGCGCGGACGATGGCGTAGTCGTCCGTGAACACACCGGTGCCACGCCAGCCCGGAGCGGGTGCCTTGTCGCCGGTTGCTCCGTCGAGCAGGGCCGCGAGGCGGGGCTGCGCCACCATCACGGCGTCGTACAGCGGCCCGCCCCGCTGAATACGCACCGAGCAGGACTGGAGGTCCCGGTCGACCGCGCCGACCTGGTGTTCCAGGTTGTTCCCGGTCACCTTGTCGAAGGTGAAGCCGGGTATGCGGCAGGCCTCGCCGTAGAGACTTTCCGTCCTTTCGGGCAGTTGCAGCATCGGCGAGATGAGCTCGAACGGCTGTCCCGCCGCGCATCCGGCCGCTGCCATCCCGCGGTTGGCGGCGGCCACCAGCAGCGCCGCGACCGATCTGGTGCCGCCCAGGCCCGCCGGGGCGGACATGGTGCCCCGCGTCCAGGTGCTCGACGAATCGGCCGTGAGGGTGACGACGGTCGGCCGCCCGTCGGCAGTGTCGCAGCGCTTCGGCAGCACGATCGTGCCGCCGAGGCCGTGCACGGTGCCGGGCAGTCCGTCGGGCAGCGGCAGCGCGTCGCCGCCGAGATGCTCGATGACCCAACTGGCCCGCTTCGCCGCGTCCTTGGGAACGGGGCCGTAGTCCAGCGTGACTTCGGTGCGGTGGGTGACCTCGTCGTCGCTGATCGTCCTCGTGGCGTCGATGGTGACCGAGCAGCTGCCGGTGGGACGCTGTGGTGTCGGAGCCTGCTCCTGCGCGGCGCGTCTGCCGTTCTCCTCCTTCAGGTCCTTGTCGCTGAGGAAGTCGGGGCCGCTGTTCGCCTGCCAGGCGCCCCAGCAGTAGCGCTCGTCGCCGCTGAAGGGCCAGGTGTCGGTGGCCCAGGTGCCGGCGAGCGTGGCGAGCAGTATCAGCGCCGCACCACCCGCCAACAGCTTCCGTTTCCCCTTGGCGCGCAGGCGCCCCTGCTCGGCCGGTTCCCCGGTCGCGTCAGTCACTGTTGTCCCACCCGTTGTCCCCGTCAGCCGCGTACACATTCCGGCACACACTGTGATGTTCGACCGCTGAGAGTAGCAACGACCCGTCAGGGGCCGGAAATTGGCCGCCACGGACACGGCCTGTCCGAGGCCCCCACCCCGACCGGCCCTCCCCGCCCTCACCACTCCCGCGTGGCGATCAGCTCCTCCACATCCGCGTCCGTGAAGCCATAGGCATGGGCGATGAACCAGAAGTCCCCGGCTATCTCTTCGCGGGCCACGGTTTCGATCTCGCTCCCGGCGGCCTCGAAATCGGCCTCCAGGGCGTTGAACTCCTCGGTGGCGGCCCGGGTCAGGGCGTAGAGCGCGGTCAGGCCGGCGGGACGCTCCGCCTCGATGCGCTCGCACAGCCGGAGCAGGATCAGCTTTCCCAGGTCCACCACGTGATCGGGAAAGTAGTCGTCCTTGTACAGCCCCCGCAGAAAGGAGTGCGCGGTCACCTGTTGATTGCTGATGGGCATGACGCCGCCCCCGCCCTTGCTCGACGAACGATGTGACGCCTCGATCCTGCCCCCGACCACTGACATGCCTGTCGAGACGACCACTCGGCTCTCCTCAAGACCGTCACGTGACGAACGAGGACGAGCGTGTGCAGAGCAAGAGACTGACGCGAACGGCACCCGTCGACTCGCGAAGGTGCCACATTCGCGGCCACTCAGTCGAGACAGAACTCGTTGCCCTCGATGTCCTGCATCAGGAGGCACGACTCGTTGAAGCCATCGGCACGCAGTAGCCGCAGGCGTGTCGCGCCGAGTGCGACCAGCCGTGCGCATTCGGCCTCGAGCGCGGCGACGCGCTCTTCCCCCACGAGCCCGGTGCCGACCCGCACGTCAAGATGGACCCGATTCTTGACGACCTTGCCCTCGGGAACGCGCTGGAAGAACAGTCGCGGGCCGACACCCGTGGGATCAATGCAGGCGAACGCCGCCCCCTGACGCTCAGGCGGCAGTGCGCGATCGAAATCGCCCCACGTAGCAAACCCTTCCGGCGGCGGCGGTACGACGTACCCCAGCACCTCGCACCAGAAACGAGCCACGCGCTCAGGTTCTGCGCAGTCGAAGGTGACTTGGACCTGCTTGATCGACGTCATCGGGCCATCGTAGAGACGGGGCCTGGCCACGCGCCACGACAATACGTCCGCGAGCACGCGGCGCCCGGTGGGCACGCGGACGCCGCTGCCGCTCCCTCCGGCCCTCTTCCCCACCACTGATCACGATCATTCGGTCGCGATGCCTCAGGTCATGGAGCGGACCGGTCCACGTCGTCGCGCTGATCCTTGAGGCGGACCGTCAGTTCGGGCCAGTGCTCGAACCACCGTGCCAGGTCGCGCGTGGTCGACGAGCACAGCGATGGCAGGGCCCGGTTCGGCAGGAAACGGACGCAGGTCCCCGTGGTTCCGTCGGACCCGACATGCTCCAGATCGGTCACCGGGACGCCGAGTTCATAGCGCTGGGTCCAGGATCCGTTGAGACGACGGTTGGTATGAATCAGCCACTCGCTCAGCGCTGCGACGACGGACATACCGCGACGCGGATGTCCGTCGGGAAGCCGTTCCGCCTCGGGGAGGTCGAAGTATCGAAGGTCCTTCGTGGCCATGACCGGCTTCTTCACCACCCGGCCGTGCTCGTCCGTCCGAGTGTCGGTGCCTCGCCCGTCATCCTTCACCGACACGGACCCGTCGGCGTGCAGCGTGACCACGCATCGTCCGCCGCCTCGGCTCGCTGCCTCGTCAGCGGCATAAGCAACGACCTCAAGTACCAGGTGTTCCAGCCCGCCCGGCGCGAACTGTGCTGGGTCCTGGCGGATTCGGGCGAGATGGGCCGTGTCCACGGTGCCGGCCCAATCGTGCGTGGTGTTCACCCAGGAAGCTCTGGATCCATCCATCCGACGAGTATCCGTCGGGGCTGTCGTTCAGGCTGCCGAAATCAACCGCTCAGCAGCGACCGTCAGGGGCCGGGCTCGGCGTCCTGCCGGCCTCAATCCCCCGTCTCGGCGGGCTCCGTCTTGGCGGCGAGCACCCTCTCACGGCGGTCCACGACCACATACGCGCTCGCCGCGCTCGCAGCGAAGGAGAGCAGAAGCAGGCAGGGACGGTTGAGACGGTTACCGGTGAGGTGGTCCAGCGACCAGCGGCCCGGGCCGGCCAGGCTCAGGCACGCGGCGACAAAGCCGAGGTAGGCGGGGTACTCGTAGCCACCGGAGGTGACGAAGAAGCCGGCCTTGCGATGGACCGCGACCGCACCGGACATGGCACCGGTCGCCGCGGCACCCGCTACAGGGGTGGCCATACCGAGCGCGAGCAGCAGACCACCGCCCGCTTCACAGCTCCCCGCCGCGAGCGCACTCTGTCTGCCCGGCCGGAAACCCAGGTCCTCCATCGTCTTCGCCGTCTTCTCCAGGCCCCCGCCTCCGAACCAGCCGAACAGCTTCTGGGCGCCGTGCGCGAAGAACACACTGCCGGTGCCGAGCCGCAGAGCCAGCAGTCCGAGGTTCTTTCGGGCGAGGTGGGCCACGGCGATGTCCTTCCTCGCGCCAGGGGCGGCGCGGCAGACCAGTCCCCACCCCGGAGCCGAACAAGCTTCACCCACCATGGTTTCACGCCGGTGCCGATCCCGCAGAACATGTCACCCGGCACGGTGCGGGTCCGCGCTACATGACGCGCAGGCGGTCGCATCCACTGAACTGATACGATCTCCCCAGATCTAGTGCCTTCTCGATGCGGATTCCGATCCGGCGGGAAGGCTTTTTTCATGCCCCGGCGGCCTGACCGGCACTGGTGAACCCGATGCGACGGCGCCCGCCCCGCCGAGCGTTCCGCGCGCCGCGGGTCTCCGATCCCCCTCGAAGGAGAGCCCTTTCATGGACCCATGGACGAACACCCCAGCCGCCACCGGCACTTGGCGACTCGGTGACCGAACCGTCAACCGCATCGGGTTCGGTGCGATGCGCCTGACCGGCACCACGCCCTTCGACCAGGGCGCCCCACGTGATCGTGAGCAGTCGATCGGGGTGCTCCGACGGGCGGTCGAACTCGGCGTGAACCACATCGACACCGCCGCGTTCTACTTCTCGGCGACACGCTCAGCCAATGAACTGATCAACCGGGCGCTGGCGCCGTACCCGGACGAACTGGTCATCACGACCAAGGTCTGGCCGGGCCGCGATGCCTCGGGTGCATGGTGGTGGGCCACTCCGGCGCAGTTGCGCGGCCAGGTCGAGGAGAACCTGCGCCAACTCGGCCGCGATCACCTGGATGTGGTGAACCTTCGTGTACCACCGAGCCGGCGGAACGGCTCGATCGGCGAGCACTTCGCCGCGCTGGCCGAACTGCGCGACGCCGGGCTGATCCGGCACCTCGGTGTCTCCAACGTCACCTCCGAGCAACTGACCGAGGCCCTGGCCATCGCCCCGGTCGTCTGTGTGCAGAACCCTTACGGGATCGGAGCGTCGAGCGAGGACCGTGCCCTTCTGCGGCGCTGCGGTGAACTCGGCCTCGCCTTCGTACCGTTCTTCGCGATCGCCGGCTCCGGGCGCGAGTCTGGTCCCGCGGCCCGGGACACCGAGGCGGTGCAGGCCGTCGCCCGCGCGCACGATGCGTCCGTCGCGCAGGTCCGACTGGCCTGGACCTTGCACCAGGGGCCGCATGTCCTGGCGATCCCGGGAACCGGCGATCCGGAACACCTCGAACAGAACATGGCGGCGGGCCGCCTGAGCCTCTCGGAGGGGGAGATGGCCCGGCTCACCGGTACCGATGCGCCTGATCAGCCGACTTCATGAGGGACGACGCCGGTAGGAGCCGGCCGCCGACGCGGTGAAGGCCGACCAGGCGTCGGGGGAGAGGGTGAGCGGCTTTCTCCGGACGTCCTTCGAGTCCCGTACATGAACTGCCTCGTGGCACACAGCGACCTCTACACAGTTGCCGCCCCCACCGCCGCTGTAACTGCTCTTGAACCAAGCAACTCCGCTGGCGTTCATAGCGCTCCTCGCATCTGCTTCAGTAGGTCGGGCTGGAACAAGCCCGGAATGACGGAGCACTTGTACGCATACAACGAGACCGCCTCCTCCTCGATCCCCGCCCACTGGCGGAACCAGGAAGCCAGCCCCACCTTCCGCGTCAGGCTCATTGTCGCGGCCCCCAGAACTCGCGCCGCGACCGGGCCCAAGGCCTCCTCGGACCGGTTGACCAGGTCCTTCGACGGGAAACGCTTCCCCTGCTCGACCTTGGCGATGTATGCGGGCGAGTAGCGCACCAGCGGCGCGAACTGCTCCTGCGTCAGGCCGGCCTCTTCCCGCAGGGCCTTGAGGACTGCGCCGAAGGTCTTCAGACTGTCCGAGAGTTCGGGCTCGGGGCCCCGCCCACTCCGCCACCGTTGTCCGTCGCCATCGCAGCCGCCTTCCCCTCGTGATCACGAGTTGGGTCGTCTTGGTAGTCGCTGTGGGGCTCAGCAGTCATTAGGGGGAAGGCCTACTGCCCGCCGAGTCGGAGTGCAGCAACCATGTACAGGCTCGCGGACACCGTCAGAAGCAGAAAGGCGATAGTCGTGTGGACGACGAGTCCTTGCCCGGGGGCAAGGCCGAGATGTGCCCGGGCGGCACGGCTCACGCGGGGCCTGGGAACACCTCGCGCGGCGTTCACGTCCGCCTTCTCGATCGCTCGGCGCAGCTTCCTGCGACTTCTCTCGGCCGTGATACCCAGTCGCACACCGTGGGCATCGCGCACCAACAGGGTCCGGTACACGCTGCCGTACGAGAACGTCGTCAGCAGCCGGACGGTGGTGATCCGGTTGAGGTCGACAGACCGTTCGCCGGTCAAGGTGCGCGCAGTCAGGTGCGACGATGAGTGCCGGAAAGGAGCTCGCTCCTCGCACAGCGCGGGGAGCAGGACGAAGCTGATGATCCCGGACAGCAGGCCGAGCACGATCGGTGCGCCTTCGGGGACTACCCCCGCCCTGGCCAGCCCGTAGCCGCCGAAAGGCAACAGAAGGACCGTCACCGCCAGGCCCGATCCCATGCGTGCACGCGCCACGCTGCGGGTTGTGGTTGCTTCCACTGAGACCCTCCCCGTTTCTGCCGCAGACATCAGCATGCATACGCGGCGGACCCCTGCGCATTGCCGGTGTCCAGCAATCTTGGGCTCAGTATTTATCGGGCCAGGTCCCCAGTCACCAGCAGGACTCCGTGATCTTGCTCGGCCGGGCCAGGTGGGATGCCGACCGCGTGCGCGATGACGTGCGTGAGTACGTGCTGGAGCGTCTACGCGACGAGGATGCGGTGCTGGTGGTCGACGAGACCGGGGACGTGAAAAAGGGCACGCACACCGTCGGTGTCCAGCGCCTGGCGTCGCCTGCTCCCACGAAGTCACCACCGGCACCAGGAAGTTCCGCGCGGATACCCTGGCCACACCGGTCCGCGTCGCGGGGTCCAGATGGCGAGTGGAGGAGACCTTCCAGGCCGGAAAGGCGGCCCGTGCGCGACGTGACCCACCGGCTCGCCTGGTCCGCCTGGTGACGTCGCCCCGAGGCCCGAGCTCGGGCCAGCCATTACCGGAGACAAGCCGCGAGTCGGACATGAAGATCGCAATCTGCAGCTGGAGTACTAGAAGTTCCGGCTCTGCCGGAGGCCAGCGATGTGATACCCGGACCTGCCCCATCCATGGTGCGTCTTCGACTGGCCTTCCTGTTCGCGGAACGGCAGAGCTGTCAAGGCATCGACGATCGACAGCTGCTCCTCGGCGGAGCCTCAGGGTCGGGGTGGCTGGAGTATAAACCTCGCGCCTTTTTCAATTTACTTGGTCAACCTTTCTTCATAACGACCTCAGGGGTTCTTCAAAACTTCTCCACTAAACTCAAGCCCCCGATAAATCCGGCCGACTTATGAGCCCTCGCCACCAGCATTGATCCCTTTCCGAAGCTGATTGATCACTGATCGTTACGAAAATGTGCTTGTCTGGGTCGGGCGTAGTGTTCCGAAGGAAGTGATCAAGTGTCGACACCCCTTGGATCAACGGGTGTTGGCGAATTCGACGTGTCCTCTATCAGGGAGAAGGAATGCCTGTGGCAGGGCAGGTGGTGCAGCCCGGAAGCTGGGCTCCGGCGGAAGTCGGGCGGATACAGTTGCGGGGCGTCGCACAGGTCGCACTCAGTGCGAGCCCATGGACCGGGCTGCTTTTCACCATCGCGTTGTTCGCGGGCAGTTGGCAGATCGGCGTCTACGGTCTGCTCGGCGCGGCAGCGTCCACCGCGGCGGCCGCCGTACTGGGCGCCGACCGCGACGGTCTGACCAAAGGGCTGGAGGGCTACTGCGGTTGCCTGACCGGCATCGCCATCGTCGTCCGGTTGGACGCCTCGTGGCGGACCGCGGTGCTCGCCGTCATCGCCGGAGCCGTCTGTTCGGTGCTGAGTGCCGCGGCCGGCCGTCTGCTGGGGCGCCTCGGGCTGCCCGCGCTGACGGCCCCGTTCTGCCTGGTCGCCGGGGCGCTGGCGAGTGCGCTGCCGACCTCCCCGGCCGCGACCGCCCCGCCGATCCCCACCGTCGGGTTCACCGCCCTGTCGGCCGCGGAACTGGGTCGGGCGTTCTGCAACGACATCGGTCAGGTCTTCTTCCTCGACACGTGGTACGCGGGCCTGCTGCTGCTCGTCGGGCTGCTCGTCGCCTCCCGGACCGCCGCCCTCGCCGCCGCCTGCGGCAGTGTCGTCGCGATCCTGACCGCCTGCGCCATGGGCCTGCCCGCCGACCGGATCGCCGAGGGGCTCTACGGCTACAACGCGGTGCTCGTCGCCATCGCGCTGGCCGCGACCTTCCTGACCCTCACTCCGTGGACCGCCGGGTACGCCACGCTCGCCGCGGTGGCCTCGGTCCCCTTCACCGCCGCCTGGCAGGCCTTCGCCCAGCCCTCCGGCGGATCCCCCTTCACCTGGCCGTTCGTCGTGACGACCTGGCTCTTCCTGGCGGCCGCTCCAGCGCTGGAGCGGCCCGGCATCTCGTTCGAGAAAGCGAAGTGACGCCATGAACCTCGCACCGCGGGAAATCGACAAACTCCATGTCTATGTGGTGGCGGACCTGGCCCGGCGCCGCAAGGCCCGGGGCACCAAGCTCAACTACAGCGAAGCCGCCGCGCTGATCACCGAAGCCGTCCTGGAGGCCGCCCGCGACGGCCACACCGTGGCGGAGTGCATGGAGCTGGGCCGCAAGGTCGTCTCCGCCGACGACGTCATGCCCGGAGTGCGCGAGATGCTCACCGTGCTCCAGGTCGAGACGGCGTTCGTCGACGGGACGAAGCTGGTCACCTGCCACGACCCGATCAGCGCCTGAACCACCGCCTGAAACACCGAGGAGACAACGATGTCGGGTGGAGCCCACTACCTCTACGGGGACGACCCCGTGGAGATCAACGCCGACCGGGCCAAGATGAGCCTCACCGTCGCGAACACCGGTGACCGGGCTGTCCAGGTCGGCTCCCATTATCACTTCTTCGAGGTGAACCGCGCGCTGCGGTTCGACCGCGAGGCCGCCTACGGAATGCATCTGGACATCCCCTCGGGCACGGCCGTGCGCTTCGAGCCCGGTGACACCCGCGAGGTCGAGCTGTGCGCCTTCGGCGGCACCCGCCGACTCGTCGGCTTCGCCGGACTCGTCGACGGGGGCCTGAACTCCGGCGACACCAAGCGCGCCGCGCTGCGCCGCGCCGCAGAACTGGGATTCGCCGCCACCGACGGCACCGAGAACGAGGGGGCCGACGCCTGATGGCCATCATCCCGCGCAAGCAGTACACGGACCTGTTCGGTCCCACCGTGGGCGACCGGTTCCACCTCGCCGACACCAACCTGATCGTCGAGGTCGAGCACGACCACAACGCCGGCTCCTACGGCGACGAGGCCGTCTACGGCGGCGGCAAGGCCATCCGCGACGGCATGGCCCAGGACCCCGCCGCGCTCAACCGCGAGGGCGCCCTGGACCTGGTGATCACCAATGTGGTGGTCCTGGACCCGGTGGTCGGTGTCGTCAAGGGCGACATCGGTGTACGCGACGGCCTGATCGTCGGCATCGGCAAGGCCGGCAACCCGCGCCTGCAGAACGGCGTGGACCCCAAGCTCGTGATCGGCCCCGGCACCGAGGTGATCTCCGGCGAGCATCTGATCGCCACCGCCGGCGGCATCGACACCCACATCCACTTCATCTCGCCGCAGCAGGCCCAGGAAGGGCTGTCCAACGGCATCACCAGCTTCTTCGGCGGCGGCACCGGCCCGACCGACGGCAGCAACGGCACCACCTGCACCCCCGGCCCGTGGAACATCCACCGGATGCTGGAGGCCGTCGAGGACCTGCCGGTCAACGTGGGTCTCCTCGGCAAGGGCAACGGCAGCCTGCCCGAGGCGCTGCGCGAGCAGGTCGACGCGGGTGTGGCCGGTCTCAAGGTGCACGAGGACTGGGGCGCCACCCCCGCCTCCATCGACAACGCGCTGCGGGTCGCCGACGAGCACGACATCCAGCTCGCCATCCACACCGACACCCTCAACGAGGGCGGCTTCTTCGAGGACACCCTGTCCGCGATCGACGGCCGGACCATCCACACCTTCCACACCGAGGGCGCCGGCGGCGGTCACGCCCCCGACATCATGCGGATCTCCGGCGAGCCCAATGTGCTGCCGGCCTCCACCAACCCCACGCTGCCGTACACCATCAACTCGGTGGACGAGCTGCTGGACATGGTGATGGTCTGCCACCACCTCTCCCGCAACATCCCCGAGGACGTCTCCTTCGCCGACAGCCGGGTGCGCGCCGAGACCATCGCGGCAGAAACGGTCCTGCATGACCTCGGCGTGATCAGCATCTTCTCCTCCGACTCCCAGGCCATGGGCCGGGTCGGCGAGTCCTTCGCCCGCGCCTTCCAGACCGCGCACCACTGCAAGGAGCTGCGCGGCTCGCTCGCCGAGGACACCTCCCGCAACGACAACGCGCGGGTGCTGCGCTATCTGGCCAAGCTCACCATCAACCCGGCGATCGCGGTGGGTGCCTCCGATGTGATCGGCTCGCTGGAGCCCGGAAAACTCGCCGACATCGTGCTCTGGCCGATCAATTCCTTCGCCGCCAAGCCCAAGATGATCATCAAGGGCGGCATGGTGAACTGGTCCCTGATGGGTGACCCCAACGCCTCCCTGCCGACCCCGCAGCCGGTCTACTACCGCCCGGCGTTCGGTGCCCTCGGCCGCGCCAGGCAGCGCACCTCGGTCACCTTCATGTCCCAGGCGTCCATCGCCGCGGGCGTCCCGCAGGAGCTCGGTCTCCAGCGCCGGATCGAGCCGGTGCGGCGCTGCCGCACGGTGGGCAAGGAGCACATGGTCCGTAACGACGCGCTGCCGCGCATCGAGGTGGACCCGGAGACCTACAAGGTCACCGTCGACGGTGAGCCCGCCACCATCGAGCCGGCCGAGCGCCTCCCGCTCAACCAGCTCTTCTACATCGTCTGACCAGCCCTTTTGACGGCCCGTCGGGCGCCCCGCGCGCCCGGCGGCCACCGACGGCCGGACCGCCACGGACGGCCACCCGGCAGGAACGGAACCCCGGCGTGAACGACCCGATGCCGATCCCGGCGCTGCTGACCGGGCTCCAGCTCACCGACTCGGCCTTCCCCAGCGGCTACTACACCCTCTCCCACGGTCTGGAGGGTTTCCAGCAGGCCCGTGAGGTCACCCCGCGCAGCCTGCCCGCACTCCTCCACGACCTGCTCCGCCACAGCGCGGGACCGGCCGACGCGACCGCCCTGGCCCTCGCTCACCGCGCGGTGAGCGCGGACGACTGGGACCAGGTGGTGGCCGTGGAGCGGCGCCTGTACGCCACCAAGCTGGGCCGCGAGGCCCGGCAGGCCGCCGTCCGCACCGGACGCCAGCTGCTGGACCTGGCCGGCGAGGTCTACGGCGCAGCGGAGATCGAGCGGTACCGGGCCCTGTACCGGGACGGCGCGGTGCGCGGCTGTCAGCCGGTCGTCGCGGGCGTCGTCCACGCGGCCAACGGGCTGACCGCACGGCAGGCGGTCACCTGCGAGCTGTTCGCCTTCGCGGCCAGCTTCGTGGGGGCCGCTCTGCGGCTGCGGCTCACCGACCACCGCCGGGCCCAGGTCGTGCTGCACGCCGCCGCCCCGGTGATCGAGGAGACCGTATCGGCGGCCCTGCACCGGGAGCTGGCCGACCTCGGCGGATGCGTGCCCGTCGCGGACGTCATGGCCGGCCGCCACGAGCGCGCCGAAGCCCGGCTGTTCGCGAGCTAGCGGCCTCCCCGCAACGCGAAAACACCCCCACTCCGGACAAAGGATCACCATGCACGACCCCACACAGGTCCGAGGCTCCCACCACCACGACCACGACGAGTTCGTGCAGCGCCCCAAGGACGGCGTGCTGCGCGTCGGCATCGCCGGGCCGGTCGGCTCCGGCAAGACCGCGCTGATCGAGGCGCTCGTCCCGGTGCTGATCGGGCGCGGCCGGACCCCCGCCGTGATCACCAATGACATCTACACCTCCGAGGACGCCGCCCATGTCCGGCGCACCCTGGACGGAGTCCTTGCCGCGGACCGGATCGTCGGCGTCGAGACCGGAGCCTGCCCGCACACCGCGGTTCGGGACGACCCGACGATGAACCAGGCCGCGGCGGACGAGATGCTGGAGCGCTTCCCCGAGGTGGACACGCTGCTCTTCGAGAGCGGCGGCGACAACCTGACGCTCACCTTCAGCCCGGCGCTCGTCGACCTCTTCCTGTTCGTGCTGGACACGGCCGAGGGCGACAAGATGCCGCGCAAGCGGGGCCCGGGCATCACCGAGTGCGAGCTCCTGGTCATCAACAAGATCGACATCGCCCGGTATGTGCGGTGCGACCTGTCCGTGATGGAGTCGGACGCCCGACGCGTCCGGGAGGGGCGACCGGTGGTGCTGACCAACTCCCTGACCGGAGAGGGCCTGGACACGATCGCCGACTTCCTCCTGGCCCACGAGGCCGCACAGCAGGACCTCCCGGAAGCGGCTTCCGCATGACCGAGGCGCCCGCGCGACTGGACCCCGCACACTATGAACCCCGGCGGGTACCGGACCGGATGCTCGGCCTCACCGGCACCCCGGACACTCTGGCCGCCGGGCGCCCCGGCAAGGTCGGTCTGCTCGAACTGCGCTATGCGCGGGTCGGCGACCGCACCGAACTCGTCGACCGCTACCAGAAGTCACCGCTCCAGATCATGCGTCCGCTGTATGTGGACCCGCTGCGGCCCGACATGCCGGTGACCTATCTGATGTCCACCGGCGGCGGCATCGTCCAGGCCGACCGCAACCGCATGGACATCGACTGCGGCCCCGGCACCGCGGTGCACCTGACCACACAGGCCGCCACCAAGCTGCACCGCGTGGAGTTCGACCACGCCACCCAGGTCGTCAACCTCACCGCCGGACCCGGTAGTTACGTCGAGTACCTGCCCGACCCGCTGATCCCCTACCGGGACGCGCGCTTCTACCAGCACACCCGGGTGACCGTCGACCCCACCGCCACCGTGCTGCTGGGCGAGACGATCGCGGCCGGCCGGCTGGCCCGCGGCGAACGCCACGCCTACCGCCTGCTCTTCAGCGACCTGGAGATCGAACGCCCCGACGGGGAAATGCTGGTGGTGGACACCGTACGCCTGGATCCGCACGAGCCCGGCTCGGTGACCGGCCCGGCGGTCTTCTCCGGCCACGACCTGATGGCCACGCTCTACGCGGTCACCCCGCTCGCCCCCGCGACGGAGGTCGCCGACACCCTGCACCAAGCCCTGCTGACCACCGGGCCGGCCTTCGGAGTGAGCGTCCTTCCCGACGACTGCGGCGCCTGGGTGCGGATCATGGGCAGCGACTCGCCCTCGGTCACCCGAGCCCTGCGCACCGCCTGGGACGCCCTGCGCCACCTACTGATCGGCGTCCCCGCCCCCGACCTCCGCAAGAGCTGACACCCCGCGCCCGCCGTCCGGTCGCCCCGGGGCTGCGCGTCACATCCCCTCACCCGGACAGTGCCGTACGGTCCGTCCGGGTGAGGGGAGTCCGGCACACGCCCGGCGCTCAGTCGATCGCGCCCGGGTTCAGCAGTCCGGGGCGGTGCATGAAGCGGTGGTGTTCCATCGCGCCCACGAAGGTGTCGGCGATGCCTTCGGCGCCGTCACCGATGATCACGCCCTGTTCCGCGGCGGAACCGCCGTTCAGCACCTCGGCCGGCAGCCTGGCGGCGGCCAGCATCTGAGCGCCGTCGCCCTCGACGGCGATCGGCTTGCCGTGACGGTAGCTCTCCTCCACGAAGCGCACCGCGGCCGGGTCGTCCATCAGGGTCTGCACGGCCTGCTTGCCGCCGGGTACCAACAGGGCGTCGTACAGCACGGATGCCATGGTCGGCAGGGCGCGGTCCACCTTCAGCACCTCGCTGTCGGCACCGTGCACGCTGCCCTCATCCGCCGCGAGCACCTCGACCAGGGCGCCTTCCTCGGTGAGCCTGCCGCGCACCGTCTCGACATCCTCGACGTCGGTGCCGTCCGCCGCCAGAACGGCGACCTTGCGGGTACGGATGCCGTGGCCGCCGAGGTTCTCCTGGCTCAGCGCCGGCGACGCGTGGGTACGGATGCCGGAGGCCGGTTGCGGCGCGGGCAGCCCGAGGCCCGCGGCCACCGCGGCGGACAGATCTCCGTGGACGTGGGCCAGATTGCCCACCATGCGTTCGCGCACCTCGGTCGAGCCGACCTTGCCGAGTTCGAAGCGGAACGCCTCGACGACATGCGCCTTCTCCCAGTCCGACATGCTGTTCCAGAACAGCGTCGCCTGGCTGTAGTGGTCCTTGAAGCTCTCGCTGCGCACCCGGACCTTCTCGCCCGCGACCCGTTCCTGGTAGTGCCGGAAGACACCGGTGGTGTCAGCAGCGCCGGCATGCGCGGGGCAGCCGCCGCTCAGCGAGTTGGGGAAGTAGCTGTCCCCGGACTGGATGACCTGCTGGCCGTAGCCGTCACGGTGGTTGGTGTTGACGTCGGCTATGGGCCGGTTGACCGGCAGCTGAGCGAAGTTGGGTCCACCGAGCCGGATCAACTGGGTGTCCAGGTACGAGAAGTTACGGCCCTGGAGCAGCGGGTCGTTGGTGAAGTCGATCCCGGGGACGACGTTGGCCGTGTGGAAGGCGACCTGTTCGGTCTCCGCGAAGAAGTTCTGCGGGTTGCGGTCCAGGACCATACGGCCTATGGGCCGTACCGGAACCTGTTCCTCGGGGATGATCTTGGTGGCGTCCAGGAGATCGAAGTCGAAGGCGTCCTCGTCCTTCTCGGCCACCAACTGCACACCCAGCTCGTACTCCGGGAAGTCGCCCGACTCGATGGCCTCCCACAGGTCCCGGCGGTTGAAGTCCGGGTCCCGGCCGGCGGCGATCTGCGCCTCGTCCCACACCAGGGAGTTGACGCCGAGCCGAGGCTTCCAGTGGAACTTGACGAACGTCCCGCGCCCCTCGGCGTCGACGAAGCGGAAGGTGTGCACACCGAAGCCCTGCATCATCCGGAAGCTGCGGGGAATGGCCCGGTCGGACATCAGCCACATCAGCATGTGGGTGGACTCCGGTTGCAGTGAGCAGAAGTCCCAGAAGGTGTTGTGCGCCGAGGCACCCGTGGGCATCTCGCTGTCCGGTTCCATCTTCACCGCGTGCACGAAGTCGGGGAACTTGATGGCGTCCTGGATGAAGAACACCGGGAAGTTGTTGCCGACGAGGTCGTAGTTGCCCTGGCGCGTGTAGAACTTGGTGGCGAAGCCACGCACGTCCCGCACGGTGTCCGCCGAGCCCCGCGGCCCCTGGACGGTGGAGAAGCGTACGAACACCGGTGTGCGGCGCCCCGGTTCCTGGAGAAAGTCGGCACAGGTGTACTCGGCCAGCGACTCGTACGGCTCGAAGTAGCCGTACGCTCCCGAGCCCCGGGCGTGCACCACACGTTCCGGTATGCGCTCATGGTCGAAGTGGGTGATCTTCTCCCTGTTGTGGAAGTCCTCCAGCAGGGTCGGACCGCGCTCACCGGCACGCAGCGCGTTGTCCGTGTCGTCGACCCGGACGCCCTGATCCGTGGTGAGGGCGTCGGACTCGGGTGCGGCACGGAAGCGGTCGAGCTGCCTGTCCTTCTCGTCGTGCTCCCCTGGCCGGGGATTCGGGGTTCCGGAGGTCACGGGACTGCACTCCTTCGCTGTCGGCAGGCGTTCTCGCCTCTGCTGCCTCAGCCCTGTGCCCCGGCCGATCGGATCGCGTCCTTCGTCCGGTCGATCAGGGACGCCAGGGGGCCGACGGCCCACTGCGCCATCGGCGAGCCCGCCGTGGTGGGATGCGGATGGGTGGGCGCGATCTTCTCCGCTGCCAGCAGTTGCTTCCCCATACGGATCAGCTGCTCCTCGGTGCGGCCCTCATGCACCGCGGGGAACTCCTCGCGCTCCTCGTTGTCGGCATGGTCGCTCACGGCTTTCTCGAACCGGGCCAGGAGGTCGTCGAACTCGGGACTGCTGACGTCCATCTTCTCCAGCCGGGCGAGAACCTTGCCGGCCTCCGCCTCCTCGTGGTTCCGCGCATCGGCTTCCGCACGCCCGGCGGTGGCACCGGCGACCGGCCGTACGATCATCTCCTCCGCGGTCTCATGCACCGCGAGGACCGCGCGCAGTTCATCGAAGGCCTGCTGTTTGTGCCGGCCCTCAGCGCTCTTGACGTCGTCGAACAGATCCCTGATGCGCGCGTGCTGCTGAAGGAGGAGCCCGACCACGTCATCGGCCGGCAGCTTCGCCGCCTGGGCCCGTTCCTGCTCCGCTGTACTCATCGCAGTGTCCTTCGTTCCATGGGCGTACTGCCTGATTTCCGGGCTTCGCCACGGGTAGCCCCAAAGACACCGTCCAAACCTCGACGGAGAACGGAGGCGGTTTCGGCGCATGTGCCGTCGCGCCCTGGGCCGTACCACCGCTTCGGCGGGCCGCCTCCGAGTCGCTGGACCAGATGGTCATGGACTCGGAGGCGACCCGCCAGGGGCCGCGCGGGACGAGATCAGCTGCGCCAGGTGTCGTCGAGGGCGAGCTTCCCCGACGAGGGCACGGTCGCGGTGCGGTTGGCACCGGACTCCCAGGTGACGTTCCCGCCGGCGTCCTTGCGGATGTACTTGTACTGGAACGGTGTTCCGGCCAGCAGGCTCACGTCGAGCTTCCAGACGGGATAACTCGCCGAGCTCATCAGCAGCGCCTTGGAGGTGTCCCAGCCACCGAGCGCGGACACGTCCCCGACGAGGTGGATGTTCTGTCCCGGGACGGTCGTGGCGTTCACGGCGAAGGAGGTCGCGGCGGCCGGGGTGGTAGTGCCGCCGCCGCAGGGGGCGCCGGTGTAGAGGGCGAGGGCGTCACCCGCGCCCACGGTGGCGGAGACCCTGCCGTCCGAGCCGACGGTGTAGGCGGCGCCGCCGTGCTGGACGTCGCAGTAGGTGCCCGCCGGCAGCGAGGTCTGGAACGTCTGGCTGATCGAGCCGCCTTCGTGGTTGATGACGACATAGCCCTTGCTGCCGCGGCCGAAGGCGATGGCGTTGTTGCCGTTGGACCACCAGTTGGTCACGCCCGTGCCGGCGACGGCATTGCGGAAGCCGACCATTCCCGCGATCTGCGGCCAGGCGTGCTGGCACTTCCAGCCGTTGCTGTAGCAGGCGTTGACCTGACCGCCGGCGGGCGGGCCCGCGTCGTTGTCGGAGAACTCGTAGCCGGAGTAGACATTGGGCGAGCCGTAGGGCCAGGCCAGCATGTAGACGTTGGCCAGGGTATAGGTGTTGCCGTTCTTGTAGTTGAGGGTGGAGCCGTTGCGTTCGGTGTCCCAGTTGTCCACGAAGGTGCGGGCCTTGGCACCGGGCAGATAGCCCGCGCCCCACGACTCGCCCCACTGGCTGAGGTAGGACAGCTTCTCCGAGGTGAAGATCCGCTTCAGGTCATAGGCGCCCTGGAACGCGTCCACGTCGCCGGTGCCCTGGTACTCGCTCGGCTGTACGGCCTCGCCGGCGCCGTAGATGACCTCCTGGGCCCAGTAGACGCCCGGGTTGCTCAGCTTGGACTTGATGCCCGCCAGGTCCGCGGCCGCCATGTGCTTGGCGGCGTCGACGCGGAACCCGTCCACGCCGAGTGAGATCAGATGGTTCAGATACCCGGCGATGGTGGAACGGACGTAGTCGCTGCCGGTGTCCAGGTCGGCCAGGCCGACGAGTTCACAGTTCTGGACGTTGGTGCGGTCCTGGTAGTTGGTGATGTCCTGACGGCAGGAGTGGAAGTCCTGGTTCTGGTAGTAGCCGGGGTAGTTGTACTTGGTGTAGCTGGTGCCGGCCGTGCCGGTGCCCGATCCGGCGGACATGTGGTTGATGACCGCGTCGGCGACGACCTTCACACCGGCACGGTGGCAGGTGCTGATCATGTCCTTGAAGTCGGACTCGCTCCCCAGCCGGTTCTGCAGTTTGTAGCTGACCGGCTGGTAGGAGGTCCACCACTGCCCGCCCTGGATGTTCTCGGTGGCGGGGGAGACTTCGACATAGCCGTAGCCGGCCGGACCCAGTTGGTCGGTGCAGGCGGTGGCGACCGACTTCCAGTTCCACTGGAACAGCGTGGCGGTGACGTCCTTGGTGCCGGGCGGCGCAGCGCTCGCCCGGCCCTGAGGAACGCCGACCAGCCCCGCCGCGGCGACCAGCGCGGCGAGGGCTCCGCTGACGACGCGGGATCTCATGTGCGGCTCCTTCGGGTGTACGGACATGGGGGGTGATCCGGGCAGGCGGCGGCCATGAACGATCCCGGCCACCGACGGCAAATGGGCCCCGTACACAGGGGATTCGCGGAGGAGCCTCCCGCCGGGGAGGTGTACGCGTCAACCACTCTGACAGAGATTTCTGCGACTTTCTGCAAGAGCTTGCAGTCGCGACAAGGGCCGGACACTTCTCCGCCTCTACGCCTGCGCGGAGGCGACGACCGGGCATTGCCGGTGACCGCGGCCGACCCGCGGCGACACTCGTCCGTATGGCCGTGGTGACAGGCAGTTCCCCGCGAAGCGGCCGCCCTGGCACAGCCGTCGACGAAGGGCCGTGACGGGCCATGACGGGTGGTGGCGGGCGCATCGCCGCGCAGGCGACCACGGCCTCCACTCGGGAAACGGGGCGCATCGTTACAGTTCGCCGACGCCCGACGCCCGACGCCCGACGCCCGACGCCCGACGCCCGACGCCCGACGCCCGACGCCCGACGCCCGACGCCCGACGCCCGACGCCCGACGCCCGACACCCGACACCCGACACCCGACTTCCGCGCAGCGGCCACGGCCGGTGCACCGCTCCCGCGGTGAGCGGCGTGCCCAGGCCTTCTGCCGCGCCCGTCAGGACGACTCGCGCACCACCAGCTCCGTCGGCAGGGTCACCTGCTGCCGGTCTGCGCCGTGCAGAGTGATGTCCGTGAGTATCCGGGCCATCGTGCGGCCCACCTCCTCCACCGGCTGGCGCACCGTCGTCAGGGGCGGGTCGGTGTGACGGGCGAGGATGGAGTCCTCGAAGCCGACGACGGCGATGTCACCGGGTACCTGCCGTCGGCTGCGGCGCAGTTCGGCCAGGGCGCCGACGGCCATGAGGTCGGAGGCGGCGAAGACGGCGTCCAGGTCCGGGATGCGTTCGAGAAGCGAACGCATCGCACGGACGCCACCTTCCAAGGTGAAGTCGCCCACTTCGACGAGGAGTTCACTTGCGGGCACCCCCGCCTCCTGGTGGGCGGTGCGCCAGCCGGCGAGTCGGCTGCGGCCGACGTCCATGTCCAGCGGCCCGGTGATGGTGGCGATCTTCGTCCTCCCGCGGCCCAGCAGGTGCCGGACCGCCTCGGCGGCTCCGCCGGCATTGTCGGACCCCACATAGCTCAACCGCTCGTCCGCACCGCGGCGTCCGGCCAGCACGGTGGGCAGGCCCATGTCCTCGAGCATGCCCGGCAGTTGGTCGTCGGCATGGACGGAGACCAGAAGGACGCCGTCGACGCGGCGTGTCGCCACCGACTCGGTCAGCTGGTCCCGTTCGGCCTGGTCGCGGACCAGCATCAGCTGCAGCTGGGTCCGGCTCTCGGCGAGCGCCGCGCTGACCCCTCGGATCAGCGCGGCGAAGAACGGCTCCGAACCGAGCCGGCTCTCGGATTCCGGGATCACCAGGGCCACCGAGTTGGTACGGCTGGTCACCAGGCCGCGGGCGACCGAGTCGGGGACGTAGTTGAGCTCCTTGATCGCCGCAAGGACCCTGGACCGTGCGTCCGCACTCACCAGATCCGAGCCGTTGACGACCCGCGACACCGTGGTCCGCCCGACACCGGCACGGGCGGCGACCGTTTTGATCGTAGGACGGCGGTTGCCAGCCATGTGCTTCCCTTCTCGGCAGCCGCGGCGACGCGAGCCGCAGGGTGACCAGCGGCAATTCTTGCAGACACCGCCCTGGTGGAGCACCCCCACGAGCCCGGACGATCATGCACCGGGCCCCTCGGCCGGTCGCCGGTTGCGTTCAAGTCATTGACATACGGGTGAGTCGGCGCGAGTCTTCGAGGCGGCGGTGGGAACGTTCCCACCCCGCATTGGGAACGTTCCCATCATTCGCCAGAGCCGCTGTGGTCATCGCGGAACGCATCAATCCGATGTGTCGGCGTCGCCGCTAGGAGGAGATCCATGAGCAGTCTCGGTTCGATGCGCGCGAAGACGGTCGCGGCAGCCGCGGCCGCCGCCGCGCTGTTACTGGTCGTCGGCTGCAGCAGTAACGACTCGACCACGGGTGGCAGCAAGAAGGACGGCAAGGTCGTCATCACCATGGGCATGTACGGGGTGATGGGCTTCAAGGAGTCGGGCCTTCTGGAGCAGTACGAGAAGGAGCACCCCGACGTCACGATCAAGGCCGAGATAGCCGGTGACGAGCAGACGTACTACACCGCGCTGCAGACGCATCTGGCCGCCGGGGACGGCCTGAAGGACATCCAGGGCATCGAGATCGGCCGGGCCAGGGAGATCGCCGAGACCCGGGCCGACAAGTTCGCGGACTTCTCCAAGGCGGGGGGCACCGACCACTTCCTGCCCTGGAAGCAGTCCCAGATCACCACCGAGGACGGCAAGGTCCTGGGTCTCGGCACCGACAGCGGCGCGATGGCCGTCTGCTACCGCAAGGACTACTTCGAGAAGGCCGGTCTGCCCACCGACCGCGACAAGGTCTCCCAGCTGTGGGCCGGTGACTGGAAGAAGTACGTCGACGTCGGCCGTACCTTCAAGAAGAATTTCCAGGGCGGCCGGGTGGCGTACATGGACTCGGTCAGCGGCCTGTTCAACGCCATGGTCTACGGCTACTCCGAGCAGTACTACGACGAGCAGGGCAAGCTGATCTATGACAAGAACCCGGCCGTCAAGGAAGCCTGGAACCTCTCCGCCGATGCCGCCGATGCCGGACTGAGCGCCAAGCTCCGTCAGTTCCAGCCGGGTTGGGACCCGGGCCTGGCCAACGGCACCTTCGCCACCGCGGTGTGCCCCGCGTGGATGCTCAGCCACATCAGTGAGAAGGCCGGCGAGCAGAACAAGGGCAAATGGGATGTGGCACAGGCCCCCAAGGGAGCCAACTGGGGTGGCTCCTTCCTCGGTGTGGTGAACGCCAGCCCGGTGAAGAAGGAGGCCCAGGACCTCGTCGCATGGCTGACCGCGCCGGAGCAGCAGGCCACCATCTTCAAGAAGCTGGGCAACCTGCCTTCCTCGAAGGAGGCGTTGGACCGGGAGGACGTTAAGAACGTTACCTCGGAATACTTCAGCGACGCACCGATCGGCCAGATCTTCGGCGCCGCCGCGAAGGAGATCCCGGACAAGCAGATCCTCGGCCGCAAGGACGGCGCGATCAAGGACACCTTCACCCGGGGACTGGTGCTGGTCGAGCAGGGCACCGCGCGTGACAAGGCGTGGAACACCACCGTGGAGCGCATCGGGAAGGCCGTCGGCTGACCTGCCGAGCCTCCGGCCGCCCGGGCCCGCACGCCTGCGGGCGGGCCCGGGCCGGCTGACACACCCGCCCTCAGGAAGGAAGTCCGGTGGCCACCTCCACCCCCAAGGCCCTGGCCGGCGAGGAGCGTCCGAGCCCGTCCCCGAAGTCGGGCGGCCAGGGCACCGGCCGAAGCCGGCGCAGCGCGCTGCTGCACCGGTTGGACGTCAAGGGCGCGCCGTACACGTTCGTCGCGCCGTTCTTCGTCATCTTCGCCGCGTTCAGTTTCTATCCCCTCGTCTACACGTCGTGGATCTCCCTGCACCGGGTCGAACTGGCCACTCTCGACTCGATGACTTGGCTGGGCCTCGACAACTACATCGCCCTCTGGAACGACTCCAGGTTCTGGAACGCGCTGCAGAACACCATCACCATCGGCATCATCTCCACGGTGCCGCAGCTGCTGATGGCGCTCGGTCTGGCGCATCTGCTCAACTACAAGATGCGCAATTCGCTCTTCTTCCGGGTGGCGTCGCTGGTCCCCTACGCCACCTCGGTCGGCGCCGCGGCTCTCGTGTTCACCATGCTCTTCGAACGCGACTTCGGCATGATCAACTGGGGGCTCGGCCTGGTCGGTCTGGGCCCGGTGGACTGGGAGGCCAACAAGTGGCCCGCCCAGCTCGCGATCTCCACCATCGTCATCTGGCGCTGGACCGGCTACAACGCGCTGCTCTACCTGGCCGGCATGCAGGCCATCCCCGCCGAGCGGTACGAGGCGGCCTCCATCGACGGCGCCTCGCGGTGGAAGCAGTTCACCCATGTCACCGTTCCCGGGATCCGCTCCACCATCGTCTTCACCATCGTGCTCTCCACGATCGGCGCGACCCAGCTCTTCGGTGAACCGCTGATCTTCGGCCAGGGACCGAACGGGGTCACCGGCGGTGCGGACAACCAGTACCAGACGCTGGGCCTGCTGCTGTACGAGGAGGGCTGGAACAACTACCAGATGGGGCGCGCGGCGGCGATCGCCTGGGCGATGTTCCTGCTGCTCGTGCTCGTCTTCGTGGTGCAGCGCATGATCGCGCGTCTGCGCTCCCGTACGTCCTGACCAGGAGCCGTCATGACCACTGAAAGCCTCGCGGTCCGGACAGACACCCCGGTCCGGACCCCCATCGGGAAGACCCGACGCGGTGGCCGCCGGCTGCTGCGCCAGGGCGCCGGTCGCCAGCATCACGCGGGCCCGCTCGCCTATGTCCTGCTCGCCGTCATGGCGATCCTGTCCATCTTCCCGCTGTACTGGACGATGGTGGCGGCCTCCACCGACAACACCCGGGTCAGCCAGACACCACCGCCGTTCCTGCCCGGCCCGAACCTGTTCAGCAACCTCGCCCGCGCCTGGGACGAGGCGGCGATGGGCAAAGCCATGATCAACAGTCTGATCGTGGCCGGAGTGATCGCCCTGTCCACGGTGCTGTTCGCGACGCTGGCGGGCTTCGCCTTCGCCAAGCTGCGGTTCAAGGGACGCAACGCCCTGCTGATGCTGGTGATCGGCACCATGCTGGTGCCGCCTCAACTGGGCGTCGTACCGCTGTTCATGATGATGTCCGAGCTCGGCTGGTCGCAGCAGCTGCCCGCCGTCATCTTCCCCACTCTGGTGAGCGCGGTCGGAGTGTTCTTCATGCGCCAGTACCTCTCGGAGGCACTGCCGGACGAGCTCGTCGAGGCCGGACGCGTGGACGGAGCACACTCGCTGCGGATCTTCTGGAGCATCGTCCTGCCCATCGCGCGCCCCGCGATGGCCGTCCTGTTCATGATCACGTTTGTGCAGGCGTGGAACGACTTCTTCTGGCCGTTCGTGGTGCTCGACATGAGCAACCCGACGGTTCCCGTCGCGCTCACCCAGCTCAGCGCCGGTTATGTCCGTGACCAGTCACTGATCATGGCGGGTGCCTTGCTCGGCACTCTGCCGTTGCTGGCGATGTTCATCGTCTTCGGCCGCCAGATCGTCGGCGGCATCATGGCGGGCGCCGTCAAGGGCTGAGCCGCTCGCCGCCTCCGCGCCGGGCTCGGCCGCGGGCGCATCGACCCGGCGCGAGGGCATCGGGCCCCTCCACACCCGCCCGGACGCGCTCTCGCACGAACCACCCCCACTCGAAAGGACTCACGTGGCCATCGCAGCACAGGAGAACGGGGCCACCCCCGACAGCGCACGCACCTTCCCGGAGGGCTTCCTCTGGGGTTCCGCGACCGCCTCCTACCAGATCGAGGGCGCGGCCTCCGAGGACGGCCGCACCCCGTCCATCTGGGACACCTATGCCCGTACCCCGGGCCGGGTCCGCAACGGCGACACCGGCGACATCGCCACCGACCACTACCACCGCTGGCGTGAGGACGTCGCCCTGATGGCCGACCTCGGCCTCGGCGCCTACCGTTTCTCCCTGGCCTGGCCCCGGATCCAGCCCACCGGCCGCGGCCCCGCCGTCCAGAAGGGCCTGGACTTCTACCGGCGCCTCGTCGACGAGCTGCTGGACAAGGGCATCAAGCCCGTCGCCACGCTCTACCACTGGGACCTGCCGCAGGAGCTGGAGGACGCCGGGGGCTGGCCCGAGCGCGCCACGGCCGAGCGGTTCGCCGAGTACGCGGCCCTCGCCGCGGACGCCCTGGGCGACCGGGTGAAGACCTGGACCACCCTCAACGAGCCCTGGTGCAGCGCCTTCCTCGGCTACGGCTCCGGCGTCCACGCCCCCGGCCGCACCGACCCGGTCGCCGCCCTGCGCGCCGCCCATCACCTCAACCTGGGCCACGGTCTGGCTGTCCAGGCACTGCGCGACCGCATCCCCGCCGCCTCCGAGTGCGCGGTCACGCTCAACATCCACCAGGTCCGCCCGCTCACCGGCAGTGCCGCCGACGCCGATGCGGTCCGCCGGATCGACGCGCTCGCCAACCGGGTCTTCACCGGCCCGATGCTGCAGGGCAGTTACCCCGAGGACCTGCTCAAGGACACCGCGGGACTGACGGACTGGTCCTTCGTACGCGAGGGCGACCTCCAGCAGATCCACCAGCCGCTCGACCTCCTCGGCGTCAACTACTACACCCCCACCGTCGTCTCGGAGGCCGACGACAGCGGTACCCACGCCTCGGACGGACACGGCAGAAGCGACCACAGCCCCTGGCCGGGGGCCGGCCGGGTCGCCTTCCACCAGCCGCCCGGCGACACCACCGCCATGGGCTGGGCCGTCGACCCCACGGGCCTGTACGACGTGCTGCGCCGGCTGGCATCCGACTTCCCGGAACTGCCGCTGGTCATCACCGAGAACGGTGCGGCGTTCGACGACTACGCGGACCCTGCCGGCCAGGTCAACGACCCCGACCGGATCGCCTATCTGCGCGGCCACCTGGCCGCCGTCCATCAGGCCGTTGTGGACGGCGCGGATGTCCGCGGCTACTTCCTGTGGTCGCTCCTGGACAACTTCGAGTGGGCGCACGGCTACGGCAAGCGCTTCGGAGCCGTCTATGTGGACTACCCGACCGGCACGCGTATCCCCAAGGCCAGCGCCCGCTGGTACTCGGAGGTCGCCCGCACCGGCGTCCTGCCCGGCGCCTGACCGGTTCGGTACGGCCCCGGGGCGGAGCCGAGGGCACGTACGATCTTGAAAGGTGTTTCGCCATGTACACATCTTGAGGCGCCTCGCTGGACAGAGGCGATGTGACCGGGTGCCGCCCTCGGGCGGCACCCGGTCACGCATGTGAAAGGAACAATGTGGAACCGGTTGCATCGTTATCGGGAATCACTCAGGGCTATGGCCGGCACCAGGTGATCACTGGACTCGACTGGGATCTCGGCGTGGGGGTCCATGGACTTCTGGGCCCCAACGGTGCGGGAAAGACCACGCTTCTGCGGACGCTTGCCACGGTTGCACCTCCCCAGGAGGGGACCCTGGAGATCTGCGGCAGAAGGGTGCACTCCGAGCGGTCGGCGAGGGCGGCTCGCCCCATGATCGGCTACCTTCCTCAGGAATTCGGCTACTACCCGTCCTTCTCGGTCTACGACTTCGTCAGATACAGCGCCTGGCTGCGCGGGGTCCCTGACGGTGAGGCCCACGGCGCGACTGGGAAAGCGATCGCTTCGGTCCTTCTCGACGGACGGGCGCAGGCCAGGATGAAGTCCCTCTCCGGTGGCATGCTGCGGCGCGCAGGCATTGCCGCGGCAATCGTCGGCTCGCCGAGACTGCTGCTCCTGGACGAGCCGACCGTCGGTCTGGACCCGGAACAACGCTTGCAGTTCCGCGAGTTGATCAGATCACTGACGGGCTCGGCGATCGTGCTGAGCACCCACCTCGTCGAGGATGTGGCGGCTGTCTGCGACCAGGTCGTCGTCATGCAGTCCGGAAGGTTCCTCTTCCGCGGTACCCCCGAGGCCCTTGCGGGCAACTCCCGGTCGGGAGTGGCGGGCGACAGCCCGTTGGAGCGCGGATACATGGCGGCCCTGTCGGGACAGGGGGTGCTCTCCTGATGCGTATTCTCATGATGGAGTTGCGGCGCTCTCCGCTGCGATGGTGGTTCCCCGTCCTCGTCTCCCTGGACGTGGCGGTCCTTTTCGGACGGGCCCAATGGTGGATCGGCGTCTGGCCACAGGCCGGCGCGGCGGCCCAGATACCCGCCTTCTATCTCGGCCCCTTCCTGGCGGCCTACGCCGCCTGGGCTGCCGGCCGGATCCATCGACTCGGCTTCGAGGACCAGCACACTGCGGGAACCCGGCCCAGATGGCAGATCGAGGTGACTCAGATCGCGGCAGTCGCCGTGTATGGTGGCGGCGCCTACGCCGTGGGCGCCGTGGTCGCCGCGGCAGTCAGTCACCGCGACGCCGGACCCGGATTCCCGTGGCCCAGTTATCTGCTGCTGGGTGCCGCGCTCATCGTGCTGTGCATCGCCGTCGGCCACATCGCCGGGCGCTGGTACCCCTCTGGTTTCGCCACCCCGGTCGTCTCCGGTCTGGCCTGCTTCGTGGTAGTGACGATGAACGGCGGCCCGATGAAGGCCGGCTTGTTCGTACTCTCCGGTGCCCCTGCCGTGGAGGTGACTCCGGGGAACCTCGCCCTTCGATGGGGTCTGGCGCTCTCCGCGGTGGCCGTCGCCGCTCTCACCCCACGAGGGCTGCCCGGATACACCGGCGCACGCGGCAAGGTGATCGCCAGGCTGCCGGCCGTCGGCAGTTCGGCGCTGGCCGTCGCATGCCTGGCAGGGGTGATCACGGCAGGACCCGTGCAGACGGCGCGAGCCGATCCGAGTGCTCCGATGTGCACGCGCACCGAGCCGAAGCTCTGCGTATGGCCCGAGGAACGCATGTACATTCCGCGGCTCGAGGCGATGGCAAGGCGAGTGTCCGGACTTCCTCCCTTCATCACCTCCCCCTCGGCGTTCTACGAGGAAGGGCTGAAGGGCGACAGTGCGCAGGACACCGACTTCTCGATCTTCGAAGGGTCCATGTGGGAGGTGGCCGACAGCATGTCCATCACAATCTCCCGGGCGTCCACTCCACCGTTCTGCTCGGCGGTGAACAGCAGCGCCGAAGACCGGCGCATGATGGCGTACTTCGAGCTTGACTCATGGCTCGCGGCCCGGATCTCCGGCGCCGGGCAGCCGTCCGGCATTCACGGAGGGCCGCCCGGTGTCGACCAGAGAGCCATCGCACGGCTGATCAAGCAGCCCCAGCAGGTGCAGGAGGACTGGGCGAAGAAGCGGATCAAGGTGATCGAAGGTACGCGCTGTGCTTGATCTCCGCGATTCCTGGATCCGCTTTCTGCGGGCTCATCGCTTCTGTGGCATCGCCGTGGGCTGGGCCGTGGTGATCGCGTGCGATGTGATGTTCGGGTCCGCCCGGCTCGACTTTCCCTTCAGCGGCGGCGGAACCTCCGCGACCCCTCTGAGGCACGAGATCCCTCTCGCTCTGGCGGTGATCGCCGTGGGCGGCCTCGGCAGCGCCATGGATTCCCTGGAGGAGACGGCGGCGAGGGGCTTCAGGCGAGCCGAGATCTGCTTCCTCGTCGGGACCGTCTCGGTGGCGGCGGTGCTGCTCGTCGTGGCAGAGGCAGTCGTCAGCCCCATGGACACCGTTCTGCTGCTCCTGAGAGGCCTGCTGATCTGGGTCGGGCTCGCCCTGGCGTCCGGGCGGGTATGGGGATGGAGATTCTCCTGGATCCTTCCGCTGGCCACCCTGTTCCCCCTGACGTACTGGCAGGTCGACGGCCTGGGGCGGTTCCGGTGGTGGGACTGGACGGACCAGCCCGGACACTCGATGCCATGCTGGGGGATCGCCATCGGCAGCCTGCTCGTGGGCGGGGGCGCGATGGCACTGACTCCGTGGCGCGTCACCCGGTTACGGCGTGTATGTCAGCGGAGCGGGTACCGGCGGTAGTTCCGGCAGGTCTCCCGGATCTCTGTAGCAGGCTGTCAGCGGCCAGTTGGCTTTCATCAACGGCCGTCCGGAAGGGGTGCCAGCTGTCGGCTGAGCTTGAGCACGGCGGTGACGGTCCGGGCGTCGGTGCTTCCGCGGAACGGGGGAACGGGGCGGGCCTGGGGGCCGATGAGCAGACCGGTCCGCCCGTCGAGTGCGGGATCGGTGGCCGCGACGACGGATGGCTCGGCGGCCTCGGACGCGGGGCCGGCGGTGGAGCGTTCGAAGGTGCGGCGGACCAGGGGCCACAGCAGCCGCAAGGGCGGGGAGACGATCCCGGGTGAGGTCATGGTGCCGTTGGTCATATCGGTCGCGGCACCGCCGGGGTCGGCGGCGAAGACGGTGACGCCGCTGCCGCGCAGCCGCTCGGCCAGGTCCAGGGTGTAGGCGAGGTTGGCGAGCTTGGCCCGGCCGTACCAGTGGAAGCCGTAGTAGCCGCCCGGCGGCTCGACCGCGTCGAAGGTGCGTTTGGCGACGCGGATCGCACCGGAGCTGACGTTCACGATCCGGCTCGGAGCGCCGGCTCGGAGCCGGTCGAGCAGCAACTCGGTCAGCAGATATGGCGAGAGATGGTTGACCGCGAACGACGCCTCGATCCCGTCGACGGTCTGCCGCCGTTGCGTGAACATCGCGCCGATGTTGTTGACCAGGACCTTCAGCGGCCCCTCGGCCGCCAGCCGGGCGGCGAGCGACCGGACCTCACCCAGCGATGCGAGGTCGACGGCAATGAACCGTGGCCCGCCTCCGGTGGCGACCGCGGCGATCCGCTCGACCGCGCGGGCACCCCGCTCGGCATCGCGGCCGACCACGGTGACGGCGAACCCGCGCTCCGCAGGACCCGACGCGGTCTCCAGGCCGATGCCTCCAGTCCCTGCCGTGACAACTGCCCGCTGCTCCATCGTGTCCGCCCTCCACTGCCCCGCCGGCGTTAATCGGATAGATATCCGTTTCGGTGGGGGCACGCTAACACAAGCGGATGACTATCCGCTTTGTGTGTTGGGCAATCCCCTGGTGTCGATTGCCGAGCTGCCGTCAGCGCGGGGGACGCAGGCCCTCCATGAGGACATCGAGGTAGACCTCGGTGCGTGCGGGATCGCTGTCACCGGCCCGCACGGCGTGCTCGATGCCGCAGAGCAGGCGACGCACGTCGTCGGCCTCGACGTCACGCCGGATGGCGCCCGCCACGCGGGCCCGGTCGAGCAGGTGGGCGACGGCCTCGTCGAGTTCGGCCTTCAGCTCCGAGGTGTGCGCCTCGGCATCGGCGGCGGACTCGAGAACGGCGGCAAACCCGGTGTCCTCCAACGCGCCCGCGAGGGTGAACCGCAGCAGGTGGTGCAGCCCCGCGAGGGCGTCTTCGGCGTCCGCCGCAGCCTGTGCCTCGCCGACCAGTTCTCTGAACCGCTCGGCCGACAGCGCCTCCCGCAGCGCATGCTGGTTGGGGAAATGCCGGTACACGGTACCCACACCTACACCGGCCAGCCGGGCGATGGCGTTCAACTGGAGCGAGTCGTCACCGGCGGCCAACTGCTCGCGGGCGACCTGCAACACCCGAGCACGGTTGCGGGCCGCGTCCGCCCGCAGCGTCGGCCCCTGATCGGCTTTCGGTGTCACGGGCCCCAGCATACGACTACGCCCATGGCAGGCAGACGGTGGCGATGTCGAGGGCGAAGCTCAGCCGGCGAGCGGGTGGCCGGCCAGTCTTTCACGCAGCTGCCCGACCTCCGGTGTGGCCAAGGGGGTGAGCAGTTCCAGCGCCCGCTCCCATGCGACACGAGCTTCGGTGAGATCGCCGACGGCTGCGTGTATGTCGCCGAGTACGCGCAGGGTACGTCCGTGCCTGAGCGGTGTGCCGAGTTCGGTCCAGATCCGGGCGGCCTTCAGAAGTGTGTCCACCGCCTGCGCCGGCCTTCCCTCGCTCTGCTGCAGTTCGCCGAGTGTGTGCAGCGTGAGCGCCTGTCCGAACGGTTCGCCGATCTGGTCGTAGATCCGCAGGCATTGGTGCAGCAGCGGTCGGGCCTGTGCCGGCTCTCGCCGGCGTACCAGGACATCGGCGAGCAGCTGCAGCGCGTTCGCCTCGCCGCAGGGCTCGCCGAGTTCCTGCGCGATCTCCAGCGCCCGGCTCAGGTGCCGCTGCGCCTGGTCGAGGTCGCCGATGGTCGTGCACAGCAGCCCCAGGCCGCGTTCGGACTGTGCCTCACCCCGGCGGTAGCCGGACGCCGATGCCAGGACCAGCGCCGTCCGGAAGCAGTCCTGGGCCTCGGTGGGCCGTCCCTGCTCCAGATGGGTCACGCCGGAACAGTGCAGGGCGTACGCCTGGGTGCGGACGCTCCCGTCATGTGCCGACGCGCGCGCCGCGGAGCCGAACGCGTCCAACGCGTCCTGGTGGCGCCCGCTGACCCGGTACATGTGGCCGAGGCCGTTGTCGCACACCGCGACCCCGTGCTCCTCGCCGAGCTCTGCGAAGAGGGCGCGTGCCTGTCGGAAACATGTGATCGACTCCGCGATGCGGTCCTGGCCGGTGTACAGCTCGCCCAGGCCGCGCAGGATCACGGCTGTGCCGAGCCGGTCACCGGCCGCGCGTACCACGTCGAGTACGCGCCGGTGAGTGTCGCCCCAGTCCGGGTAATGCGCGCGGAACTCGTAGAACGCGACCAGGGACGCGGCCAGCTCCCATGCTGCGGTGGGTCGGCCCGTCGCGGCGGCCTGGGCGATCAGCGCGGCCAGTGCGGCGCGCTCGGCGTCGAACCAGGCCAGCGGATCGCGCAACAGTGACCGGGTCAGGTCGTCGGCGAGCACATGCCGTACGGCACCGCCGCCGGGCCGGCTGAAGTAGCCGTGCGGCAGTGCCGCGTCGGTTCGCTCCGCCAGGTACAGCCACGCTCCCAGTGCCCGGTCCAGCACAGCCTCGTCCTCGCCCGGCGGCAGCTCTCGCTCTGCCTGTTCCCGGGCGAACAGGCGCACCAGGTCGTGGCACCGGCAGCGCGGGAAGGGACCGTCCGCCGCACCGTACCCCGGGCCGGCGACCTCCAGCATGTGCGCGGCGAGCAACTCGTCCAGCACATCCTCGGCGGTGTCGATGTCGCATTTCAGCAGGACCGTCGCCGTCCAGCTGGCGAAGTCCGGCACGTCCAGCAGGCCGATCCGCATCAGTAATCGGCGGGCGCGTGGGCCGAGCACCTGGTAGCTGAGGTTGACGCTGGCCCGCACCGCCAGATCCTGGTGCCGTAGCTCGTCCAGGCGGCGGTGTTCGTCGGCCAGCCGTGACACCCACCTGCCCACCGTCCAGTGCGGGTTGCCGGCGAGCCGGGCCGCGGCGATCCGCAGTGCGAGCGGCAGGCCGCCGCACAGCCGCACCAGCTCGTCGGCCGTGCCCGACTCGCGCGCCAGCCGCTCGGCGCCGACGATCTGGGCCAGCAGGCGGCGCGCGTCCTTCGGTGGCAGCGCGCCCAGCGTCAGCCGTCGCGCGGCGGGCAGGCCGGTGAGCTGATGACGGCTGGTCAGCAGCACCGCCGAACCGGTACCGGTCGGCACCAGGCGGGCCACTTGGTCTTCCGAGGTGACGTTGTCGAACACCACAAGCAGCCGCCGGTCCGCGGTCAGGCTGCGGTACAGGGCTGCCCGCTCGGTCGGTTCCGGGACGGCGCCGCCGCCGACGCCCAGGGCGCGCAGCAGGCGTGCGCCTATGTCCGCCTCCCGGTCGCCTGGACCGATCTCGACATAGAGCTGGCCGTCAGGGAACGCGTCGCGCGCGTCGAGCGCCGCCCGCACGGCCACGCTGGTCTTGCCCACACCGCCCGGCCCGGTGACCACCACCACCGGAGTCGGGCGGTCGGTGCCGGCACCGTCGACCCGCAGTGTGCCGGCGAGCACGGCCAGCTCGCGCTCGCGCCCGGTGAAGTCACCGGGCGCGGAAGGCAGTTGCCGGGGCACGGGCGACACCGTGTCCTGCGGGGTTTCCCTCGGGGCGGCATCGTCCGGCACCCCGGCCAGGGCCTGCATGCGGGCATGGGTCTCCAGTGCCGACTCGGCTGCGGGGATCAAGGCGTCTCCGGCGGCGGTGAGCCGGAACGGCCCCTTCCCGCGCTCGGCGAGGCAGACGCCCAGGCGATCTTCCAGAGCCCGGATCTGCTTGCTGAAAGCCGGTTGGGACAGGAACGCCCGTGCGGCAGCACGGCCGAAGTGCTGCTCCTCCACGAGCAGCAGGAACAGCCGCAGCTGATGAAAGGTGGGGTCCCGGCCGAGCACGGGATCGGCGAGGCGGCGACTCGGACGCTGACTTTCCCCCTGAGCTGGCGTCATATGCATCAGGTTATCGGCTCTGTCCCAAAAATTCATGGACATGCCACTACCTGGCTTGTGTCCCGACACGGCAGGATCAAGGCGCTCTGACATACACGCAACCCCGGCAATCCGGTCGGGGATGATCAATGGAGGATGAAGCGGGATGACGGGGAGAAACCGGATAGCGGTGGTGTTCGGCACGGTGATGCTGGTGCTCGCGGCGACGCTGGGGTTCACCGCCAGTGCGACCGCCGCGACCACGGCGACCGCCGCCACCGGAGGGCAGACCCTGGCCGAGGTGCGGGGCACCGTGGCCGGTGTGATGGGGGCCGACGTCGCTGCCAAGGGCAAGCAGGTGGCGCCGGGCGTGCTGGACTTCGGCGGCTTCATCGCCAAGTCCGCGACGAGCGCGCAGCTGGCCTGCCCGTACCAGTATCTGTGCATGGAAGTGCGGGGCACCGTGTTCAACTTCTACACCTGCGGCCTGTGGACCGTGGAGAACTGGTACGGAACGGGGCCGTGGAACAACAACCAGACCAAGGGCACCGTGGCCAAGTTCTACGGCCAGAGCGGCAAGGAGATCTGGAGGACCGGACCTGCCCCTGTCAGCGGCTCCGCCGACTGGGCTCCGGTGTGGTCGCTGCGCCCCTGCTGATGAGGGAGCGCCGGCCGGGTTCCGCCGGGTCATGAGTGAAGCCGCGCACTCGCAACCGGGAGTGCGCGGCTTCCTTCGGAGCGGGCGTCACCAGCCCAGATGCTGACCGGGAACCTTGCTGGAGTTTCATCGGCTCGGAGAACCGTCGGTTCACCATCAATGGCCTGCGTCAAGGCGTTCAACTGCTCTCGGGCTCGACTTCCGATCTGGAAGAACCGGCCCGAGCCGCTGCAGGCTGGCGAAGTTGCGGTCCAGGCCGCCATGCCATGGACTACGATCGCCGCCGACGAAGGGCGAGGAACCATCCGCTGCAGGAGGATCCAGCCCCGTGATACCGCCCATCCCTCGACCCGTCGGCGTGGTCGGACGAGTCGTTTCAGGAGCAGGACTCTGCTGGGTTCTCCATCATCGCCGCAGCCGTCATCGAGCCCGACGTGACCGAGCCGGCGCGAGAAGCCACATGATCCCCAAGAGGGCAAAGCCGGCCCGGTTCGTCAAGGAGGGGCCGGGGCGCCGTTCACGTTAGGCTCATGGCCCGATCCAGCCTTCCGAACAGGAACGCCATGCCCACCAGCCGTACGAGACGCGGCCCGTCGTCGGGCGAACTCACTTGCGGGCCGGCCGGCGCGACCCGGCCCGCCGAAGAACTCTGGCCGGTGGGGATCACAGGTCCGCGCCCCTACGCCCGTACCGTCGTCATCGGGCGCGGGGACACCGACTGGCGCGCCGCGGCGGACGCGGTGCTGCGCTGGGGCGTCAAGCGGCGCAGTGGCTTCACAGTGACGGGCCGCGACGGTGCCGGGGACCGGGTCGTCGAGGGGGCCGAGTACTGCATCACCGCGGCGTTCGGTCCGTTTGTGGTGCGGGAGCCCGTCCGGGTCGTCGCCGTCGTCGACACCCCGGACCGCTGCGGCCTTGCCTACGCCACCCTGCCCGGCCATCCCGTGAGCGGCGAGGAGGCCTTCGTCGTCCACCGATCTCCCGACGGCACGGTCACGCTGACGATCCGCTCCCTGACCCGTGCCGCCCCGCACGGGCCGTGGCGCCTGGTTTTCCCGGTGCTGCTGGTCGCGCAGCGGTTCTTCCGGCGCCGTTATCAGCGCGCCCTGCTGCCTGGTCGTCGAGCGGCCTGCGGTGACCCGTCGCCCCGCAGGGTGTAGCCCACTCTCCCCGGCCGCCAACTCACGACAGGCGCCTCTTCCGGAACGCCGCCGGCACCCTCGGTGCTCGCCGCACGCCGTGAACGCCCCGATGATGCGGGCGAGTTGCCGATTTCATGGACGTGCACCCGACTGATTATGATCTTGGTCATGACTGTGCAGAACCTTGACAAAACTCCTTCCCGTAAGCAGAGACTTCAGGAGAGGCAGCGCCGTCAGTTGGCGGTGGTCGACACCGTGGACAAGGCCGAGGCCAAGGTCCGCAAGGCAGAGGTCGAACTGGCCGCGGCGGTCACTGAGGCAGTGCAGGTCTTCGGCGACGAGCAGTCCGCGTCCGAGGGACTCGACATGTCGGTCGAAGTCATCCGGCGCTTCCTCCGTATGACACGGGACGAAGTGGCCGGGGACGACAACGCCGCCGAGGTCGACGGCACTTCCTGAGTCGGGCGTTCGTGGCGAGCCGTGGTGCGCGATCGGTGTCGACGCCCCGTACTGCCGCAAGCGGCGCCACCCAAGACGGGTCAGCCCCGCCGCTGACCCGGCAAGCCGTCCGTGGGAGGCCCCAGACGGCGACCGGCCGTGCGGCAGGCAAAGAACCGGTGATCCGGGAGCCTCTCGCCCGTGCCCACGCGCTCGATGGCAAGACGGATCGCCGCGTCGATCGACCCCGGCGACGCCACGACGAGCCTGAGGGGATCGAGATCGGCTGGATGCATCACGCAGCCATGCGCCCAGCTGAAGTCATCCACCGGCAGCACTTGGGGGCGAGCACGTGAGGCCTCTCCCACCCTTGCCGAGCGGGGCCGCATCGCCCATGACAAGGAGACGGCCGGCTGGCCCGGCGAAGGCTGCGGATTTCTTGCGGATCTCGACAACCTCGGGTGGGGCCGCACGTCTGGTGGGGTGAAAGGCGGTTTCCGGGACGGGATTTTCAGTTCCGGTGCTGCCTGACCTGTCAGTGTTGTCCACGAACTCTCTGGGGTCGTTTCCTATGCGACACATCCGAGCCAAGAAGTCGAACCGTTCCCTTCGCACCTGGGTGCTGGGATCGACTGCCGGTCTCGCCCTGGTGGTGGGCGGCGGCATCGCCGCTCAGGCGGCCACCGCCGGCCACGCACACCCGGCCAAGTCGGGCACGTCGGCCACGGCCGACCCGAAGCCCGTGCCCTCCACCCCGGGCAAGGGGACCTCTGCCGACGCCGAGCCGATTCCGGTCCCGGGTGACGCGAACGGCAAGCCATACCCGGGTAACACCAGCCGCTGAGCCGCCGACCATAGGCGTGGCGGGGCCGGACAGGAGCCGGCCCCGCCGTACTCCTGATGTGAACGAGGACGATGCAGCTCACCCTTCACCTGCCCTGGTGGGCCCGGCTACTGCGCCGCGCCCGGACCACCTCCTCCACCCCGGCGTCGGGCGCGCCGCACCCCGGCCGACGATTCCGGCATCTGGGTTCGGTGGCCGACCGGGACAGCGAGGAAGACTCCCCCACACTCGCCGATCTGTACCGGACCCGGCGGCTCGACATGGTCCGGCTGGCGGCCTTTCTGGTGGACGACCTGCACACCGCCGAAGACGTCGTCCAGGACGCCTTCGCCGCCGTCTGCCGTCGGCACGGCGAACGGCTGGACGACCTCCAGGACGCACACGCCTACCTCCACACCGCGGTCGTCAACGCCGCCCGCTCGGTGCTGCGTCGGCGGCGCACCGCGCGCGCGTACACCCCGCCGTACCAGGGCCCCGGGGCGCCGGTCGACGAACTGCTGCTGCTCGCCGAGGAGCACCGGCAGGTCTTCGACGCGCTGGCGCAACTCACCGCGCGCCAGCGCGAGGTACTGGTCCTGCGTTACTGGTCCGACCTGATGACCGAGGCGCAGATCGCCGAGACCCTCGGCGTGTCCCGTGGCACCGTCAAGTCGACAGCGAGCCGCGCGCTCGCCACGCTGGAACAACTCTTGGAGGTGGACAGATGAGTACTCGGGCACCGATCGAGGAACGACTGCGCGCTGCGCTTGAAGCGCGCGGGCAGCTCATCAGCGCCCACGACCTGTCACCGGCCCGCCCGCCTGTCGGAAGCACCTGGGGCACACGCAAGATGCGGCGGGTGCTGTACGTTGCCGCAGCCGCCACCGCGGCGGCCGTGGCCGCCGTCGTCCTCCTGCTGTCCTCCAACACTCCGGACCGCCCCCGCCCGACGCCGCCCGCACGACATTCCAGCCCCACCGTCACTCCTACCTCCACCGTCCCGGACCCGGTGCCCTCCCCTGTCGCATCCACGCCCTAGCAGGGCTCTGTGAGAGATCGTTCGACGCCCGCCACATGGGATGGAGGCACGTCGTTGCCGACTGATCGGGAACCGTATCCGCCCCAGTGCTGGATTGGTGGCCGAGCCCGCCGCGAGGTGGCGCATGTCCCGGCTGAGCGAAGGCCGGTCCGCCGGTTATGCGCCGGTGGTGCCCAGCAGGAGGTCGAAGGCGTCATTCGCCTCGCGGAGCACCGCCGTCGCGTCGTGGCTGCCGAGGCGCCACGCCGCCTGGTAGCAGGCGACGGTCAACTGGGCGGCGAGGACGGCGGTGGCCGGCGGGGTGCCGTGGTCGATCAGGTGGTTCTCGAGGAGGTCGGCGTAGTGCCGGGTCTTGCGGGTGTGGCGGTCTTCGAGCTCGGGGTGCTGCTTGACCAAGCGGTGGTAGACCGCGTAGTGGCCGGGGTTGCGAGCGGCCTCGGTGCAGATCACGAGCAGCAGCCGTCGAGATGTGGCCAGTGCCTGCGCGAGATCCTGGAGAGGCTCGGCGGGCGCATCGCGCATGGCCGCGGTGAGCGCGCGCAGGAAGTCGTCCTCGGTGGAGAAGACGACTTCCTGCTTGTCGCCGAAGTAGCGGAAGAAGGTGGTGCGGCCGATCTCGGCCCGCTGGGCGATCTCGTCCACGGTGACGACATCGAACCCCCGCTCCATGAAGAGCGCGAAGGCCGTCTCGATGATCCGTTCCCGGGTCTGGCGGCGTTTGCGGTCCCGCAATGACTCCACCGGAACCTTGTTCGTGCTCATTCGGCCAGGATATCCGCCCGTCCCGTCCGGCGGTCGGCGTCGACGAGGCGGGCGGCCTCGCGCCACAGCTCCTCCTCGCGGGCCTCGTCGTGCGACTCCGGCGACGACGGCACATGGCGACCGCGATCGAGGTAGGACCCGGTCCGGGCGGTCAGCCCGGTCAGGATCGTCTCAGCGAGCCGCGCGCCCGCCTGCTGCGGCGTCATGCCCCGGCCGAGGAATCGCTGAACCTGGAAGAACCCGTTGAGCACGCCCCGCACGGGCCCCGGGGCGTGGCGGAAGAAATCGGTGCCCGCGACGAGCGCCGGGTTGTAGGAGTAGACGCCGACGCTGTCGGGCAGGCGGCGGGCCAGCGCGTGGGTCAGGTAGATGACGCCGAGTTTGCTGGTCGCGTACGCCCGCCCGGCCTCCCGCGCTCCACCGGCACGAGGCGTGGCCAGTCGTTCCGGCGTCTCCCAGCGCGGCGGCGGCGTGGCGCCGAGCGTATGGCGGAACTGCCCGAAGTGGCAGTCGCTCGAGGTGAGCACGATCCAGCCCGGACCGGTGAACCGGGGCAACAGCTCCCTGACGAGCAGGTAGTGGGACAGCACATTGACCCCGAAGGTCATCTCGTACCCGTCCATGGTGCGTTTCTCGGTCGTCGTGACCGTCAGGCCGGCGTTGCCGAGATAGCCACCGAGCGGCGGCAGGTACCCGGTGTCGAGCCCCCGCAGAATCTCCTCCACCGCCCGCCTGATCTCGGCGAGCGAAGCGAGGTCACAGTCCACGCCCGTGACCCCGGAAGCGCCGGTGGCCTGGGCGAGCTCCGCCGCGAGCTGTTCGCCGCCGCGGCGAGCCAGCAGGACGTAGTGGTCCTGCGGCCGTTCCCGGATCAGCAACTCGACGGACTCGCGGCCGAAGCCGCGGGTCACGCCGGTCAACACGATGGTCCGGCTGTCCATGACAGACTCCTTGGTATCAAGTTCCAAGTGGTACTCAGTACCGTAACACTCCATGGCTCACTTCCGCATCGAGCGATGAAACCGCAGCTGACACGGCGGCAGCGGAATCAGTTATCTGACGCCCCGATAGCAGAAAGGTGTCGTTGAGCTGCGAGGATGCGAGTGTCCAGGTCGTGTCCGCTACAGAGGGCAAGGCACCCTTCTGGTGGTCGAGAGTGCAGGCTGGGACCATCGGCTGTCCGCGGTGGCTGACGGGAAGAGACTGGTCGGGCATGCCAGAGCGGTGCTGCTACGCCGACGAGGCGTCCCTGGCGACGATCGCGAAGGTGCGGGCGCACCAGCATGTGCGGAGTCTGCTGCGTCTGCGGCCGGGGAATGTCGGCGCCAACACCGTGGAAGGGCGCCTGCCGGGTGTCTGCCCTGGTCAGGCGCCCTTTTCTGCGCCTGGAAGAAGCCGAGCTTCTTCGGCGAGTACGACACCAGTAGCTTCTTGGTCTGCTGGTGGTACATCTTGCATGGCGCGGTGACCAGGGAAAACGGAGGCGGGATCTGCGGCGTGTGGAGTGTTGGCCCGCGTATGGTCCGGATCTTGGTACTGATTGAGGCGGTGGGCGTGTCAGCCCGGAGGTAGGTCCCGCACGGGGGTCTCCTGGATGACCAGTGATCGCCCGCAGTTGTGGTGCGGGCCTGATTGTTTTGGTGGACCCGCTGGCGCCCGTTTCAGGCCGTGTTTGCCGCGGTCGACCGGGGAACGCCCGGCCACCTCACCGCCTCCTGGAGCTTTGGTGATGGGGCTGTCTATGGCGATCTGGTCGAGGACGAGACCGACGATCGGGTCGTAGGCGTCGAGCGCGGTCTGCTTGAGTCGGGCGAAGACGCCCAGTCGTATCCATTCGTCGCGGCGGCTGCGGATCGTGGTGGCCGAGCAGGCTGTGTCGGCGATCGCCTCGTAAGAACAGCCGAAGCGCAGCAGTTGCAGCATCTTGTCGAAGATAACCCGGTCGCTGATGCGTCGGCGGTGGCAGCCAAGTGGATGGTCCGGGTGGTATTCCGGCCGCTGGGGCAGCAGGACCGCGAATTGGTCCCAGAGCGGCTCGGTCAGGCGTGACGGAAGTGCAGGCACGGGTCCCCTCGGTGGTCACGGAGCGTCAGCAACTCCATGATCAACGGGACCTGTGCCCGCTCGGCTACCTACCTTCCCAACCGCGCGAGAAGCAGGCTGAATGGCGACCAGAGATCGTCGCCCGACTGCAGAAGACAACCTCCTCGACCGACGGGGCATCGGTCATCGCCAACGTTCGCGTAGCGGCGGCGCTCGAAATCTTGTGGATCGTCCTCGGGCAATGGAGTGCGAGCGACGGCCAAGAGGACCTCGGCAAACTGCTGGACGCTGCATTCGCCGCCTTCTCGACCCCGGCATGCCACCAGACGGACGCTCCGTTGTAAAGGGCCGAGGCGGCGGCTTCCTCGGCGGCGCCGAAGCGGCCGAAATGAGAGGTCGACCCGCGGCGGTGATGGCGTCGTCGGAGTCCAGCCCTGGCCGCGAGTGCAGGAGTGGGGTGTCGATCCGGCCGAAACGGACGGTGTCCACGCGCAGCCGTGCGGGGCCGCCGAGGCCCCCACAGCACCTGTCTGCGCGACCTCTAAGCAGAGCGAGTACGTGCACATCGACGGTCTGTTCGGCGAGGCGGCAAGCGCGGCACCATCCACCAGGCGTACCGCGACGGAATGGAGGCCGGCTCGCCCCGCGCCCGTTGCGCGATCCGGACGCGCCCGAGCTGGACGGGGGCGACGGGAGCGGGCTGGACTGAAGGCCAGTGGCCGACCAGGGCGGTGATCAGCGTGCGCGCCACCGGCCTCATCAGCCGTCTTGCGGCGGCCACGGTCAGCTCCCAGAGCGCACGCGGCTTGATGAAGTGCTGCATGCCGGGCCGGGTCACGGCGGACGACGATCAGATTCGCGCTATGCGCCGACACCCTTGGCAGGCGTCCTGTCCTGCCGCGTCCCGATCCGGTCCGGGTCGAGCGAGGGCGGGCACGATGCGGTGTCAGGGTGCAGAGCGAGTGCGATCAGTACATCAAGTCTTTCGCTCGCGGCCTGTAGTTGGGCGGTCTTCGTCTCGATGCGGGCACGCTCTTGCAGCAGGCTGTCCAGTAGCTCGGGGCCCACCGAGCGGGCGTCGATGGCGGGTAGGAGTGCGGCGATCAGGCGGCTTCCGAGGCCGGCGCTATAGAGCTCCTGGATGAGTTTCACCCGGTCGACGGCTACCTCGGGGTAAAAGCGCTGGCCGCCGGACGTGCGCTGGGGGCTGAGCAGGAGCTGCTCCTCGTAGTAGCGCAGGGCTCGTGTGCTGACCCCGGCCCGGTCGGCCAGTTCTCCGATACGCATCACGACTCCTTCTGCTCGTCCTGTCGCCACTCGTCGACTTGCACTTCACATTGACGTCAAGTTTTAGCGTAGTCGAACACCGGAGCGGGATCGGACCATACTCCCGCCCGAGGAAGGGAATGACCATGGACATCGCCGGTTCCACCGCACTCGTTACCGGAGCCAATCGAGGGATCGGTCGGCGCTTCGTCGAGCATCTGCTGGAGCGCGGAGCCGAGAAGGTCTACGCGACCGCTCGCCGTCCGGAATCGATCGGCAGCCTGGACCCACGGATCACACCGCTGCACCTGGACCTGCTGGACGAGGAATCGATCTCCAAGGCGGCCGCGGTGGCAAAGGACGTCACACTGCTGGTCAACAACGCCGGCATCAGCACCGGCGCGAACCTCCTGACAGACGACCTGGGAATGATCCGGCAGGACCTGGAGACGCACGTTTTCGGCACCCTGAGGGTCATCCGCGCCTTTGCCCCGGCCCTGGCCTCCAACGGCGGGGGCGCGATCGTCAATATCCTCTCCGTGTTGTCGTGGGTGGCCACCGCCGAAGGGTCAGGCTCGTACTCGGTCGCGAAGGCCGCGGAGTGGAACATGACCAACGGCGTACGTGTCGAACTCGCCGGCCAAAAGACCCTCGTCCAAGGCGTACACCTGGGGGCCGCGGACACCGACATGATGGCGGGACGCGACGCACCCAAGATTGACCCGGCAGATGTCGCACGCGCCGCACTCGACGGCGTACAGGCAGGAGTCATCGAGGTGCTGGTCGACGACCCCAGCCGCTTCGTCAAATCCGTCCTGGGCGGCGACCTCGGGCAGCTCTACGGCCAGCCGTCAGGCAACTGACCTTACCTCGCTGCGCCTGTCGTCAAACGAACGAATGACGACAGGCGCAGCGGGCCGGCCGCCTGGCCTCCTCGGCCACCAGCGACAGCGGCACCTCCTGGTTGACCACGAGCACCACGGTGAACCACTACAGCTGTGGCTGTGACACTCCGTCGTGGACGGTCACCACCGCGGGCTCCGCTTCCACGGTCAGCCGCCATGTGTCCGACCTCTCCGGCGGCCTGGCTATCACCACCAGTGCCACCGGAGACGCGGTCCTGCAACTGCCCAACCTGCACGGTGACATCTCCGTCCATCTGGACCTGGAGACCGCCGTTGCCGCGGTTCAGCGCTACGACGAGTACGGCAACCCGCTGGACGCCACCGCCGCCGCAGCGAAGTACGGCTCCCTGGGCGCCTACCAGCGAGCCACCGACGGCCTGGGCGGGTACACCCTCGTGGGTGTCCGCGTCTACGATCCGACAACCGGCCGCTTCCTCCAGACCGCCCCGGTCTACGGCGGCAATACCAGCGCCTACATCTACCCCGCCGACCCGATCGGTCAGGCGGACCGGAGTCGGATCGAGGGAAGTACAGGGCCATGGGGATGACCTTCTGGTTCGACTGGAGGGGTAACGTCGAATTCAGCGGAAAATGCACCGTCCAAGGTATCTGCGTGAAGAGCCCGATGCTGAACGTCTACGGCCTTTTCACCTGAGGGCCTTCGGGCTGATCACCACCGGGGGAGGATTGGACCGCCAGTTCTCCCCCGGCTTTCATTGCAATCGTGAGGCGGCGACGATGTCGAATTTTGCGGACTGGCAGGACCGGATGCTGCGAGCGGTCTGGCGTCACGGGGAACAGCTACCGGAAGGGGTGTTGACGTGGATGTCCGAACTGTACGGCGAACTCGGAGAAATTCCGCAAAGAGAGTTCTGTGAATCTTGGACCGCGCGAACCTTTTCCATGGCACGATCGGCGTTCGAGGTGGTCGTCAGGTCGGCGGAGGAGGAGACAGGGAAAGCGGCCACCGGGGAAGGATTCTGCTACATCGACTACTTGCGCGACCCGGATTTGGGGCCGGTCGGCGTGGTTCGCATCAAGTCCGCAGAGGTTTCGACGCCCGATTGGGCAGAGGTCCTGGGTGCGGTGGCGGAAGGAGTGCAAGAATTCATGATGAGCCACTATCGTGTGGCCTGGCCCATCTGTAGTGATCACGGCCGCGGTCTGCATGTGGGTTATTTCTATGAGACCGCGGTCTGGAAATGCACAGGAGGGACTGCAGAAGGTCACGTGGTAAGAACGTCTGCCATGGGTAAGCGTTAGCGCGAGCCATAGTTGACCGCACGTCCTCGCCGCTCGTTCACGCCGGAGTTCAAGGAAGAGATCGTCGAGCTGTGCCAGCGCGGTGACCGCTCCATCGGTCAGGTTGCCAAGGGCTTCGATCTGACCGAGACCGCGGTGCGGGACTGGGTGAAGCAGGCCGAGTTCGACAACGCCGAGTGCGAGGAACTGGCCCGGCTGCGGGAGGGCGTGGAGGTCCTCAAGCGTGCAACAGCTTTCAATGTGACCTTTATGGGCGCGTTCGGGCAGGCGGCCAACTCCTGGGTAAGGGCTGCCTGTTCCGCCTCAACGACGGCGAGCTGCCAGCACATCTTCTTCGTCACACGGTCTGTGAGGTAGGTGCACCGGTCGCTGGAGAACGAGGGTAGCCGCTGGGCCGGGTCTCGGTCCCCCTTCGATCTATTTGTCGCCGCCGATACCACTCACAGGGACCGCGGATCACCGAGTCGTTCGCGTAGCGCTCCCGCTAAGAGCTGTCCCGTAACTGCTGGTTACAGATATATTGACCTTGGGGGCGTCTGGCGTGATCACGGCTTCGGAGCCGACCTGGATAGCCTCGTTCACGGGAAGGTCAAGGCCTGAGACGGCCGCATGTCCCCTCAGCCGCCTACGATGCGGACATGCCATCTTCTGGGATCGCGCCGGAAAGCCGTCGCGGGGGAACGAGGTCGACCGGCCTGGCGCCTGCACGAGCGGATCGGATCATCAGAGCACTGTCGTGGTGGTGCGCGTCTGCGCCCCTTCTCCTGTTCGTCCCGGCAATCGCGCATGCGATGGGGTTGCCGGACGTGCGACGAGAGACCGGCTGGGTGTTCGGCCTGATGGCACTGGTCACTGCCGTGCTCGCACCAGCAGCGGGATTTACAGTGGCTCAGGTTGGAGACCGGCGAGAGGCATGCGGGCGATTCCTGATCATGGCTGCGGTGTCCAGTGTGCCGATTCTCTTCTTGTTCTTCGGAGTGCTGCTCGCCGAGTGCCCGGACGGATACCACTGCTAAAGGCTGTCCCGTTAACTGCTCGTCAGGGATGGGATGATCTTGGGGTGTCTGGTGTGATCACGGCGTCGGAGTCGTCCGGGATAGCGCCGTTCACCGGACTGAGCCCACGGCAGTTCGGCAAACTGATCACCGCACTGCGACGCGAGGGCGCCGATCCGGTCCGCAAGGGCCGACCTTGGAGCCTGCCGCTGGAGGACCGGGCCCTGCTGGTCGCCGCGTACTGGCGAACCAACCTCACCCTGCGCCAACTCGCCCCACTGTTCGGGGTGTCGAAGTCCGCGGCCGACCGGATCATCGACCAACCTCGGGCCCGCACTCGCGCTCCAGCAGCGCAAGCGGTTCGCGAAGGACACCGTGCTGATCGTGGACGGCACCCTGGTACCCACCCGCGATCACACGGTGGCCGAGCAGTCGAAGAGCTACCGGTACCCCACCAACCACCAGGTCGTCATCGACGCCGACAGCCGGCGCGTCGTCGCCGTCGGCCAGCCACTGCCCGGCAACCGCAACGACTGCAAGGCGTGGGAACTGGTGGAACGGAGTGTCCAGGCAACCGACTTGAGGCTTCTAGAAGAGCCCAAGTTTCTTCGGACTGTATGAAACAAGAACGTTCTTGGTCTGCTGGTAGTGCTCCAGCATCATCTTGTGGGTCTCGCGGCCGATGCCCGAGCCCTTGTAGCCGCCGAACGCCGCGTGTGCCGGGTAGGCGTGGTAGCAGTTGGTCCAGACGCGGCCCGCCTGGATGGCTCGGCCCGCGCGGTACGCGATGTTGATGTCCCGTGTCCACACGCCGGCGCCGAGGCCGTACAGTGTGTCGTTGGCGATCTTGATGGCGTCGTCGAAGTCGTTGAACGACGTCACCGACACCACGGGGCCGAAGATCTCCTCCTGGAAGATCCGCATCCGGTTGTCGCCCTCGAAGATGGTCGGCTGGACGTAGTACCCGCCCTTCAACTCGCCGTCGTGCTCGATGCGTTCACCGCCCGTGAGGATCTTCGCGCCCTCCTGCCGGCCGATGTCGAGATACGAGAGGATCTTCTCCAGCTGGTCGTTCGAGGCCTGGGCGCCGATCATCGTGTCGGTGTCCAGCGGGTGCCCGGTCCTGATCTTCTCCGTCCGGGCGACCGCCGACTCCATGAACTCGGCGTACTGCCCCCGCTGGACCAGCGCGCGCGACGGACATGTGCACACCTCGCCCTGGTTGAGCGCGAACATGGTGAAGCCTTCCAGCGCCTTGTCGCGGAAGTCGTCGTTCGCCGACCAGACGTCGTCGAAGAAGATGTTCGGGGACTTGCCGCCGAGTTCGAGCGTCACAGGGGTGATGTTCTCGGAGGCGTACTGCATGATCAGCCGCCCCGTCGTGGTCTCTCCGGTGAACGCCACCTTCGCGACACGCGGGCTGGAGGCGAGCGGTTTGCCCGCTTCCACTCCGAAACCGTTGACGATGTTCAGCACACCCGGCGGCAGCAGATCGGCGACCAGGCTCAGCCAGTAGTGGATGGACGCCGGGGTCTGCTCGGCAGGCTTGAGAACGACCGCGTTGCCCGCGGCGAGGGCCGGAGCCAGCTTCCAGGTGGCCATCAGGATGGGGAAGTTCCACGGGATGATCTGCGCGACCACACCGAGAGGCTCATGGAAGTGGTATGCGACCGTGTCGTCGTCGACCTCGCCCAGCGAGCCCTCCTGCGCACGGATCGCGCCCGCGAAGTAGCGGAAGTGGTCGATGGCGAGCGGGATGTCCGCGGCCAGCGTCTCCCGGACCGGCTTGCCGTTCTCCCAGCTCTCGGCCACCGCCAGCTGCTCCAGATTTGCCTCCATCCGGTCGGCGATCTTCCGGAGGATGTCGGAGCGCTCGGTCGCCGACGTACGGCCCCAGGCGGGAGCGGCGGCGTGCGCCGCGTCCAGCGCCCGTTCCACGTCCTCGGCGGTTCCCCGGGCGATCTCCGTGAACGGTTGCCCGTTCACCGGAGTCGGATTCTCAAAGTACTGGCCACGGGCCGGCGGGACATACTCACCGCCGATGAAGTGGTCGTAGCGCGACTGGTAGGAGACGATCGAGCCCGAGGTACCGGGCGCTGCGTAACGGGTCATACGGGTCTGCCTCCCGGGAAAGCGCCGCCCGCCGTTGGGCAGCTCTCGACGCGATGCTAGAAAGCGGGACGTTGCGCCTACGTTGCGTCGCGGCCGTGCCGAACGGGTGGCGCAGCCCCGGAGGCGGCCGGGAGCTCACCGAGGGCCGTGCGGGGGCGCCTCTGCCGTGCCGTTCGTCAGCACACGGCCGGACGTGCCCAGCCCGCCGGTGCCGCCAGCTCCGTCTCCAGTTCCTCCAGACGTGCCCGTACGGCCGCCGTCGGCGTCACCGTCGCCAGCGCCCGCCAGATGTCGAGGTCGTCCTCGCCCCATGGTGCGCAGGCCCACCGGGCGAGCAGGTCGGGGTCGCGGCGGGCGATGAGCGCCGCCCGCAGCCCGTCGTCGAGCCTGCGGCGCAGCCGGGCTACCGCCGGCGCCTGCGACCCCGGCAGCAACGGACCCCGGTATGCGGTCGCTGCTTCCGCGACCGCTCCCGATGCCAGCCGTCGCTCCACGACCGCGATGTCCGACTCGACGCCGGCCGTGAGCCGGTAGGGACGCGAGGCCAGCAGCCCCGGGCCGAGGATCCGACGCAGCCGTGCCAGTTCGGCCCGCAGCGTCACCGGCGTGACCGACTCGTCCTCGTACAGTGCGCACAGCAGTTCGTCGCCGGTCAGTCCCTCCGGGTGCCGGGCCAACAGCACCAGGATCTCGCTGTGCCGGCGGCTGAGCCTGATCTTCCGGCCACGGGCCAGGAGGCAGGCCTCGTCGCGGCCCAGCGCGGTCAGCTCCAGGGTGTCCGCCGCGGCCCCCGCCGGTGACAGAAGCGCCAGATGGGACTCGGCGGCACGTGCCACGGCCTGGACGAACCCCAGACTGTGCGGGTGCGCGAGTTCATCACCGCCGGTGATGTCCAGTGCTCCGAGCACCCGCCCGGTGCGCGGATCGTGCACCGGTGCCGCCGCGCACGTCCACCGCTGGACCCGCAGGGCGAAGTGCTCGGCCGCGAACACCTGCACAGGCCGGTCGACGGCGACGGCCGTGCCCGGCGCGTTGGTGCCGATCGCCGACTCCGCCCAGCGCGCCCCCGGCACGAAGTTCATCCGGTCCGCCCGCCGCCGAGTCGCCAGATGTCCCTCGACCCACAGCAGCCTGCCCTGCGCGTCACACACCGCCAGCAGATGCTTGCCGTCCGCGGCGAACGGCCCCAGCAGCTCGCGGACCAGCGGCATCACCCGGGCCAGCGGATGCTCCGCCCGATAGGAGCCGAGATCGCCGTCCGTCAGCTCCACCCGCGCCGTACCGTCCGGACCGACACCCGCCCGTGCCGAACGCCGCCAGGAGTCGGCGACCACCGGACGCACCGGCCGCTCCACCGTGCCCACCGCGGTGAACACCTCATGGGCACGACGCAGCTGCCGCACCCGCTCGACGGGATCGGCCCCCGGTTCCAGGGCCACCCACGGATCGGTCACTTCGGCCTCCCGGGACAGCAAACCTAGGGCCCATCGTCACTCCCGGGGTGGCTTACGACAACCGTCAGGACCGTCGCCCTGCCGACCGGGACATCGGCGTCGCTCCGCCGGCTCGGGTCCTCGCCCTCGGTCAAGCGCGGCTGACCAGCCGCATATAGCGGTTCCAGTCCCACTTCGGTCCCGGATCGGTGTGGTCGGTGCCGGGGACCTCGTAGTGTCCGATGATGTGTTCCCGGTCCCTCGGGATGCCGTATCTGGTGCAGATCCCCGCCGTGAGCCTGGCCGACTCCTCGTAGAGGGCGTCCGTGAAGTACCCGGGCCGCTCCACCCATCCTTCGTGCTCGATGCCGATGCTGCGTGTGTTGTAGTCCCAGTTGCCCGCGTGCCAGGCGATGTCGTGCTCATGGACGCACTGCGCGACATGTCCGTCCGCCGACCGGACCACATAGTGCGCGGACACCTCCTTGCGTGGGTTCCGGAAGATGCCCAGCGTGGTCGTGTAGGTCGCCTGCGTCACATGGATGACGACGCGATCGAGCGGGTGGCTCGCCGGTCGTCGGGAGGCCGTGTAGTTGGACGGGTCCGCCGGCAGCCAGTCGGCCCAGTGGTGCTCCACGGTGCGCGGGCGCGCACGGGCCGGTGCCGAGGGCAGCAGGGCATAGGGAATCACGGCGAGAGCCGCGCCCTTCAGCAACCGCCGCCTGCCCGTGAGGTGTCCCGCTTCTTGCGATGAGGTTCGTTCCATGGCCAGAGTGCCCTCCGCGCTCGGGTTCGCCGATGTGTGCCGATCGTGTTCCTCGTGTGCTCAATGTCCTGGCACGGCCGCCGTTTCGCGGCCGCCCGACGCGCGCCCGGTCACCGGACCACGGCTGCGCGTCGTGCGAATCACCGTACGGCGCCGGGAGTTTGGGCGAGGACGGCGCGGTGACTTCGGTGGACAGGCGCGGGATTGTGGACAACTCCGTCACCCGTTCGAGGGCAGGCGGCTCGGACGCGAGATCCGGCGGCTGCCGGAAGGACCGACAACTGCCGGGGGACCGCAGGTTATGTCCTCCCGGCCGTCACCACCGGTACGCCCCGCCGTCGGCCACTCCCCGCCGGTCCCCGGCCACCCCCGGCCCGTCGGTCCCCGGCCACCCCGGCGGCTATGCCTGCCCCGCCACCGACACCGTCGCCGGATCGTCGAGCACCGCCCGCACCACCGAGTGCGCGGCACCCAGCAGCGGTCCCTCGGAGCCCAGTCGGGAGACCGCCACCGCGCAGGGCGGCCCCGCCGTCCGCCGTGCCAGCTCCCGTTCCAGAGACGGCAGCAGCCAGGGCGCCAGGGCCACCAGAGCCCCGCCCAGGACGACCGTCTCCGGGTCCAGCAGATTGACCGCACCGGTCAAGGCGATACCGAGCGCGGTCCCGGCGCCCCGCAGGGCACGGCGTACGTCCCTGTCGCCCTGCGCGGCACGCTCGGCCAGCAGTTCGACATGGTCCTCGCCCGGTGTCAGCCCCGCCGCCCGCAGCACCGCCTCCTCACCGGCGTACTGCTCCAGACAGCCACGCCCGCCGCACGCGCACCTCGGACCCTCCGGGCGCACCGGCACATGTCCCAGCTCTCCCGCGAACCCACGCGTGCCGCGCAGCAGCCGTCCGTCCACGACCACCGCGCCGCCGATGCCGATCTCCGCCGAGACATGCAGGAAATCCCGGGGGGTGTTCTCGCCGAGCCAGAGTTCCGCGAGCGAGCCGAAGTTGGCCTCGTTGTCCACGGTCAGCGGCAGACCGGTGGGCAGCAGCGGCCCCAGGTCGAGGTCGTGCCAGTCGAGGTTGGGGGCCCGGACCACGGTTCGGGCGTCACGCGCGACCAGACCGGGCACCGCGACCGCGAGCCCCGTCGGCCGCAGCCCCTCCCGTTCCGCCCGCGCCACGACCTGCTCCACCAGAGCGGTCAGTTCGGCGAGCACCGGCTGCGGCGGGCGGCCCCGGTTGGTGCCCTGCCGCACCGCCCGCGCCCGCACGGCACCGCGCAGATCGACCGCGTACACCGCGAGGTGATCGACGCCGATCTCGGCGCCGATCCCGGCGGGACCGCGCCCGCTGACGGCCAGCGCCGACCCGGGGCGCCCGACCCGGCCGGGACGCTCCGGACCCAGTTCCTCCAGCAGCCCCGCACGGATCAGCTCGTCGACCAGGGTGGAGACCGCCGCCCGGGTCAGCCCGATACGGGCGGCGACCGCGGCGCGCGACAGTGGCCCCTCGGCGCTCACGGTGTGCATGACCCGCGCCAGATTGCGCCGGCGCATGCCCTGCTGGGTGTTGGGCAGCCCAGGGCCGGGCCCGGACGGATGAGCCTCGTGCAGCGGTGCGGTCATGCCTCCCCCGGATCTCGTCAGCGCCGTTCCGGTTCCCGCTCCAGGAGCGGCGCCGCGTCGGAGAGTACCCCGGCGATCCTGGTCAGCGTCGCCTCGTCCCGCTCCACGGCATCGAGGACCGGCCCCCGGGCGGTGTCCCAGCGCCGGGCCACGGCGGCCGGGTCCTCGCCCGTCAGCAGTCCGGCGGCCTGTGCGGCTGCGCCGAGGGCGACCAGTTCCTTGGCCTCGGGCACCTGGACGGGGCGCCCGGAGAGCCGCCGCACGGTGTCCTGCCAGGCCCTGCCCCGTGCGCCGCCGCCGATCAGCAGCAGTGGCGCCGAGCGGTCCGCGTCCGCGTCGAGGACCAGGTCGAGCGCGCCGAGCAGGGAGTGCACCGCTCCGTCGTACGCCGCCTGCAGCAGTTGTCCGGCCGTGGTGTCCTGCCGCAGGCCGTGCAGCAGTCCCGAGGCGTGCGGCAGGGCCGGGGTGCGCTCGCCGTCCAGGTAGGGGAGCAGCGTCACCCCCGTGGTGGGCTCGACGGCCTCACGGTCCAGGCCCAGCAGGGTGGCGATCCGGTCGACGGCCTGGGTGCAGTTCAGGGTGCAGGCCAGGGGCAGCCAGTCGCCGTGCGCGTCCGCGAAGCCCGCCACCGTGCCGGTCGGGTCGGCGGGGCGCCGCTTCGAGACCGCGTACACCGTGCCGGAGGTGCCCAGGCTCAGGGCCGGAACGCCGGCGCGCAGTCCGAGGCCCATCGCGGCGGCCGCGTTGTCACCCGTGCCGGGCGCGACCAGGGTGCCCTTGGAGAACGGCAGATCATGGGTGTGCACCGTGCCGGCCACCTCGCCGGGGCGCACCACTCGCGGCAGCAGCGCCGGGTCGAGGCCCACGTGCGCGAGGGTTTCCTCGTCGTACGACTCCGTCGTGGACGCCCACCATCCGGTGCCGGAGGCGTCGCCACGGTCGGTCGTGCCCTCCCCGGTGAGGCGTTCCGTCAGATAGTCGTGGGGCAGGCGGACGGCCGCGGTGGCGTGCACGGCCTCCGGCTCGTTCTCGGCCAGCCAGGCCCACTTGGTGACCGTGAAGGACGGGCCGGGGACGCTTCCCGTACGGTCCGCCCAGGCCTTGGGACCGCCGAGCTCCTCCACCAGCCGGCGGGCCTGCGGCGCCGAGCGCACATCGTTCCACAGCAGCGCCGGGCGCACCGGGTCGCCGTTCGCGTCCAGGGTGACCAGGCCGTGCTGCTGGCCGCCGATCGACACCGCGGCGGCCTCGTGGGCCGCCTCACCACACTGGCGCAGGGCCTCGCACAGGGCGTCCCACCACTGGCGGGGGTCGCTCTCGCGGCCCTCGCCCGAGGACACGGTGTGCGGCGCCTGGCCGCTCGCCACCACCTGTCCGGTCGCCACGTCGACGACCAGGGCCTTGGTGGACTGGGTGGACGAGTCCACCCCGACGACGAGCGGACCCTCGGCTGCTGACATCGGGCTCTCCCTCTTCCGCGGCTCGCGGATCCGGCCTGTGGGGCGTGCCGCGGACCGGGCAGGACCGGCGTGCACGCGTCGTCACCGTACGAAGTCTCCGTGCGGGGACACATCGTCTCTTCCCAGAGATGCCTTCGCATACTAATTTGTTAAGCGCCATGACGAAATAGTCTTCAGCGAGCAAGGAGCCGTGGCATGAGCTACCAGCCCACCCCCGAGGACAGGTTCACCTTCGGCCTGTGGACCGTCGGCTGGCAGGGACGGGACCCGTTCGGCGACGCCACCCGGCGAGCCCTGGACCCGGTGGAGACCGTGCAGCGCCTCGCCGAGCTCGGGGCCCACGGGGTGACCTTCCACGACGACGACCTGATTCCCTTCGGATCGTCGGACAGCGAGCGCGAGGGGCACATCAAGCGCTTCCGGCAGGCCCTCGACGCGACCGGCATGACCGTGCCGATGGCCACCACCAACCTGTTCACGCACCCCGTCTTCAAGGACGGCGGGTTCACCGCGAACGACCGGGACGTGCGCCGCTACGCCCTGCGCAAGACCATCCGCAACATCGACCTGGCCGCGGAACTGGGCGCGAAGACGTATGTCGCCTGGGGCGGCCGTGAGGGCGCCGAGTCCGGTGGTGCCAAGGACGTGCGAGTCGCCCTCGACCGTATGAAGGAGGCCTTCGACCTGCTCGGTGAGTACGTCACCTCCCAGGGCTACGACCTGCGCTTCGCGATCGAGCCCAAGCCGAACGAGCCGCGCGGCGACATCCTGCTGCCCACCGTCGGCCACGCCCTGGCGTTCATCGAGAAGCTGGAGCGCCCGGAGCTGTACGGCGTCAACCCGGAGGTGGGCCACGAGCAGATGGCCGGCCTCAACTTCCCGCACGGCATCGCGCAGGCCCTGTGGGCGGACAAGCTCTTCCACATCGACCTCAACGGCCAGTCCGGCATCAAGTACGACCAGGACCTGCGCTTCGGGGCGGGCGATCTGCGGGCCGCCTTCTGGCTCGTGGACCTCCTGGAGAGCGCCGGTTACAGCGGTCCGCGCCACTTCGACTTCAAGCCGCCGCGGACCGAGGACCTCGACGGCGTGTGGGCCTCGGCCGCGGGCTGCATGCGCAACTACCTGATCCTGAAGGAGCGTGCCGCGGCCTTCCGCGCGGACCCGGAGGTCCAGGAGGCCCTCCGCGCCTCCCGTCTGGACGAGCTGGCCCAGCCGACCGCCGCGGACGGGCTGGAGGCGCTGCTCGCGGACCGCAGCGCGTTCGAGGAGTTCGACGTGGACGCGGCCGCTGCCCGCGGCATGGCGTTCGAGCGCCTGGACCAGCTCGCCATGGACCATCTGCTGGGCGCACGCGGCTGATCGCTGCGGTCCTTCACCGAACGGCGGCCCCCGCACGGACGTTACGGACTCATGTGCTCTCCGCCATGAGTCCGTGCACCTCCCGCGCGGGGGCCGCGCCATGACCGGCCTGCCCAGTGTCTCTTCTCAGGGACGACTGGGGGACACGGCTCAGGGTTCTCTCAGGGGTCAGGACCGGAACCGCGCGCCGCACGCACCCGTTCTCAGGACAGAGAGCGGTGCCGCCGAGGCCCGCGAGCGGCCGTGGCCGCGAAGGAGGCGACATATGTCGAAGAACGCGAAGATCGCCGCCGGGGGAGTGCTGGTCGGACTCATCCTGTGGATCTGGCTGCCCTGGTGGGCCGTGGTTCTGATCGTGCTGGGGGTCCCGGCGGCGGCATACCTCACCCTGGACCCCTCCCAGCGGCGCCGGCTGCGCCGGGTCGCACGCAAGGAGCTCGACCGCTGAGGGCCTGACGCCCGGCCGCGCCACCCGTCGGCGCGCAGGAGCCGACCGCATCGCCGCCCGTAGGCCCGCAGACGGTACGGTCCGCGGGCGGCGCCCCTCGCGTTCCCGCTGTCCGTCCGGCGGGAAGGGACGCCCCGGACGGACGAGCGGGACAGACAGGCGGGGCGGTACGGCCGAGGGCGCGCCCGATCAGGAGGCGGGCAGGCCCAGGAGCGCGCGTGCGACGGCCTGAGGCGACTCGCCGCGCTCCCGCGCCAGGGTGACCACGGCCCGCCGGGCCAGCTCGCTCATGCCGAACGACAGGGCCTCGGGGGACACCCATCCCGCCGCCTCGTCCATCCGGTCCTGGTCGTCCTCGGCGGATGCCGACGTATAGGCGGCGGCCGCCTCGAACAGGTTGTGCGAGCGTTTCTCCCCGCCCGCGGCGGCCTCCGGACGGAGGTTTTTGACGAAGGTGCCGAACGTTTTACGTATCGAATCGAACATGACGGGCCATTTCCCACGGGGAGAGTGCCGCAACCCTGCGTCGACCGTCTCTCGACGTAGGGTCGAGGTTTCGGCGGAGAAGGGGGACGGCACATGAGGCGGTTCGAACGGCTGGAACAGATCCGGCGCCTGGACCCCGCCAGGGACGCGCTGGAGATCTACCGGCTCAGCAGCGCGTACGAGTTCCCCTGGGACTACACACGCGCCCTGGAACTGGCCCTCTACCGCACCTACGCCGTCCCGAGCATCGGCCGGCTGCTCGCGGGGACCGCGGAACTCACGGACCGTACGCAGAGACGCTATGACGACACCACGCTGCTCCTCGACACCGTGGTGGAGCACGGCTTCGACAGCGACGAGGGCCGCACCGCGATCCGTCGCATCAACCAGATGCACCGCAGCTACGACATCGGCGACGACGACATGCGGTATGTGCTGTGCACCTTTGTGGTGATGCCGAAACGGTGGATCGACGCCTACGGCTGGCGTCGGCTGTCCCGCCATGAGACCGTCGCCTCCGCCGTGTACTACCGCACCCTCGGGCGGCACATGGGCATCAAGGACGTCCCGGAGACGTACGAGGAGTTCGAGGACTGCCTCGACACCTATGAGGAGTCCCATTTCGCCTGGGACCCGGGTGCCTGCCGGGTGTCGGACGCCACCCTGGGACTGATGGCCTCCTGGTATCCGCGACCGCTGGCCCCGCTGCTGCGCCTGACGACGCTCTCCCTCCTTGACGACCCGCTCCTCAAGGCCTTCCGTTACGAGCCCCCGAGCGACACCGCACGCACGCTGGTGCGCCGGGCGGTCCGCGCCCGCGGCCGTCTGGTCCGCCTCATGCCGCCGCGCCGCGCTCCCCACTTCGCGCGGCAGAACTGGGAGATCAAGAGCTATCCGAACGGCTACCGCATCGCCGACCTGGGCACCCGCCCCGTTCCCGGTGTGAGGGGCTGTCCCGTCCGGCCGTCGGGGACCTCCACTGCCAGGGCGAGCTCGGAGGAAAGCTGAGCGGCAGCGAGAGTCTGGAGGCCGCGGGCGCGTGCGTGGTGACCGTGCCCGGTGCGGGGCACAACATCATGTTCGACGCCCCCGACACACTGGTGGCCGAGGTGGGGCGCGGCGACTGAGGCTCAGCCCTCACGGACCGCCAGAACGAGGAAGCGGCCGTCCTCGTCGACGTACGACGTCATCCGCCAGCCGGACGTGGCCAGCAGCGGGCCGATCCGGGGCTCGGCCCGCAGGTCGTCCGGGGTGATCTGCCGGCCCTGGCGGGCCGCGAGCGCTGCCCGGCCGATCGGATGGAACAGCGCGAGCAGACCGCCGGGCCGCACCACGCGTGCCAACTCCCGCAGGTTGTCCGCCGGGTGCGGGAGATGGGAGATCAGCCCCGCCGCGAACACCGCGTCGAGGGACTCCGTGCGCAGGGGGAGCGCGGTCACATCGGCGAGCAGCAGCCGGCCGTCGCGGTCCCGCCCGGCCCGCCGCGCAGCCTCCAGCATCGCCGGGGTCAGATCGGTCCCCAGGACCACTCCGGAGGCGCCCACGGCCTTGCGTAGCGGAATGAGCGCCCGGCCCGTGCCGCAGCCCGCGTCCAGCACACGGTCGCCCTCGCGCAGCCCGAGATCACGGACCGCGGCGGCGTAGGCCGGGCCGTCGTGGGGGAACTTCGTGTCCCAGCCGGCCGCGCGCGCACCGAAGAACTCCCGGACATGGGTGGGGTCGTCACTCATGTGCCGCATGATTCCGCACTTCCGTGAACGCCGCGCGGCAGGGGCGCGGCAGCGGGGCCGACGACGCCCTCGATCGCACAGGCGGCATGCCGACGCACTGAGCCGTTCCGTCGGGTGTGCGGGGTGGTACGCACGGTCCCGCACACCCGACTCGACCGGCCGTGCGCTACCCGGCGACCTCCGAGTACGCCAGCACCTTGTCGATCCGCAGCCGGACCAGAAGTTCCCCCGGGACCCCGTTGCGCGCGCCGAACTCCTCCGCCCGCTCCTCGCCCATATAGCGACCGCCGATCCGGGTCGCCCAGTGCCGTAGCTCGCTGAGGTCCTCCGACAACTCCGCCCGCCCCCGCATTACCACGAAGCCGTAGGGCGGACGGTCGTCGTCCACGCACAGGGCGGCCCGGCCGTCCCGGGCCAGGTTTCTTCCCTTCACCGTCTCCTTCCCGGTGTTGAAGACCACCTCGTCACCGTCCAGCAGGAACCAGATCGGCGCCACATGGGGACTGCCGTCGGCGCTGACCGTGGAGAGTTTTCCGGTGCGGGTGCCGTGCAGGACGAAGGAACGCCACTCGTCGTCAGCCATCTTCTGTGCCATGGCCCCATCGTGCTTGCTCGGACGACGGCAGTGGGGAAGGCTGGCTGATCGGATCCTCCGGCCAGGGGGAGCGAGGCTACGGGGAGAGAGCCATGGCGCAGAACACGGAACTCGGCTGGCTACTGGACGATCTGGCCGAGCGCATCGACCACATACGGCACGCGCTGGTGCTGTCCAGCGACGGGTTGGTGACCGGCGCGAGCACGGGGCTGCGGCGCGAGGACGCCGAGCATCTCGCCGCGGTCTCGTCCGGGCTGCACAGCCTGGCCAAGGGCTCGGGCCGTCATTTCGGTGCGGGACGGGTGCGCCAGACCATGATCGAATTCGATGACGCGATCCTGTTCGTCACCGCGGCCGGCGCGGGAAGCTGTCTGTGCGTGCTCAGCGCCGCCGAGGCCGACATCGGCCAGATCGCCTACGAGATGACGCTGCTGGTGAATCGGGTCGGGGAGCACCTCGCCGTGGAATCACGGGAACGGGAAAGCACACCGCGGACGGACCTCTGACCGGAGGGTCCTCCGCGACGGCCGCGCTGTGACCGGGGCCCCGTCGTCCCCTGAAGCACCGTCACGTTTCTGCCTCTGACCTGCGCAAGAGCGCGATGTGGTGAGTTGTCCACAGGCAGAAACGGGAATCCGGCGACCGGGCTACGGTTCTTTCCAGGCGGGTTCACACGGTGCCCGTCAGCGACACGGGGGAGACACACCATGTCCGGACGCACTGTCACGTCCACCGTCGACAAGAGCACCTGCGGTGCCGCGGCCGCCCGGTCGCGGCGACCGCGGCCGGCCGGGAGCCGGGCCGTGCACAGGGTCCCTGACCTCTGGCGGCCCGGGACCCCGATCGGCAGGGAGGCCCAGTCCGGCCGCGAGCCCATGGGGCCACGGGGCAGATCCGGACGGCCCCGGCGCAGAAGCGTGGGTGCGGTGGCGCCGGACGCGCGGGCCCGGCACCGGTCAGGAGGGCCGGGCTTCGCAGAGGCGCGCCGTCATCCGTCGAGTCTGCGGAACAGGCCCTCCTGGACGACCGAGACCAGCAGCCGGCCCCGGAGATCGTAGATGCAGCCCCGGGCGAGGCCGCGTCCCCCCACCGCGATCGGGGACTCCTGGTCGTACAGGAACCACTCGTCCGCGCGGAAGGGCCGGTGGAACCACATCGCGTGATCCAGCGACGCCATGTCGAAGCCACGTCGCCCCCACAGCGGTTCGACGGGGATGCGGACGGCGTCCAGGAGCGTCATGTCGCTGGCGTAGGTGAGCGCGCAGGTGTGGACCAGCGGGTCGTCCCCGAGCGGGCCCACGGCACGCATCCAGACGGCGCTGCGTGGTTCCGCGGCCTTGATCTCCTCGTCGCTCCAGCGCAGCCGGTCCGCGTAGCGGATGTCGAAGGGCTGGCGTCGGGCCATCCGCTCCAGTGCCTCGGGCAGTTCGCCGAGATGCTCCCTGACTTCCTGTGCCACCGTCGGCAGCGACTCCGGGTCCGGCACCGTGCGGGCCGGCGGCAATTGGTGCTCGAAGTCCCCCTCTTCGGCCTTGTGGAAGGAGGCGGTCAGATTGAAGATCGTGCGGCCCTGCTGCACAGCTGTGACCCGGCGGGTCGTGAAGGACCTCCCGTCCCGGACACGCTCGACCTGGTACACGATGGGCACGCCCGGGATGCCCGGGCGCAGAAAGTACGCGTGCAGCGAGTGCACCGGCCGTTCGCCGTCCGTGGTGCGGCCGGCGGCGACCAGGGCCTGGCCGGCCACCTGGCCGCCGAAGACCCGCTGCAGGGACTCCTGCGGGCTGCGGCCACGGAATATGTTGACCTCGATCTGCTCCAGGTCGAGCAGGTCGACAAGCCTCTCGGCCGGGTTCGTCATGGGTGGGTCTCTCCTGTGTTCACAGCTGGCCGACGCCCGTGACCCGGACGACCGCACGGCCCTCCGCGTCGGAGGCCGCGAGGTCGATCTCCGCGCTGATGCCCCAGTCGTGGTCGCCGTTCGGATCGGCGAAGGTCTGCCGCACGCGCCACAACCCGTTCTCCGGCTCCTCGGTGATCATCAGCAGCTTGGGGCCGCGGGCGTCGGGGCCGGTGCCGAGATCGTCGTACTCGTCCCAGTAGCTGTCCATGGCCGCGCCCCACGCCTCGGCGTCCCAGCCGGACTCCGCGTCCATCTCGCCGAGTTCCTCGATCTGATCGAGCGCGGCCAGCTCCACACGGCGGAACAGGGAGTTGCGGACCAGCACGCGGAAGGCGCGCGGGTTCGTGGTGATCGGCTTGACCTGGTCGGCCTTCTCCTGCGCCTCCTCGGCCGTGACCTCCTCCGGATTCGCCAGCTGTTCCCACTCGTCCAGCAGGCTGGAGTCGACCTGGCGCACCATCTCGCCGAGCCAGGCGATCAGATCCTCCAGGTCGTCCGACTTCAGATCGTCCGGCACGGTGTGGTCGAGGGCCTTGTAGGCGCCGGCCAGGTAGCGCAGCACGATGCCCTCGGTGCGGGCGAGCTCGTAGAAGGAGACCAGCTCGGTGAAGGACATCGCCCGCTCGTACATGTCGCGGATCACCGACTTCGGCGACAGCGGATGGTCGCCGACCCACGGATGGCTCTTGCGGTACGTGTTGTAGGCCTGGAAGAGCAGCTCCTCCAGCGGCTTGGGGTACGTGACGTCCTGGAGCCGCTCCATGCGCTCCTCGTACTCGACCCCGTCGGCCTTCATCGCGGCCACGGCCTCACCGCGCGCCTTGTTCTGCTGGGCCACCAGGATCTGCCGCGGGTCGTCCAGCGTGGACTCGATGACGGACACCATGTCGAGGGCGTAGGACGGGGACTCCGGGTCGAGGAGTTCGAACGCGGCCAGCGCGAACGTCGACAGCGGCTGGGTGAGCGCGAAGTCCTGCTGCAGGTCGACCGTGAGGCGCACGATCCGACCGGTGGCGTCCGGCTCGTCGAGCTTCTCGACGATGCCGCCGTCCAGCAGCGAGCGGTAGATCGCGATCGCACGCCGGATGTGCCGCAGCTGCTGCCTGCGCGGTTCGTGATTGTCCTCCAGCAGATGCCGCATCGCCTCGAAGGCGTTGCCCGGCCGGGCGATCACCGACAGCAGCATCGTGTGGGTGACCCGGAAGCGGGAGGTGAGCGGCTCCGGGTCGGCGGCGATCAGCTTCTCGAAGGTGTTCTCCGTCCAGCCGACGAAGCCCTCGGGGGCCTTCTTGCGTACCACCTTGCGGCGCTTCTTCGGATCCTCGCCGGCCTTGGCGAGCGCCTTCTCGTTCTCGATGACATGCTCCGGCGCCTGCGCCACGACCAGGCCCGCCGTGTCGAAGCCCGCGCGCCCGGCGCGGCCCGCGATCTGATGGAACTCACGGGCGCGCAGGGTGCGCACCCGGCTCCCGTCGTACTTGGTCAGCGCCGTGAACAGCACGGTGCGGATGGGGACGTTGACGCCGACCCCCAGGGTGTCCGTGCCGCAGATCACCTTCAGCAGACCGGCCTGGGCCAGTTTCTCCACCAGGCGGCGGTACTTGGGCAGCATGCCGGCGTGGTGGACGCCGATGCCGTGCCGTACGTAACGGGAGAGGTTGCGGCCGAACTTGGTGGTGAAGCGGAAGTTGCCGATCAGCGCGGCGATCTCGTCCTTCTCCTCGCGCGAGCACATATTGATGCTCATCAGCGCCTGAGCCCGCTCCACGGCCTGCGCCTGGGTGAAATGGACGATGTAGACGGGGGCCTGCCGGGTCTCCAGGAGATCGGTGAGCGTCTCGGTGAGCGGGGTGAGCCGATACTCGTACGAGAGCGGCACCGGACGGGTGGCCGAGCGCACCACCGCGGTCGGGCGGCCGGTGCGGCGGGTCAGATCCTGCTCGAACATCGAGACATCGCCGAGAGTCGCCGACATCAGGATGAACTGCGCCTGCGGCAACTCCAGGAGCGGGATCTGCCACGCCCAGCCGCGGTCGCCCTCGGCGTAGAAGTGGAACTCGTCCATCACGACCTGGCCGACATCGGCCTGCCGGCCGTCGCGCAGCGCGATGGACGCCAGGACCTCGGCCGTGCAGCAGATCACGGGAGCGTCGGCGTTGACCGAGGCGTCCCCGGTGAGCATGCCCACGTTCTCGGTGCCGAAGAGCTTGCACAGCTCGAAGAACTTCTCCGAGACCAGCGCCTTGATCGGCGCGGTGTAGAAGGTGACCTCGTCCCGGGCGAGGGCCGCGAAGTGCGCGCCCGCGGCGATCATGCTCTTCCCGGATCCGGTGGGGGTCGACACGATCACGTTCGCCCCCGAGACCGCCTCGATCAGCGCCTCCTCCTGGTGCGGATAGAGCGTGAGGCCGCGCTCCCCGGCCCACGCCTCGAAGGCTTCGTACAGGGCGTCGGGGTCTGCGGTCCGCGGGAGCTGATCGATGAGGGTCACGTCCCCATCTTGCCTGCCCGGACACCCGATGGGGGAATCGGCTGCCGATCGGAAGATCACGAACGCTACGCTGTGGCGCCGACGAACTGTCATCGCACCGGGACAACTGGGCGGCACGACAAGAGGAATGGGGCGGAAAGCGGTCATGATGGGACCAGCGCACTCGCTGTCGGGGGCCACGGCCTGGCTCGGGGTGGGGGCGGTGGCCGCCTTGACGGGGCACCCGATGCCCTGGCCGGTCGTCCTGGTCGGCGCACTGATCTGCGCGGGTGCCGCGCTGGCGCCGGACCTCGACCACAAGGCGGCCACCATCTCACGGGCCTTCGGGCCCATTTCCCACGGCCTGTGCGAGATCGTCGACAAACTGTCCTACGCCGCCTACAAGGCGACCAGGATGCCGGGCGACCCGCGCCGCTCCGGCGGTCACCGTACGCTGACGCACACCTGGCTGTGGGCGGTGCTGATCGGTGCGGGCACCTCGGTGCTGGCCATCGCCGGCGGCCGCTGGGCGGTGCTGGCCATCCTCTTCGTGCACATGGTGCTGGCGATCGAGGGGCTGCTGTGGCGGGCGGCGCGCGGTTCGAGCAGCGATGTGCTGGTGTGGCTGCTCGCGGCGACGAGCGCCTGGATCCTCGCCGGCATACTCGACGAACCGGGCAAGGGTGCGGACTGGCTGTTCTCCTCGCCCGGCCTGGAGTATCTGTGGCTCGGGCTGCCGATCATCCTGGGCGCCCTGATGCACTGCCTCGGCGACGCGCTGACCGTCTCGGGCTGCCCCATCCTGTGGCCCATACCGTTGGGCCGCAGGCGCTGGTACCCGGTGGGCACGCCCAAGGGCATGCGGTTCCGGGCCGGAAGCTGGGTCGAGCTGAAGGTGCTGATGCCGGCCTTCATGCTGATCGGCGGGGTGGGCGCCGTGGTGGCGCTGAACGTCGTCTGAGTGGCGCGGGAGGGCGGCCATGGGGTGCTGCTCCGGCCCCGGCCGTCGGGACCGTCACCGCGTTCGTCGGGACCGTCGTCGCCCTTCGCACGACTGGTCCCGGCATGTGCCGGACCGAGGCGGCACCGGCTCGGCAGGGCGCCCCCGCCGACTCAGCGGGACACGATGTCCTCGTCGACGATGTGCACGGCCGCCTCCTCGGCCGAGGCCGCCGCACCGTCGATGCCGACGTCGGTGGCGATCAGCCCGTTCTCCTCGTCGTCGTGCGCCCCTTCGTCGGGGGCGACGAGACGTCCGGAGCGGGCATCGCCCACCTCGTTGTCCAGGGGCTCACCGTCCCCGTCCGACCGGTCCCCGATGTCGTCGCCGTCCGGGGCCGTGATGTCCGGGAGCTCCTCTGCCAGGCGCTGGTCCAGGGTTTCGCCGAGGTGTCCCTCGGCCGCGGTCACGCCCTCGTGCTCGACCGCCCAGGGCCGTTCCGGCGGCGACCAGCCCCGGTCGAGCGGGTCGCCGACCCCGTCGGAGAGCAGAGTGTCCTCGGCGTCGAGCAGCCCCGCGTCGTCCTGCACCTCGGAACCGTCGGGCTGGTAGACCTCGTCTCCCCAACCGTCGGTGCTGTCCACGGGTACCTCCAGATGCTGGGGCGGAACCGGGTGCCGCCGTGGGAACGGCGGACAGGGGGACCATGGGTGCCGACCACGTCCTTCCGGACCGGATGGCTGCGGCACGGCCCCCGTACCGGTGCCACATCCAGCCTTCCACCCGGCGATGGCCCCGCGCAACGGCAGCCCCCGGCGAGAACGCGGCACGGCACATCGATGGGGGAAGCGTCCGGGGCGGACCGGCGGGCGGCCGTGCGCCGGCCCCGGAACCTCCCACCGCTCCGGCGGGCCGCGTCAGCCGTGCCAGGACCGCCACAGCGCCGCATACGCCCCGTCCGCGGCGACCAGCTGGTCATGGCTGCCCAGCTCGCTGATCCGCCCGTTCTCCACGACGGCGATCAGGTCGGCGTCGTGCGCGGTGTGCAGCCGGTGCGCGATGGCGACGACCGTGCGGCCGTCCAGGACACGGGCCAGGGAGCGTTCCAGATGACGGGCCGCGCGAGGATCGAGGAGGGAGGTCGCCTCGTCCAGGACCAGGGTGTGCGGGTCGGCGAGCACCAGCCGGGCGAGCGCGATCTGCTGCGCCTGCGCCGGAGTCAGGGCCAGACTGCCGGACCCCACCTCGGTGTCCAGCCCGTCGTCCAGGGCGCGCGCCCAGCCGTCCGCGTCCACCGCGGCCAGCGCGGCCCACAGTTCGGTGTCGACGGTGTCGGCGGGGGTGCCGCCGTCCGCCTGCAGCCGGGAGTGGGGGAGCGCCAGCAGCAGGTTGTCGCGCAGGGAGCCCACGAACACATGGTGCTCCTGGTTGACCAGGGCCACATGGGAGCGGACGCGCTCGGCGGGCATCCGGGAAAGTTCCGCGCCACCGAGGGTGATCCGGCCGGCCCGGGGCGCATAGATCCCGGCGAGCAGCCGGCCCAGTGTGGACTTGCCCGCACCTGACGGTCCCACCAGGGCCAGCCGGGTGCCGGGCGCCACCTCCAGGGAGACCCGGTGCAGCACATCGACTCCTGCGCGGTAACCGAAGCGGACTTCGTCCGCCTCGACATCACGGCCCTTCGGCGCCAGTGACGCATTGCCCTCGTCCGGCGCGATGTCGCGGACTCCGACCAGCCGGGCCAGTGACACCTGGGCGACCTGCAGCTCGTCGTACCAGCGCAGGATCAGGCCCACCGGGTCGACCAGCATCTGCGCGATGAGCGCACCGGTGGTCAGCTGGCCGACACCGATCCAGCCCTGCAGGACGAACATCCCGCCGATCATCAGAACCGAGGACAGGACCGTGACATGAGTGATGCTGACCACCGGGAAGAGCACCGAGCGCAGCCACAGCGTGTAGCGTTCCCAGGCCGTCCACTGCTCGACCCGCCGGTCGGAGAGCGCGATGCGCCGGTCGCCGAGACGGTGCGCCTCCACGGTCCGTCCGGCGTCCACGGTCTCGGTGAGAGCGGCGGCCACGGCGGCGTATCCGGCGGCTTCGGAGCGGTACGCCGACGGGGCGCGTTTGAAGTACCAGCGGCAGCCGATCACCAGCAGCGGTACCGCGACGAGCACGGCCGGAGCGAGCGGCGGGGCCGTGACGGTCAGTCCGCCGAGCAGCAGCAGGGCCCACACCACACCGATCGACAGCTGCGGCACGGCCTCACGCATCGCGTTGGCGAGCCGGTCGATGTCGGTGGTGATCCGGGACAGCAGATCACCGGTCCCGGCCCGCTCCAGGACGCCCGGCGGGAGCTTCACCGACCGCACGAGGAAGTCCTCGCGCAGATCGGCGAGCATCCGCTCACCGAGCACGGCGCCCTTCAGCCGCACCAGCCGGACGAACACGGCCTGGACGACGAGGGCGAGGACGAACAGTGCGGCGGTGCGCTCCAGATGAAGCTCCCGGGCCCCCTCCGACACGCGCTCGACCAGCCCGCCCAGCAGATAGGGGCCCGCCATCGAGGCGATGACCGACACCGTGTTCACGGCGATCAGCAGCACAAAGGCCCGCCGATGCCGATGGAACAGTTCGCTCACATAGCCGCGCACGGTCGCGGGGGCGCCGACGGGCAGGGTGTTCGCCACCGTCGGGGCCGCCGGGTCGTACACCGGTGGCGCCACGCCGATCATGCGGTCTCCTCGATCTCTTCCAGTCCGGCCAGTACGCCTTCGGCCACCGCTCCGTTCCGTGCGGCGGCCTTGTCCTCGGACCCGGACCCGGACCCGGACCCGGCCCCGGCTCCGTGCCCGTCGTCTTCGTCCTCGGTCTCGCGGGTGACGACCTCGCGGTACCGGGGGTCGTCGTGCACCAGCTTGCGGTGCAGCCCCACCGCCGCGACCTCGCCCTCGTGCACCAGCACGACCCGGTCGGCGCGGTCCAGAAGCAGCGGCGAGGAGGTGAACACGACCGTTGTGCGGCCCGTCCGCAGCTTTCTGATCCCCTCCGCGATCCGTGCCTCGGTGTGCGAGTCGACGGCGGACGTCGGCTCGTCCAGCACCAGCACCTGCGGGTCTGTGATCAGTGAACGGGCCAGGGCGAGCCGCTGGCGCTGTCCGCCGGACAGGGAACGGCCGCGTTCGGTGATCCGTGCGTCCAAGGGGTCCCCGGCCTCCGGTGCCGCCTGCGTCAGCGCGTCCAGGACGTCGCCGCACTGCGCCGCCGCCAGCGCCTCCTCGGCACCGACCTCGCCCGAGGAGGGGACGTCGAGCAGTGCGCGCAGCGAGCCGGACAGCAGCACCGGGTCCTTGTCCTGGACGAGGACGGCGGTCCGGGCCGCATCGAGCGGCAGTTCGTCCAGGGGGACGTCGCCCAGGAGCACCGAGGCGCTCTTCTCGGCGGGGTGTCCGCCCAGCCGTTCGGCGAGCACGCCCGCTGCGTCGGGGTCGCCGCAGACCACCGCGGTGAGCAGACCGGAGGGTGCGAGCAGTCCGGTGAGGGGGTCGTACAGGTCCCCGTCCGGCAGATGCCCGTCGCGGGAGCCCGCGGCGTCCGTGGCGCGATCCAGCGACAGCACACGGGCCGCGCGCTGGGCCGACGGCCGGGAGAAGGAGTAGGCCATGGCGATCTCTTCGAAGTGCCGAAGAGGGTAGGTGAGCAGCATGACCGCGCTGTACACGGTGACCAGTTCACCGACGGCGATCCGGCCCTCCTGGGCCAGGTGCACGCCCCGCCAGACGACCGCGATCATCAGCAGTCCCGGCAGCAGCACCTGGATCCCCGCGATCAGCGACCACATCCGGGCGCTGCGCACCGCCGCGGTGCGGACCTCCTGCGAGGCCCTGCGGTACCGGTCGAGGAACAGTTCCTCACCGCCGATGCCGCGCAGCACCCTGAGGCCCGCGACGGTGTCCGAGGCCAGTTCGGTGGCCCGGCCGGCCTTCTGCCGCTGGACGTCGGCCCGCCGGGTCGCGCGGGGCAGCAGCGGCAGCACGGCCAGCGCCAGCACCGGAACTCCCACCGCGACGACCACGCCCAGCGCGGGCTGGTACACGACGAGCCCGACGCAGACCGCCACCACGGTCAGTGCGGCCGCGCCGAAGCGGGAGACGGCCTCCACGAACCAGCCGATCTTCTCGACGTCTCCGGTGGACACCGCGACGACCTCACCGGCCGCGACTCGCCGGGTCAGGGCGGAGCCCAGCATCGCCGTTCTGCGGGCCAGAAGCTGCTGGACGCGTGCGGCGGCGGTGATCCAGTTGGTGACCGCGGCGCGGTGCAGCATGGTGTCGCCCAGCGCGATGCCCGCCCCGCACAGCAGGAGCAGCCCGCCGGTCTGGACGAGCCGTGCGCCCGAGCGTTCGACGACGGCCTGGACGGCGAGTCCGACGCAGAAGGGCAGCCCGCAGACGGACAGGAAGTGCAACAGCCCCCAGAGGAGGGCCCTGCATTGTCCGCCCAGCTGGTTCCGGCCGAGCCACCAGAGGAACCGGGGCCCTGAACGTGTGTCCGGCACGCCGGGGTCGGAATACGGAAGGTCTTGAATCTGCATGACGTCCCAGTGGCTCGTGTCAGGGATGGACCGGGTCGCGGGGCGGTGCTGAGCCGGGGCCGGGCCCGCGGCCGTCCGCGAGTGTCCATAACAAACCGTGACAGGGTCGCGTTGATCGCGGCCGGAGGCAACCGGTTTTCCGGACCGCGCGACAAGAATCGGCCCTTGCTGCCGACACGCGAACAGAGCAGGCGTATGCCGTAATAGCACGAAATATGATGTGACTATATGTCTCATGTGGACGGGCGGAGTGTACGGCGCGGGGCGCTCGTGGGCCGTGACGGCGGCCTGCGGTGTGCTCCTGATGTCCCTCTCCGCGTGCGCGAGTTCACCCGATGAAGAACACCGCCGGCCGCGCGGTACCGCGTCGAGCGGCCGGGCCGCTCGACCGCCGGCCCCGGCTCCCATGGCCGACAGGGGCCGCATTCCGGGAGTCGGTGAGCGGATCCGACGGAGTGTTCCGTCCGGCAGCGGTCAGGCCCTGGTGGTGTACGGCGACGGCGAGAACTCGCCGGACTCCACAGCGGTGTTCTATGTGAAGGAGGGCTCCTCCTGGGTCGCGCTCGGGCGCTGGCGAGGGCACAACGGGAGGCGGGGCTGGGCGGCGGACCATCAGGAGAACGATCTGCGCAGCCCGGTGGGTGTGTTCACGCTCAGCGACGCGGGAGGCGTCCTTCCGGACCCCGGAACCCGCCTCCCCTATGACCAGGGCCGGTCCTATGAGGTGCCGGGGAGCTGGGGCGAGGCGCACCGGAGGGACTTCTACTACGTCATCGCCATCGACTACAACCGGGTCAGGGGCACCCCGCCGAACGATCCGACCCGGCCGCTCGGACAGCGGAAGGGCGGCGGCATCTGGCTGCATCTCGACCACGGTGACGGCACGGCCGCCTGTGTCACTCTGCCCGCGTCCGGTATGGAGTACCTGCTGCGCACGCTCGACCCGGACCGGCGTCCGGTGGTGGTGATGGGAGACCGTGCGCGTTTGATGGGTTAGTGCCCCGACGGCCGACGTTCGCCGCGGTTCGCCCTCAAGGGTGCTCCGGTCGGCCCGAGGGACGTTCCCGGCCGGTCGCGCCGGGGAGGTCACCGCCGTCGATCAGGGTGTCGAGCAGGCCCCCGAGTATCTCGCGCTGTTCCTCAGTCAGCGGAGCGAGGATCTCCTCGGCCGCGGTCCTGCGTGCCCGGCGCAACTCGCGCAGCGCCGTCCAGCCCTCGTCGGTCACCTCGATCCTTGTCACCCGGCGGTTGGCGGGATCGGGCACCCGGCGCACCCTGCCGCTCGCCTCGAGACCGTCGACCAGAGTCGTCACCGCTCGTGGCACCACCTCCAGACGCTCGGCGAGATCCGCCATGCGCGGCGGTGATCCGAAGTGCACGAGGGTGCGCAGCAGCCGGGACTGGGCCGGGGTGATGCCCAGATCGCGCTGCTCCAGATGACGCTTCTGGATGCGGTGCACACGCCGGGTGAACCGCAGCAGTTGCTCGGCGAGCAGGCCGTCGGGGTCGGGGGTGGTCATGCGCGCACACTATCAGGACCAGGCTCATTGTGAATATAGGTAACAATGAGCTAGACTCCGTCGGACATCGTTCCGCCGCCGTCGTCCCGCGGCCGGCGGCATCGGATTCCCCGTGCCGCCACCTCACCCCCGTAGGAGCTCATGCGTCCCGATCGATCCACCTGGACCCCGTCACCCGGCGGTTCGCCGGAGCAGCCGCCGCAGGTGCGCCGCATCCTGAGGCTCTTCAAGCCCTACCGCGGCCGGCTCGCGGTCGTCGGCCTGCTGGTCGGCGCCTCCTCGCTGGTCTCCGTCGTCACCCCGTTCCTGCTGCGGGAGACCCTGGACGTCGCCATCCCGCAGGGCCGCACCGGACTGCTGAGCCTGCTGGCGCTCGGCATGATCCTGAGCGCCGTCGTCAACAGCGTCTTCGGCGTGCTGCAGACCCTGATCTCCACCACGGTCGGCCAGCGCGTCATGCACGACCTGCGGACCGCTGTCTACGGGCGGCTGCAGCGGATGTCCCTCGCTTTCTTCACCCGCACCCGCACCGGCGAGGTCCAGTCCCGTATCGCCAATGACATCGGCGGTATGCAGGCGACGGTCACCTCCACCGCGACCTCCCTGGTCTCCAATCTCACGAGCGTGATCGCCACCGTCGTCGCGATGATCGCTCTCGACTGGCGGCTCACCGTCGTCTCGTTGCTTCTGCTGCCGCTGTTCGTCTGGATCAGCCGTCGCGTCGGCAACGAGCGCAGGAAGATCGCCACCCAGCGCCAGAAGCAGATGGCGGTCATGGCCGCCACGGTCACCGAGTCCCTCTCCGTCAGCGGCATCCTGCTCGGCCGCACCATGGGCCGCGCCGACTCGCTCACCAAGTCCTTCGCGGGCGAGTCCGAGAGCCTCGTCGACCTGGAGGTGAGGTCGAACATGGCCGGCCGCTGGCGCATGGCCGTGATCACCATCGTCATGGCCGCCATGCCCGCCGTCATCTACTGGGCCGCCGGCATGGCGCTCCAGCTGGGCGGCCAGTCCGTCTCCATCGGTACGCTCGTGGCGTTCGTCTCGCTGCAGCAGGGCCTGTTCCGGCCGACGGTCAGCCTGCTGTCCACCGGCGTCCAGATCCAGACCTCGCTGGCGCTCTTCCAGCGCATCTTCGAGTACCTCGACCTGCCCATCGACATCAACGAGCCCGCCGACCCGGTCCATCTCGACGAGGTCAAGGGCGAGATCCGCTTCGAGGGCGTCGAGTTCCACTACGACCTCGACAGCGCCCCGATACTCGAGGACATCGACATCACCGTTCCGGCCGGCGGCAGCCTCGCCGTGGTCGGCCCCACCGGCTCGGGGAAGTCCACGCTCAGCTACCTGGTGCCGCGGCTGTACGACGTGACGGGCGGCCGGGTCGTGCTCGACGGCGTCGACGTACGGGACCTCGACTTCGACACGCTCGCCCGCGCGGTCGGAGTGGTCTCCCAGGAGACCTATCTCTTCCATGCCTCGGTCGCCGACAATCTGCGCTTCGCCAAGCCGGACGCCACGGACGAGGAGCTGCACGCGGCGGCGAGGGCGGCCCAGATCCACGACCACATCGCATCCCTGCCCGACGGGTACGACACGGTCGTCGGCGAGCGCGGTCACCGCTTCTCGGGCGGGGAGAAGCAGCGGCTGGCCATCGCGCGCACCATTCTGCGCGACCCGCCGGTCCTCATCCTCGACGAGGCGACCAGCGCACTGGACACCCGTACCGAGCACGCCGTCCAGGAGGCCATCGACGCCCTGTCCGCCAACCGTACGACGCTCACCATCGCCCACCGGTTGTCCACCGTCCGGGGCGCCGACCAGATCGTCGTCCTCGACTCCGGGCGCGCGGTCGAACGGGGCACCCACGAGGAGCTGTTGGAGCTGGGCGGACGCTATGCGGCCCTGGTCCGACGGGATGCCCGACTGGAGACCGCAAGATGACGAGATGTCGGAATTATTATGTTTTTCGGGTTATCGTTCCCGCATGCAGACCAACACTCCGTCAGGGAAACAGACCCCCCGTGGAACACGCCGGAGGCGGGCCACTCTTGTTGTGATCGGAGCCGTCGTGGCGGCCACCGCCGTCGCGGTTCCGCTGCTGATGCTGCAGAGGAACGAGGAGAACCGGTACATCTCCCTCGTCATCCCGGAGGGCTGGCGCGCCGGCCAGATCTACCGGGCCGTCGACAAGGCCCTCGACCTCCCGCCGGGCTCCACCATGAAGTCTCTGGTCAAGGCCCATCTCCCGCTGCCGGCCGCCGCCCAGGGCAACCCCGAGGGCTATCTCTTCCCGGCCACCTATCCGATCCGCCGGAAGGCGAGTCCCGAGTCCGTACTGCGGTACATGGTCGACACCGCGAACAAGAGATTCAGCCTCGGCTCGCTCACCGCGGGCGCCCAGCGCAACGCCATGAGCGGCTACCAGACCGTCACCATGGCGAGCATCGTGCAGTCCGAGGCGGCCACCGGCGAGGACATGCGCAAGGTGGCCCGGGTCATCCTCAACCGCATGGAGCGGGACATGCCACTGCAGATGGACGCCACCCTCAACTATGCGAAGGACCGGTTCACCCTGGACACCAGCGTGGCCGACACAAAGATCGACAGCCCCTACAACACCTACCGACACATGGGCCTGCCACCGACGCCGATCGCCAGCCCGGGCACCGAGGCGCTGCGCGCCGTGCTGAACCCGACACCCGGCGACTGGCTGTACTTCGTCACGGTCAAGCCCGGCGACACCAGGTTCTCGGCGACCTACGAGGAGCATCTGCGCAATGTCGCGGAGTTCAACCGGCTGCGTGCGGGGAGCTCGCCGTCGAGCTGACAGCCCGGACGGCGAGACCCGGTGGCGAGGAGAGCGAGCCCGGGACCGTGGGGTCAGGTGGCGACACGAGCGGCACGGGGCTCAGGCGACGTTCTCCACGTTCTCCCGGTCCGGTCCGCCGACCAGGAGCCGCCGGATGTCCCGTACGGCGGCACGTCCTGCCCGGTTGGCGCCGATGGTGCTCGCCGAAGGGCCGTAGCCGACCAGATGGATCCGCGGGTCGGAGACCACCCGGGTGCCCTCGACCCGGACACCCCCGCCCGGTTCACGCAGCCGAAGCGGCGCGAGATGGCCGATCGCCGCCCGGAAGCCGGTGGCCCACAGGATCACATCGGCGTCCACATGCCGCCCGTCGTCCCACTCCACGCCGTCCGGCACGATCCGATCGAACATCGGCTGCCGGTCCAGAACACCGTCCGCGACGGCCTGCCGGACCGCGTCGCTGAGCGGCAGCCCGGTCACCGAGACCACACTCTGAGGCGGCAGTCCCCGCCGCACCCGTTCCTCCACGAGCGCCACGGCCGCCCGCCCCACCTCCTCGGTGAACGGGCCCTCACGGAACACCGGCGGACGCCTGGTCACCCAGGTCGTCGCGGCGGCGTACGGGGCGATCTCCATCAGATGCTGGGTACCGGACGCACCCCCGCCGACCACCACCACCCGCTGCCCGGCGAACTTCTCCGGCCCGGGATACTCCGCGGTGTGCAGCTGCCGCCCCCGGAAGGTCTCCTGACCGGGGTAACGGGGTCGGAACGGCCGGTCCCAGGTGCCCGTCGCATTGATCAGCGCCCGTGCGGTCCAGGCCCCGGCCGACGTCTCCACGAGCAGCCGCCCGTCATCGCCCTCGCGCACGGCCCGCACATCCACGGGCCGCCGCACCCGCAGATCGAAGGCGCGCTCGTAGGCGTCGAAATACGCGCCGATGACCTCGGACGACTCACGCGCCGGATCCGCGTCCGTCAGCTCCATACCGGGCAGCGCATGCATCCCGTGCACCTTGCCGTAGGTCAGCGAGGGCCAGCGGAACTGCCAGGCGCCCCCGGGAGCGGGGGAGCGGTCGAGCACCACGAAGTCGCGGTCCGGCCGGAAACCGGTGCGCCGCAGGTGATAGGCGCTGGACAGTCCGGCCTGACCAGCGCCTGTGACGACCACGTCGACGTCACGTACTCCGTCATGTACCCCGATGTCGTTCACGCTTCCACCAACCACACCGGCGCCAGGGATCTTCCCCGGCGGTCAGCGCCCGCCCGCGACCAGGAGCGGGGCGCCACTTTCCGTCGCCGGTGCCTGGAGCAGCCCCCGGGCCGCCCGCTCAGGGATCACGCCCTCCCCGAACCAGTACGCCCCGACCTCCGCATGGCTGCCGACGAGCGCCGTGCCCGCGCCGCCCCGCACCAGCCCCACGCCCGCCCAGAGATTCGGATACATCTCCAGCCCTCCTCGAGCGGAGCCGGCGGCCCGGGGGGAGGAAACACGTTCAGCAGATCTGGGTCAGATACTCGATGTCCGGCGGACGCACCCCCCGGACCCGCGAGGCGCCGCCGAGTTCATCGGGCGCGTACGCATGGCGGTCCACCAGGGTGCGCCCGTCCCCGCCCGTGGGCAGGAACCAGTGGACGCGGACGGTCATGTCAGGACTCCTTCGCGATACGGGGCGCGGAGGTCGAGGGCGGCAGGTTCCCGTTGAACCGGGTGGTGACGAAGGCGGCGAAATCCACCGTGCGCGGGATGAGCCCGAGGGCGACGAAGGTGTCCGCGATCTGCTGCTCGGAGTCGATCAGCGGCTGGTCCACGGCGACCGCCACCCGGGAGGCGTTGGTGCGTCTCACCGAAGCCAGCGCCACCTCGTACGGCAGACCGGTGTCCTTCGCCCACACCTCGGCCCATGCCTCGGGGTGCGCATGGACCCAGTCCTGGGCCCGTCGCAGCCGCCCCAGATAGTCCTTGACGGCGGCGGCCTTCCTCTTGTCCTTCAGGGAACTCGGCGCCGCCACCTGGAAGGAGAGCCCGTTGGTGATGCCGTCGCCGGTCGTGAGCACCCGGCCCTGCCCGGCCTGCAGGACCTGGGAGGTGTACGGGTCCCAGACCGCCCAGGCGTCCACCTTGCCGCCGGTGAACGCGGCCAGCGCATCGGCCGGCTGAAGGTGTTTCACCTTCACATCGCTGAGCTTCAGCCCGGCCTTCTCCAGCGAGGCGATCAGCTGGTAGTGCGCGGACGAACCCTGGGCGACGGCGATGGACCTGCCCTTGAGCTGCGAGGGTGCGGTCAGTTCCGAGTCCTTCGGTACGAGGATGGCGTCGCCCTTGGAGGTGCCGTGCCAGGCGGCCACCACCGTGATCTTCGAGCCGGCGCCCGCCGCGAAGACCGGCGGCGTGTTGCCGACGCCCCCGATGTCGACGGCCCCGGCGTTGACGGCCTCCAGCAGCGGGGGTCCGGAGGTGAAGGTGGACCACTTGATCGTGTAGTCGAGATGGTCCAGTTCCCCAGCGGCGTGCAGGACGGCCTCCGAGCCGCCCTTCTGGTCACCGACGTCGAGGGTGAGCGAGCCCCGGCCGTCGGTGCCGCCACGGGTCGCGGCACCGGCCGCGGAGTCGGCTCCGCAGGCCGTGAGCAGCAGGGAGAGGGACAGCAGGGACAGGGCCAGCAGGGTGGTCGGGACCAGTCGTCGTCGCATGGCGGATCCGTTCGTGTCCTTGGAATGGGGGCTTGCGCACCGGGAATCGGCGCAGCAGGGCGAGGCGAGTGTTCAGGCCGCCTCGGAGACCGATGCCACACCGAGACGCTCCAGAAGCCCGGCGCGCAGCTCGGCGAAGGCGGGCCCGATGATGTCGCGCGGGCGGTCCAGGCCGACCGTCGTCTCATGGGCGATGACACCGCCGTCCATCACCAGGACGCGGTCGGCGAGCAGCACCGCCTCCTCGACGTCGTGCGTGACCAGGAGCACAGCACAACCACGGCGCTGCCACACCTCACCGACCAGGCGCTGGGCCTTGATCCGGGTGAGCGCGTCCAGCGCGCCGAACGGCTCGTCGAGCAGCAGCAGATCGGGCTCGCGCACCAGGGCACGGGCCAGGGAGACACGCTGCGCCTCACCGCCGGAGAGCGTCCTCGGCCAGGCGTTGGTGCGACGGCCGAGCCCCACCTCGTCCAACACCCGTTCCGCGACGCCCCGTCCGGGCTTGCCGGGCAGGCCGAGCAGCACATTGCGCCACACCTTCTTCCACGGCATCAGACGGGGTGTCTGGAAGGCCACCGCCCTGCGGCGCGGGACGAGAACGGTGCCCTCGATCTCCCGGTCCAGGCCGGCGAGTATGCGCAGCAGCGTGGACTTGCCGCAGCCGCTGCGGCCCAGCAGGGCCACGAACTCGCCCGGTCGCACCTCGAGTCGGAGGCGGTCGAGAACGGCCCGCCCGTCGAAGGAGCGGGTGAGCCCCTCGACTCGTACGACAGGTGCCGGGGTCGTCTCCCCGCCGGTCACCGGCCCGTGAATGTCGGTCGCCATCGCAGCAACAGCCTTTCGAGGGAGCGGACCACGAAGTCGGCGAGCAGACCGAGGAAGGCATAGACGATCAGACAGACCACGATCACATCGGTCCGCAGAAAGTCACGGGCCTGCACCATGAGGAAGCCGATCCCCGTGTCCGCGTTGATCTGCTCGGCGAACACCAGCGCGAGCCAGGCGATGCCGAGGGAGAAGCGCAGGCCCGTCATCGCGCCGGGCAGCGCACCCGGCAGGACCACATGCCGGACCAGCCCCCGGCGCGAGAGGCCGAGCGACTCGCCCGCCTCGATCAGCCGGGCGTCCACTCCGCGGATGCCGGCGTAGATGTTGAGATAGAGCGGGAACGTCACGCCGAGAGCGATGATCGCGGTCTTGGGGGCCTCGCCGATGCCGAACCAGATGATGAACAGCGGGATCAGCCCCACGAACGGGACCGTCCTGAGCATCTGGAGGGCGGGGTCCACGAGGTCCTCGCCGATGCGGAACAGGCCGGAGACCAGCGCGAGTCCGGTGCCGACGAGAGCGCCGATCAGCAGTCCGACCGCGACCCGTTGCAGTGAGGTGGCCATCGCCGAGGGCAGTGAACCGTCGGCGACGAGATCACCGGCGACCCGTACGATCCGGCCGGGCGGAGCGAGTACATCGGAGGGCAACGCGCCTGTGGCGCTGAGGAGTTGCCAGACGGCGAGCAACAGGACCAGCCCCAGGGCGCGGCGCAGCCAGCGGGGGACCCGGGCGCGTCGGGCTGAGGCGGGGACGAGGGATTCGAGCTCGGGCGGGACGTTCTCGGCCCGGGACTCGACCGAGATGTCGGGTGACGGGGTGCCGGGTGGTGCCTGGCTGATGCTCAAGAGTGCTCCCTGAGGAGGTGAGCGACCGTGAAGGGACACGCCTGGGCGCCCCTGCGTCAGAGGCACGTGACGGGTGCGGAAGGGCGCACGAAGGCGAGGAGGGAGAAAGGCGAAGAGAGCGTCAGAGGCCGCGGCGACAACACGCGGCGGAGGCCACCCGCAGCAGGTCGACATGACCGCGCGTGGTGAGCAGGACTGAACGCGACATGCCGGTGAACGTAGCCAGCGGGCCCGCGCCCGGTCAACGGTGTCTCGCGGACTGGACCCTCGGTACCACCGGGCGGACGGTCGGCCGGATGCGGGCACGCGTGCATGGGCGAGGATGGAGACATGCCCGATTCCTTCAGCACCCGCGTCCTGGACATCACCTCCGGTTCCACCGAGACGGTCCTCGATCTCACCCGGGACTGCGAGGCCTTTCTCCGTGAGGTGGCGGGCGGCAGGGACGGCCTCCTGAACGTCTTCGTGCCCCATGCCACGGCCGGTGTGGCCGTCCTCGAGACGGGCGCCGGCAGCGACGACGACCTGCTCGCCGTCCTCCATACGCTGCTGCCGGGCGACGACCGCTGGCAGCACCGCCACGGCAGCCCCGGCCACGGCCGCGACCACGTCCTTCCGGCCTTCGTCGCCCCCCACGCGACCCTGCCGGTCATCGGCGGCCGCCTGGAACTCGGGACCTGGCAGTCGGTGTGCCTGGTGGACACGAACAAGGACAACCCGAACCGTCAGGTGCGGCTGAGCTTCCTCGGCTGACCAAGATCGTTCGCGGGGGCCGTGCCGCCCGTAAAGCCGGCGACGTCGTCCGCGGAGCGTCAGCGGCAGAACGTGTTCACTGCCGCCGCCTCAGTCGGCGCGCACACTGTCGGCTGGGCGGACGACTGGGAGGCCTCGGGCGCCACCGACCCTGTGGATAGGCCGACTGTGGCCGGCTCCGTGTCTCGCGTCCTTCAGCCGCCGCTGAGGAGGCGCTCGCGCTCGGCCGCCACGATCTCCCGCGCCAGCTCAGCGTCTGTGATATCGAACGCTTCCGGGGCGCTGTCGGCGGTTTCAGAGACGCGGGCAAACTCCGCGAAGAGTTGGTTCTTGCGCGCCAGGATCTCGATGATGCGCTGGTCGACGCCCTCTTCGGAGAGCAGGCGATGTACCTGTACCGACTCCAGCTGCCCCATCCTGTGGGAGCGGCCGATGGCTTGCCATTCGGTCGTCGGCTTGAGCTGGGGCTCGCAGATCACGACGACCGATGCCGACTGAATGTTCAGACCGACGCCGCCTGCCACGATCTGCGCGACGAGGACTGCCCCGTGGTGGGCTTGGGAGAACTCATCAACCATGCTCTGTCGCCTCGCGGCGGGAACGGAGCCGGTAAGGGGCCCGAACACCTTCCCCGGAAGGACCGACGCCACTTCGTCGAGGACGTCACGGAAGTATGAGAAGACCAGCACCTTGCGCTCGTTGTCCTCTGCCTCCTGGACGATGTCGATGAGGCGCCGCATCTTCTCGGACTTGGCGCCGGCTCGTAGCGCGGCCTGGCGCATGGCCATGAAGTTGCCCTCGATGACAGCCGCTCGGTAGTGCTGCTCGTCGGCGCTGGACATCGGCATCCACTCGTCGACTTCGAACCGCTCCGGGAGCTCGGTGAGGACATCTTCCTGATTGCGCCGCAGGTAGGCCGGTGCCACCTGCTTCCGGAACTGGCGAGGAGCGATTTCCGAGGCACTGACCGACAGGTCAGGCCGGAGGTAGCCGACGAGATTGCGGAATTCCTCGATCCGGTTCTCCAGCGGGGTGCCGGTCAGTAGGATCGCTCGCTCCGCGCTCTTGATCAGGGCCGTGGAGCGCCGGGTTCGCTGGGCGTCCGGATTCTTGATGTAGTGCGCTTCGTCGAACACCAGGCACGCAAGCTCGACGCCTTCGGGGATCCGGCCTTCCAGCCAGCCGAGGATGTCGTAGGTGGTGATCGCGACTCCACCGTTTCGGATCCAGGACTTCAGCGCGTCGTCGCGACCGGGCCCGTGCAGGCGATACGCGCGCAGATCGGACTTGGCCCGGACTTCGCGCACCCAGTTGGTCACGACAGCGGCTGGACACACGACCAGGAAGTGGGAGGAGCCCTTGGCGCGCAAGTGGGTGAGTACGGCGAGTGACTCGACCGTCTTTCCCAGGCCCATCTCGTCGCCGATGATGACCTTCCGTTGCACGATCGCGAAGCGGGCACCGAATGACTGGTATCCACGAAGGGACGCCTTCAGACGGCTGGTGTCGAGCTTGAGTTCCCTGACCGCGTCGACGATTTCGGTCGGTAGGTCGCCGTGGCTCTTCTCGGCGTCGTCGGCCAGGAATCCGAGCTCCGCGAGCATCGCGTAGTAGTCGGCCGGGCGGGCGATGAAATCCTCCCAGGGATCACCGCCTGCGGCGTCGTCCCCGTCGTTGAGCATCGCCCCGCGGCGCTGTACGGCCACCAGCGCGGTACGCAACTCGGCGACGGTCCGAGCCTGGGGGACGAGAACCACGTGGGAGGTCTTGGAATCAAGGCTTTGGAGGAGCGGCCGAACCGCGTCGGCGGCAGCGAGGTCGGCTGTCGCGCTGTGGATCGAGCGTGCCGCGGCCCAAGCCCGCATCGCCTTGAGGAGCTTGGTGGTGTCGCGGGACCGGTTCTTGATGTCGATCCGGACCGGCATCTCGTCCAGCGTGGTCTGCCAGATGGTGCGTGCGGCGCCGACCATCCGGTTGCCCGTCGTCTCACCGACTCCGGGGAACGATCGAATCCGTGATTTCTGGTCGAGGACCTGTTGCACGTTCCGGATCCCGGCATCGAGCAGCGCCGTGATGCGCAGTTGGCCGCTGGTCGCGTCCTTGAGCCGCTCAACGGGCATTTCGGTGACCAGCTTGCGAGTCTCGGCCTGTCGGACGGCATCGGCGGCGGTATTGACTGCCGTTCTGAACTCGTCCTCGCGTTGTAGGGCCTGATCGATCGCGCTGATCGCGGTCCTGGTGACGTCCAGTTCATGCCGCTCGACGAGTTCGGCTCGGCCGCCGAGGAGCTGGGCGAAGCCGACCGTGTCATCGAGGATGGCCGAGATCCCGGTTGGGGGGACAGCCTTCCTGTCCCATGCTGCCAGGCCTTCCAGCTCGGTGACGAGCCGGGTGCTGGTAGCCCGCTCGTGGAGGGATATCAGGTATGTCGCAGCTTGCCCTGCTTCGTCCTTGCGGCTTTTGCTCGACCATATCCGGCGGGCGCCGAACAGCGCCCGGACGGCCGTCAGCGCCCGGCCGGCGTCGTTGGTCAACTGGTGGATGCCCTGCCGGGCATTGGTCGTGAGAGCCGGAAGAGCCTGGCGGCAGGCCAGGGAGGTCACCAGGCCGACATCGGACGGCGAGACCTGAAGTGCGCGCCATGGGGTGGTGGCTCCGGTCCCGGGGGAGGCCACTCGGCCGAGGAGCTGTCTGGCGGCGCCTTCCGCCGCTGCGTCGACGGTGTCACGTTCTGCGGCGATCCCCGCCGCGAGCTTGCGCCACCCGCTGACTTGCTCCACCACACCACGAAGGTGCTGACGTTCTTCTCGCTCCATTGCCCCCGCCGACTCGCATGACCTCTGCGAAGATTAGCGACCCCGGTTGACGAAGTCGACGGGATCATGAAATCGCCGGAACGTCCGAGTAGCGTTCGCAGGCTGTCAACCAGGAGGTTCTGCACGTGCTGCTCGAGGAGCTCAAGCCGGGTCTGCGGATCGACGGACTCAAGCCGGCGGAGGTCGTCACGGTCGTCGCCGCCCAGTGGCACGGTGCGAACGCGCTCGAGCTGACCTACAAGACCGCCGCGGGCGGCCTCGACCAGCGGGTCGTCTTCCGGAAGGACGAGGACAAGCTGAGCGTCGCCCGCAGCGGCAGTCGCGCCTTCGACGCGAACGCAGGTGACTTCAAGCTGGTCGCCGAGGCTCAGCGGATCTCACTGGCCGGTCTGTTCGACCCGATGCTCGCCGTGGCGACCAGCGACGTTCAGCCGCTCCCGCACCAGATCCGCGCCGTGTACGGCGAGCTCATGCCCCGTACACCACTGCGCTTCCTGCTCGCCGACGATCCGGGCGCAGGAAAGACAATCATGGCCGGGCTCTACATCAAGGAGCTCCTGCTGCGCGATGATGTCAAGCGGTGCCTCATCGTGGCTCCGGGAGGCCTGGTCGATCAGTGGCAGGACGAGCTCTTCTTCAAGTTCGGCCTCCGCTTCGACCTGCTCACGAACCAGCTCATCGACTCCCAGCTCCATCTCAACGTCTTCGAGACCAACCCGCTTCTGATTGCTCGCATGGACCAGCTCTCTCGTAACGAGCACCTGAAGGCGCAGCTTCAGGAGACGGAGTGGGACCTGATCGTCGTTGACGAGGCGCACCGCATGGGTGGCCACTACTTCGGTGGCAAGGTGGAGAAGACGAAACGGTTCCAGCTCGGCGAGATGCTCGGCGAGATCACTCGCCACCTGCTCCTGATGACAGCGACCCCGCACTCGGGAAAGGAGGAGGACTTCCAGCTCTTCCTCACCCTGCTGGACCGTGACCGGTTCGAGGGCAGGCAGAAGAGGAGCGTCGACGTCAGCGGGATCATGCGGCGCATGATCAAGGAAGACCTGCTCACCTTCGAGGGCAGGAAGCTCTTCCCCGAGCGCATTGCGGAGACCGTCCCCTACGAACTCACGGCACTTGAGTACGACCTCTACGAGGACGTCACCCACTATGTCCGCGAGGGGATGAACCGCGCCGACCGCATCGGTGGCAAACGCAAGAACACTGTCGGTTTCGCGCTTACCGTTCTGCAGCGACGTCTGGCCTCCAGCCCCGAGGCGATCTACAGGAGCCTCGTGCGGCGAGCCGAGCGCCTGGAGCGCAAGAAGCAGGAGATCCTCAACGGTACCTGGCGCGAGAGCATGCCCACCATCGGCCTCGCCGACTTCGACCATGACGACCTCAGCGCCGAAGAAATCGAGGAGACCGAGGAGGAACTCCTCGATGCCGCGACGGCGGCGCGGACGGTCGACGAGCTCAATGTCGAGCTCATCGAGCTGAGGGCGTTGGTGAAGACGGCGCAGCGGGTCCGAGAGTCAGGTACGGACCGCAAGTGGACCGAGCTGTCCGCCCTCCTCCGGGACCACGCGCTGGTGACAGACGCCGATGGCCGGCCTCGGAAACTCATCATCTTCACCGAGCACCGCGACACGCTCCACTATCTGCAGGGCAAGATCGGGTCGCTTCTGGGCAAGCCCGCTGCCGTCAGGGCCATACACGGCGGCGTACGCCGGTCCGAACGGCGGCAGATCACCGAGGAGTTCACCAAGAACCGCGACGTTCAGATCCTGCTGGCCACCGATGCCGCCGGCGAGGGACTCAACCTGCAGGCCGCACACCTGATGGTCAACTACGACCTGCCCTGGAACCCCAACCGCATCGAGCAGCGCTTCGGCCGCATCCACCGCATCGGGCAGGAGGAGGTCTGCCAGCTCTGGAACCTCGTCGCCTCCAACACCCGTGAGGGCGAGGTATTCACGCGCCTGCTGGAGAAGCTCGACCAGATGCGCGAGACGTACGGCGGGAAGGTCTTCGACGTCCTGGGAGAGGCGTTCGCCGAAACCCCGCTGCGGGACTTGCTGCTCGATGCCATCCAGTACGGTGAGCAGCCGGATGTCAAGGCCAGGATGTACGAGGTCATCGACACCACCGTCGGAGACGGCCTCAAGGGCCTCCTGGACGAGCGTGCACTCGCTTCAGAGCACCTCTCGGATGCCGATCTTCGAGCCCTGCGCGCCGCGATGGACGAAGCCCGCGCCCGGCGTCTTCAGTCGCACCACATCGAATCGGCCTTCAAGGAGGCCTTCACCCGGCTCGGCGGCCGGATCGTCAAGCGCGAACAGGGGCGTTACGAGATAACCAACGTGCCCCAGCACATTCGCTCGGCAGGCAACGGACCGATTGCCACCAAGTACGACCGCGTCACCTTCGACCTCAGCCACGTCCAGCCTGACGACCGCGCCGAGCTTCTCGCCCCCGGCCACCCGCTGCACGACGCCGTCATGAGCGAAACCATCCGGAACGTCGGGGGCGCCCTCAACCAGGGCACCGTGCTCGTCTCAGCCACCCTCGAAGAACCGCACCTCCTCGTCGGGGTTGTCGAAGAAGTCGCGGACGCCACCGGTGAGTCGGTGGCCCGGCGTTTCGCCTACGCCCACGTCGACAGCCACGGCACCGTGCACCCGGCCGGCCCCGCGCCCTACCTCGACTGCGCCGCGGCGCCCAAGGGCGCGGCGACCGACATCGCATGCGGACTTCCCTGGCTCGCAGACGCCGAAGACAAGGCAACCAGCTGGATCATCGCCAACCAGCTTCCCGAATACCTGGCCGAGGTCCAGCCCCGTCGCCTGGCAGAGTTGACCAAGACCCGGGAACTGGTGACCGAGCGCCTGACCTCGGAGAGCGAGCGGCTGCTCCTCGACGCTGCGGCGGCCTCCGAGAAGGAACGGAGGGGCGAGAAGCCCAAGGAGTCCTCCGAGAGCCTCCACCGCAAGGCTGTCGAGCTCGATGTACGGCTTCGGAAACGTCTCGCACTGCTCGACCAGCAGCAGCTGATGTCGACGAAGCCACCGCAGATCCTCACCGCGGCGCTCGTGCTCGGCGTTTCCGATCTGCCCTTGTGCAAGTGAAGATCGCTTCTGTGCGCGAGGAGGGCGTGAAGCGCGGCGGTACTGCGGTTCGGGCTGATCCTCAACAGGGAGCACCCGCCCCCGGCGCCCGAGTTCGGCGAAGACGCGCTGGGCAGGGACGCGGAGCCTGGCGAGGGCGGCGTTGGCCTACTTCTCCCAGCCGTTGTGTCCTGGCCCCTCGGGTGATCGCGGGCCCTGCCCTGCATGAGAGCGGGGCCTGGCGGTGTGCGGGGAAAATCCAGGAGAGCGGACGGCCGCGCGCTGCTACGGTCGGGCGCCATGAGCTGGCTTCCCGATGACTTCGTCCACCCCGTCCTGGTACCGCTGCCGGGCGGTGGTCATCACCTGCGGCCGATCCGGGAGGCGGACACCCCGCTCGACCATCCGGCTGTGATGGGTTCGCGCGAGCGGCTGTGGACCATCTTCGGCCCGGCCTGGGGCTGGCCCGCGGCCACCATGACCTACGAGGCCGACCAGGCCGACCTGTTGCGGCACGAGAAGGAGATCGCCGCCCACCAGTCCTTCAACTACGCGCTGTTCGACGCGGCGGAGACAGCTCTGCTCGGCTGTGTCTACATCGACCCACCGGAGAGGGCCGGCGCGGACGGCGAGATCTCCTGGTGGGTGGTGGACGAGCTGGTGGGCAGCAAGGTCGAGCAGGCCCTCGACGCGCTGGTGCCGCAGTGGATCGCCGCCGACTGGCCTTTCGAGCAGCCGCGCTTCCTCGGCCGCGAGATCTCCTGGTCGGACTGGCTCGCCCTGCCGGAGCATCCCGACACGTAAGTGGTTGTTGCACGTACCGATCTCGAAGGCTGTCGATCGAACGGAGTCTCGATCGGGTGACTGCGGCGGTTTCCGCGCGTGAAAGCAGGGTCTCCTGGTAGCTCGGGGGTGCGATCCCAGTCCCAGTGGTTCCCGGAGGCCCCGTTGTCTTTGTTGTACGTGCCGGCCTGGTTCCAGGGGCGGGGTGTACGGCCCGAGGGCTACTGCCACCGGCAGCTGTCGGACGCGATCCGCTACCTGGTCGCGGGCGGGATCTCATGGCGGGCGATGCCCGCGGACTGCCCCGCATGGGCCCGGGTCTACGCCTTCTTCCGCCGCTGGCGCGAGCACGGGGCGCGGTGCTGCCCCAGTAGGGTGACGGCATGGATCTTGCTGACGACTTGATCACTGACCCGTACGGCGGCTACGAGGTATTGCGGAGCACGTCGCCGGTGCACCGAATCCAGGGGCCGGACGGGCAACCGGCCTGGATTGTGACCCGTTATGAGGACGTGCGGGCCTGGCTGGCCGATCCGCGTCTGTCGCTGGACAAGAAGCATGCGCGGGAAGGCAATTACCACGGTCTGCAGCTGCCGCCGGCTCTCGATGCCAACCTGCTGAACATGGATCCGCCGGACCACACGCGGCTTCGGCGGCTCGTGGGCAAGGCCTTCACGCCGGGCCGCGTCGAGCAGCTGCGAGCGTCGATCCGTGCGACCGCCGACCGGCTCCTGGACGTGCTGGGAGAGGAGGGCAGCGCCGATCTGATCGCCGCCTACGCGGCGCCGCTGCCGATCACGGTCATCTGCGAGCTGCTGGGCGTTCCCGGCGAGCGCCGCGGCGACTTCCGCGGGTGGACGCAGGCGCTGATCGCTCCGGACCCGAACGAGCCGACGGCTGCCAAGGAAGCCGTCGTCGCCATGCTGCAGTTCTTCGGCCACCTCGTCGCGCACAAGCGGCAGAGCCCGGAGGACGATCTGCTGTCCGACTTGATCGCGGTCCGGGACGCGGAGGACGACCGGCTGTCCGAGGACGAGCTGATGAGCCTGGTCTTCCTCATTCTGTTCGCCGGGTTCGAGAACACCGTGCAGCTCATCGGCAATGCGGTGTGGGCGCTGGTGCAGCACCCCGAGCAGCTCGCCGCGCTACGCAAGGATCCCTCGAAGATCCCGGCGGCTGTGGAGGAGCTGTCCCGCTACGAGGGACCCGCGCTGCTGGCGATCCGCCGCTTCCCCGTCGAGGACATCACGATCGGTGGGGTGACCGTGCCGGCCGGGGAGACCGTACTGCTGTCGCTGTCCTCCGCCAACCGCGACCCCAACCGGTTCATCGATCCGGACCGGCTGGACATCGAACGGGACGCCGGCGGGCATCTCGCCCTCGGCCACGGCATCCACTACTGCCTGGGCGCGCCGCTGGCCCGCACCGAGACCGAGATCGCGCTGCGCGCGCTGCTGGAGCGCTTCACGCATCTCGAGGCGGACGGTGATGCCCCGAACTGGCGTCGCTCCCTGCGCGCCCGGGGCCTGAAGGAGCTCCCGGTGCGCTACCGGGCATGTCTGTCCGCGTGAAGGTCTGGCACTGAAAGCCTGTGGTCCTGCTCGATGAGCGGGACCACAGGCTCAGTCGGCAGCGAGTGCTTTCTTCTGCCGGAGCCGTTCTCGCAGGACGCCGATCATGGGAAGTGTCAGACCGGTGAAGAGGCACAGGACGGCCATCCCGGCCAGCGCCGGACTCAGCGCCTGTTCAGCCTGCAGCGACCAGGGAGCCCCCAGGGTGTAGGTGAGGATGTAGCTGCCCTTGGAACAGGCGTACGCCATGCCCAGGACCGCGGCCGCGGCGGACAGGCCGAACCCGGTGCCGCTCCAGGGCCGGATGCCCCAGTTGCGGCGCGCCGTTCTGCCGCACATGAACGCGAGTTCACCACAGGTGATGAGCACATAGGAGAGGTAGATCAGCAGGTAGGTGGAGACCTTCGGGGCACCGGCGTAGGAGGTGGTGAACTCCACGTCGGGCCCGTTGGTGGCCAGGAAGAGCGGCACCATGATCGCCAGGTAGACGACCGCGGCGAAGCCGCGCTGGAATATTGCCGAGCGCAGGTACTCGGGGCGGTAGGCCAGGTCCACCATGGTGACTTGGAGGAAGGCGCACCACAGGATGGCGCAGATGTGCGCGATCAACTTGGCCACGTTGTCGATTCCTGTGACGCTCTCGGTCGCCTGTGCGACGGTCGGCACCGCGAAGAGAACTCCCAGCGTGCACACGCCGAATGCCGATGCGATGGCCCAGGTGGAGACACGTGGATTGCCCACAGCTCTCCGTGTGCAGAGTGCAGTGACCACCAAGCCGGCCACGGTGCACGTCCCGAAGACTATGCCGTCCACTTAAAGCCCTTCTAAGGAGTCTGCCGCATACTCTGCGGCCTCTCTGCTGCTTCGCCGACGGCGCCCGCGTCCGGGTGCCTCCGTCGGCTCTTCCTGGGAAGGAGGAGCTTCTTCCGTTGCGTCGTCACGGCGTTGTACTGGTTCGAGTCCTTGCTCGGCGCGACGGCGCTCCAACTCCGCGACGACGTCGTCGAGCGCGCTGTGGGACAGGCCGCTGAGCAGCGCGAGGACATGCCGCGCGCGGGGGTCCTCGAAGGTCTGCAGGGCCTCGAGGTCGCTGTAGGCATGATGGGGGAGCAGGTAGGCCGGCGGGACGCCCAGTGCCTTGCACACCGCCACGACCGTGTGCGCCGTGGGGTTGTCCTGGCTGCCATTGGCCAGCTTGTTGACCGAGGCATGGGAGACGGATGCATGGTCGCCCGGAAGCGCCTCGACGGCAGCGGACAGGGAACGCGACGTGTACGGGCGGCCTCCGGCGTCCCGGCGGGAGGACATGAGGGCCGTGAGCTTCTCCGCCAGCGAGGGACGACCGATGCGCCTCATGGCACATCACGGCAGCCGGGCGTGGCCCGTAGGGTGCCCACTTGATATCTGCTCACAACCGTGTCTCTCTCTGCTTCCACGTCTTGTGTACTTTAATTGACAGACCTGTACACGCCAAGGCAGGATCACGAGCACGATCGATAACCCTGTGCTGTGTTGTGCGTACAGGTCGTGAGGCCCAGCCCGCTCCAAGGAGTGTCCCCATGCCGACACTGGGCTCCCTGCCCGCAGACAAGCCCGAACTTGAACTGACATTGGTTGCGCCCGGCTCTGCCCCCGCTGCCTCCAGGGAAGTCACCGGCGTGCTGACCGTGACCCCCGAGCTGCTGCTGGAGGGCGGAGTGCCTGCCACGCTGCCCGAGGGCTCGCTCATCCTGATCACCGGTGCCGACTCATTCGTCCTGCGGGGTCGCATCACCACGGTCCTGGACCTGTTGCTGAAGCGGATGAGTCGCGACGCCAGTGTCGGGCTCGTCGTGCGTGTCGCGCCTGGGGCGCGCCGGCCTTTCCCCCAGGCCGTGGTCGACGAGGCGGCGCGGCTGAGCATCCCCCTACTGATCACCACCGCCGCCGCCGAGACATGGGAGGGCGTGCACGAGGAGATCCAGCGACTGCGCCTGACGCTGGCCGAGCGGCGCGCGACCCAGCTCGGCGCGCTGGTGCAAGAACTGCCGACCCAGCTCGCCGACCCGCGGGCGCTGCAGCGCATCGTTGACTGGCTGGCCCGCGTCCTCGAGGCGCAGGTCCTGGTGAGCGAGCCAGAACGCGTTCTCGTCGCGGCTCCTGCCACCGCTGCCGAGCACCTCGCGCAGGCCGTCATCCGTCAGTCCGTCGACGGAGCCACCGCGCAAGGGGCCTGCGGCCCGCACACCCAGCTCGTCTCCCTGTCCCCCGTCTCGGCCGCCGACACCGTGCTGGCCGTCGCTCGGCGCACCCCCTTCGACGAGGCCGACCTGAGACTGCTGCGGTACGCGGCGAAGCTTCTCGGCCTCGTGGATCAGGCGACCCGGGAGTATCGCGCAGCCTCCGACGCGTCCCGGGCCGCCCGCACTGCCGCCTTCGAACTCCTCCTGGACGGCGAGGTCGCCAAGGCGAGAAGAGTCATGGCCAACCTGGCCCCGGGCCTTCTGGAAGCCGAGACCGCGCGGGTGTTCGTCATCGAGACGCAGCCCGGGCGGCAGGACGCCACCGTCCGCCGCTGCGATGCTGCCATGGGCCGACACTCAATCGTGGTCAGCGACCGGAACAACGACCGTCGCGTCCTGATCGCACACCCGATCCCGGCGGGCCACGACATCAGCAGCGCAGTCTCCGACGAACTCACGAGCCTGGTTCATGCACTTGGGCCCCACTGCTCCCTGGGAGGCAGCGGCATCTACTCCATGGGGCTGCTCGCCGACGCGTTGCACGAGGCGATCACCGCTCAGAAGTTCGCCGCCCTCCAACCCGACTCGGTGGCTCTGTCCGTACACGCCTCCGAACTCGTCACCCTGCTGCCGCAGCCGGAAGCGCAACACTGGGCCCGCTACCTGCTCGTGCCGTTGATGGAGGATCCGGGGCAGTGGAGGTCCGTGCGCGAAGCCCTGCCGACGGCGCTCGCTCACCCCTACACGGTGGCCGCTCGCCGGCTGCAACTGCACCGCAACACGATCCAGCGCCGCGTCGCACGAGCTGCCGAACTGTTACGCATGAACCTCAATTCAGTAAGTGACCGCATCGCTGTCGCTCTGGCCATGGAGCTGGTCACGCAGCGCGAGGCCTCGGCCCCGCCGCACCCGCCCACCTCCGGCGCCCCGCGGCTGACGCAACTGCTGGCCGCACCGCAGGTACGAGCCTGGTCCGAGACCCTGCTCAAGCCTGCTCAGGAGGACCGGCGCGATCTGCTGACCACCGCGCAGACGTGGCTGAGCTTCGATACGCACGTGGAGCCCGCCGCGCGCCAACTGGAACTCTCCGAGGTGACGGTCCGCTCCCATCTACGCGCTCTGGAAAAGCACATGCAGCGCGACTTCAGGACGCTGACCGGGGTACGCGACCTGATGTTCTCGCTGCACGTGGTCGAGGGACGCCCCATCACCACCTCCGATCAGCAGTGTGAGCCCTTGCGCGCCGCCTGACGATCCACGCGAGATGGAACTGCCTTCCGCCCTTTGCGGAGTTGTGGGTTCGCAACCGAAGGAGACGGGGTGTGCACGCCCGTCAACACCTGAAAGAAGAAGGTGCACGGCCGCGTTGGAATGACGCGAGATGGTGCATCGCCGATAGGGTCGGCCAGTCAGTTTGTGCAGGCTTGCCGTGGCGTCACAGCGAACACATGCTTAACGTTATCGATGCACGCCGGGAATCGAAGGTCAACGAGGCTTCAGCACCAGCGCTCATGGGCACGAGGCGCCGACAAGTCAGCGGCGATCCGGCTCTGGTGAACAGCGGACGATCCGCACCGATCTCTTTCCCGGCCTGTCTCGGCCAAACCGGAAATGCAGCGCCCTCCAGACCCCAGCCAGTTCAAGCCGCAGGAGCAACCCACCCATGGCTGACCAGGAGCCAAGTCCTTTACGTTTCGCTTTCCGCCTCCCGGGCTTCACCTGGGAACAAGAGCGCGATGCCCGCCTGTCCCACTTCATCCGCACGTGCCTGACCCATGTGAATGCGACAGGCTGCACCGACGAACGGAGATGGGCGGCCGGCGTCGGTGACGTCTTCGCGGAGTGGGACAAAAAGCGGGTCCTGTCCGACAACGACCCCTCCAGCTCGCAGATCAACGCCCTGGGGTGGGCTCTGCGCTGCATAGCTCGCAGCGCATGGCGCGACGCACCCGGCTGGGAGGACAGCTTCCATCCCCGAGCCACGAGCCCGGAGACTGCCTCGGAGCCCCACTCATGACCGCTTCTGCCCTTCACTACGAGCACCCCTGGATCGGCCGGGACGTCGAGGACACCGCGACCGGCAGACGCGGAACCTTGCGAGCCATCGCTCCCGATGGCGACAGGCCCCGCCCGGTGGCTTGGCTCCTGCCGTCCGGTGGAGGCAAGGAGTGGACCACCGACCCGGAGGTCCTTGCCGACCCCGCCCCGGTCACGTAGGACTCCCGGCCGTGTTGTTCACAACCACCGCCGATGCCGACGCCGGGGACCGACCGGCGACGATCAGGACGCCGGAGGATAACTCGGGGCGAGTGAGGGGGACAGCGGAGCCAGCGATGCGCACAGTGAGGTCGGGAAGGCGGGCTCCTTGCGCTGCACGTCCTGGCAGCCTCCGGCCGAGGTCCGGATGATCGGCTCCCAGCCCGACTTCTTCGCCCGGAAGAACCAGCGGTCGCCGAGCCGGGACGAACAGCCAGGCTCCGTCGAGCCGGCGCAGGCCGGGCCGGTGCGCCAGGAGAAGTCCAGCACCAGCCACTTCCCGTCGCACTCCTCCGAGCTCCGGTAGGTGTGCGCGGGCGCGCCGATCGCCATCAGCGCCTGATCGTAGGAGGCGGCGGTGCAGCCGGTGGCCGGCGGAGTGCAGCCCAGCTCCCCGCACAACCGCAGCGCGGGCGGCTCGGCACCGTCGGCGGTGAAGAGCGTGTAGTTGTCGACGATCACGTTCCGGTCGCCCAGGGCCTCGGGCAGTCGGACCTTCACCGTGGCCGGGCTCTCCTCGGTGCATCCGGAGGCCCTGTCCCCGGACGGCGAGGTGAAGGTGATCTGCACCCGCACGACGTCCGTCATCGGGTTGGTGAGCACTGCCTTGAGCTTGCGCACACATGCGTGGGCGCCACTGGGCACCTGGGTGTCGAGCAACAGCGTGCGGCGGTCGCCGCTGAGACGGACCCCGGTGACCGTGGAAGGCTGCATCGTGGTCCACGGGATCGGCTCGGTCGCCGCCGGCAAGGGTGCCCGCCCGTCCCCCTCACCGGCCACCTGTGTCCCGCACGCGCCGAGGACCAGCACCGCAACGGCGCAGAGCAAGGCGGCCACGGCCGCTCGACGTGTTCCACCTGATCGCAAGAGCGCCCGCCCCCCAGCACCGCACCGACGTTTTCCCCGCGCCAATATACGGCTGCGGCCGGGGAGGTCAGTTCAGTGGCGCGACCAGGAGGCGGGAGCGATGCGGGGACGGTCTCAGGACGGCTTGCGCCATACGGAGATGTGCTTCGCGGAGTCCTGGACGAACGGTGCCCCGTCCCAGTCCGCGACGCGTCGTTCCAGGTCGAGCCCAGCGATCCGGGCCATCAGGTCGAGCTCGGCCGGCCACGCGTACCGGTGCCGGGAGTTGCTACGGCGGTAGCGGCCGTCCTCGCCGTCGCGGGTGAGGTGGTTCGAGACAAGGATCTGGTCCACCAGGTCGAAGGTGTCGAAGCCGAGGTGCCGCTCGGAGACGTCGAAGGGCACCGCGACCTGCCCGGGCGGCAGGAACCGCAGTGGCGGCACGCCCAGCTCGATGACGAATCTGCCGCCGGGTGCCAGATGGCGTGCGGCGTTGCGGAAGCACTCGACCTGTTCGTCCTGGGTGAGCAGATTCGTGATCGTGTTGTAGAGGAGATAGACCAGGGTGAACTCGCCGGGAACGGCGGTCGTGGCCATGTCCCCGATGACGACCGGGAGGGTGTCCTCGTCGATCTTGCGGCGCAGGACCGCCGCCATGTGCTCGGACAGTTCCACGCCCACGACGGGAACGCCGCGCTGCCGGAGCGGGACGCCCACCCGGCCGGTGCCGACGGCGAACTCCAGTGCCCGGCCGTCCCCGGCGAGTTCCGCGAGGAAGGCGACAGTCGGTCCGAGCACGGGGGCCGAGGACATCTCGGTCTCCTCGGCGTCGTAGCGCTCGGCGGTTGCACGGCTCCACAGCTCACTGCTCGTCATGGCCGGCTACCTTGCCGGGCGAGGGGCGGTGCTGTCGACGTATTTATGCCTGCGCGGCGCGTTCGGCGTTCCGCTTCTTGATGCGCGCCGTTTCCTTGCGGACGTCCGCCTGGGTGGCGCGCTCCTTCTCCAGCCACTCGGGCCGTTCCTGCTTCAGCGCCTCGATCCGCTCGGTGGTCAGAGGCTCGGTGATCCCGCCGCGCGCGAGACCCGCGATGGAGACGCCCAGCCTGGCCGCGACCACCGGGCGGGGGTGCGGGCCGTTGAGGCGCAGGTCCCGCAGCCACTCGGGCGGATCGGCCTGGAGCTCGTTCAGCTCGGCGCGCGAGACGACCCCCTCCTGGAACTCGGCGGGGGTGGCGGGGAGGTACACACCCAGCTTCTTCGCCGCGGTGGCGGGCTTCATCGTCTGGGTGCTGTGCTGCGACTTCATGGGGTCCAGACTATCGGCCGGGTGAGGGACGCCCGACCACGCCCGGTAGCCTTGCGGGGTGACAGGCTCGGAAACATCCCCTTCGTTCCGGCTCGCGTACGTCCCCGGGGTGACGCCCGCCAAATGGGTGCGGATCTGGAACGAGCGCCTGCCCGACGTCCCCCTCACCCTGACCCAGGTGCCGGCCGCCGAGGCGTCCGACGTGCTGCGGGACGGCGCAGCGGACGTGGGACTCGTACGGCTCCCCGTCGACCGTACGGTGTTCAGCGCGATCCCCCTCTACAGCGAGACGACCGTGGTCGTGGCGCCCAAGGACCATCTGGTCACGGCGGCGGAGGAGGTGTCCCTGGAGGACCTGGCCGACGAGGTCGTCCTGCATCCCCTCGACGACGTCCTGGGCTGGGAACGCCCACCCGGGGAGCCCGCCTTCGAACGCCCCGCCACCACGGCCGACGCCGTCGAACTGGTGGCGGCCGGGGTGGGCCTGCTCGTCGTCCCCCAGTCGCTGGCCCGTCTCCACCATCGCCGGGACCTCACCTACCGCCCGGTCGTCGACGCGCCGCAGTCGGGTGTCGCCCTGGCCTGGCCCGAGGAGGCGACCACCGACCTGGTGGAGGACTTCATCGGGATCGTCCGCGGGCGGACGGTCAACAGCACCCGGGGGCGCACCGCCCCCGCGGCGGAGCCCAAGCGCAAGCGCCCCGACACGACCGCGGCACGGAAGAAGCCCGCGGCGAGGAAGACCACGGGCGGAAAACCGGGTGGCACCTCCCGGGGCACCGGACGCGGCAGGCCCCGCCGCCGCTCCTAGGCAGCCGGCCACCTCGCCCGGCTGCGACCCCCCGGCACGCACGCGCCCGGCCGAAGCGGCCCGGTCACTGAGCGCGGGCCCGGCCGATCGACTCCACCAACGGCAGCAGCCGATGCGGAACGCGCTCCCGCAGCGCCACCTCCGTGCGGGTACGGACCACCCCGGGCAGGCTGATCAGCGCCTGGATGACGTCCTCCAGATGTCCGTTGTCCCGCGCCACGACCCGGGTCATCAGATCGCCGCCCCCGGTGATCGAGAACGCCTCCACGATCTCCGGCACGGCCGCGAGGGCGTCGCCCACATCGTCCAGATGGCCCTGGGTGACCTCGATGTGCACAAAGGCGAGCACCGGGTGGCCGAGCGCCGCCGGGGACAGCGAGGGACCGGTGCCGGTGATCACCCCGTCCCGCTCCAACCGGTCCAGCCGGGCCTGCAGAGTGCCGCGGGCGATGCCCAGGATGCGCGCGTACTCCCGCACGCTGGTGCGCGGCTGTTCGAGCAACAGCCGCAGGATGCGGGTGTCGAGCTCGTCCACGGCCATGGTCCGTCGGCCTCCCTGCCTCTTGAGTCGATCTTCCCCGACTGTACCAATGGCCCAGTGGATCGAGCACGACTTGAGCCATTGCCCCGCTGATGTTTTCCTTGTGTCCATCAATGGCGCCGCGCAGCGCAGGCCCGGTGAAGGAGCCGGAATCCGTGCCCGCGGCGCCATTTCCATGTTCCTGAAGGCGTGCCGCCATGGAGGCGTGCCGCCATGTAGTGGGGGCGGACTTCCCGACGGTGAAAAAGATGTTCACGGCTCCTGACCCGGGGCTGTTCCGGCTGCGGACCTCCTTGCGCGCGGTCCTCGGCATCGGCCTGGCCGTGGCCCTGTGCGAGACGGCCGGGCTCTCCCTGCCCGCCTCGATCACGGGCGGGCTCGCGGCCCTACTCGCGCTGTTCACGGTCGCCGACCGGACCGTGCGCGGTCAGGCGCTCACCACCGCGCTGCTGCCCGTGGCCGGTCTGCCGGTGCTGGCGCTCGCGACCACGGTGCACGAGCTGCCGGCCGTGCGGGACACGGCCTGGCTCGCGGTGGTCTTCGCCGGCGTATACGCCCGGCGCTGGGGTCCGCGGGGCCATGCGCTGGGTGTGTTCGCGTTCATGATGTTCTTCACCGCCCAGTTCCTGCACGCCACCGCGGACCGGATGCCGGAACTGTTCGCGTCCGTCGCGCTGTCGCTCGCCGCCGCGTCGACGGTGCGGTTCGGCCTGTGGTGCGTCGAGCGCCGTACGCCGTCGCCCGCCGCTCCCGCCCCGCTCGGCGGACGTGGCCTGGCCCGGCCCGCCACCCGTCAGGCCTTCCAGGTGACGGCCGCCTGCGCCTTCGCGGTCGCCGTCGGCCAGGTGGCGTCGCACGACCGCTGGTACTGGGCCGTCGGCACCGCCTGGTGGATCTTTGTGAACACCGCCTCGCGCGGCGAGACGCTGGTCCGCGGCTTCCGGCGCCTCCTCGGCACGGTGACCGGCATCGTCGCCGGACTTCTGATCGCCGTTCCGCTGCACGGCGCCCCCGCGCCCACGGCCGCGCTGATCGCGGTCTGTGTGTTCGGGATCTTCTACACGGCGGCTCCCTCGTACAGCTGGATGATGTTCTTCGTCACCGTCATGGCGGGCCTGCTGTACGGGCTCCTGGGCGTCCTGCACCCGGGGCTGCTCGGCCTGCGCGTCGTCGAGACGGGCATCGGTGCGCTGGGAGCCACGCTGGCCGTGACCCTCGTGCTGCCGATCACCACCCATGCGGTCACCGACCAGTGGGTGCGCCGGGCCCTGCACGCCGTGCACGACTGCACCGCCGTGGCGACCCGGCGGCTCGCGGGCGACACCGGGGCGGACCCCGCGCTCCCGGTGACGGAGCTGGAGGCGCTGCTGGGCCGGGTACGCCTGGCGCTCGCGCCGCTGGTGCACCCGCTGAACCCGCTGCGGGTCCGCAAGGAGCGTGCCCGCCGGGTGCTGGCCCTGCTCGACGAGTGCGCCCTGCGGACGCGTGGCCTCGCCGCCGTCGCCGCCGACCAGGACGCCTCGCACGATGCCCGGCTGACCGCCGCGTGCCGACGCGTCGAGACCGCGCTGGAGGCCCTGCTCGGCGCGGTGCCCGAGCGCGCCCTCACGGCCCGCGCAAGCGCCCCCGGCCACCACCCGGGCGCCGAGCAGGCCCTCGGCCATCTGCACGGTCTGGAGCACGCCCTGCTGGCACTGGCCGCGCCCCTGAGCGGCTCGTCGCCGTCCCGGGCCTGACCACGGCGGCAGGCGGGACGTCTCCGGGCGCCCCGTCGAATTCCCCTCGAACTCCCTTCGAACAGAACCCCCTTCGTGGTTCAGACCTGCTGTTACCGTCGTCCCGGCAGAGGTCGGCGAGAGGGGACGGCAGTGGCGAGCGGCGGCGGGCGGGGACAGCGGGCGTACATCGGCTCGTTCACGACGGCGGGAGGGCGCGGCGTTCTCACGGCGGCCGTGGACCCGGACGGCGGAGCGCTGAGCGTGCTGGCCGCCGTGGACGAGGAGCCCGACCCGTCGTATCTCGCACTGTCCGGGGACATGCTGTACGCCGTCAGCGAGACGGACCACGGCGCGGTCGCCGCATACCGCCTTGACGGCGACCGGCCGGTGCTCACCGGCCCGCCCGTCCCCGTCGGCGGCAGCGGGCCCACGCATCTGAGCCTGCACGCCGGTCATGTCCTGACCGCCAACTACGGTTCGGGCAGCGTCACCGCCGTGCCGCTGCACGACGACGGCACCCTCGTGGACGGCCCGCCCGCCGTGCTCCGGCACCGGGGCTCGGGCCCGGTCCCCGAGCGGCAGGGGTCCCCGCACGCCCATCAGGTGCAGCCCGACCCCGGCGGCCGGTGGATCGTCAGCGTCGACCTGGGCACGGACTCCGTCCGGGTGTGCGCGCTGGAGGGCGGCGCCCTCATCGTGCACCGCGAGACCGCGCTGCGCCCCGGGTCGGGGCCGCGCCATCTGGCCTTCCACCCGGACGGTGACCGCGCGTACGTCCTCAACGAGCTGACCCCGACCGTCACCGTCTGCCGCTGGGACGGCACGGCCGGCCTGCTGGAACCGGTGGACGAGACGCCAGTGCTGCCGGACGGTCCCGAGGACGAGGCCTATCCGTCGGGGATCGTCGCCTCGCCCGACGGACGCTTCGTGTGGGCGGCCACACGCGGGCCGGATGTGCTCTCCGCGTTCGCGGTCGAGGGGGAGGAGCTCCGACGGGTGGCCACGGTGCCGTGCGGGGGTGTCTGGCCGCGCGCGATCACCCTGGCGCAGGGGTTTCTGTACGTCGCCAACGAGCGCTCCGGGGACGTGACCTGGTTCGCCGTGGACCCGGGGACGGGCGTGCCGAGGCGGAGCGGCTCGGTGGAGGCACCGGCGGCCTCCTGCGTCGTCCTCGGCTAGGGGGAAGGCGCGGAGGGCCGGAGAGGCCCGGAGACGTCCTGTGGCGGCTTCCGGCCGGACCGTGCACGGGGGCTCCGGATCCGTAGCGCTTCGGTGGGTACGGTCCTTCCGGCGTGCGGGGGTGTCTCCCGACGCGTACGTGGCTCTCTGCACCTCGGGCTGTGCCGGGTGAAGGCGAAGGGCCCGCTCCCGGAGAGGAGCGGGCCCTTGGTCGTACGGATGCGGTACTGCGGGGCTCAGTGGGCCGGCGTGCCCTGCGGCTGCTGCGGGGCGATCCCCAGCGCCGTCATGTACTTGGCCAGCGCCAGCTTGCCGATGGCCGGGTACGGGCCGAGCGCCTCGGCGACGGCACAGTCCGCCTCCTCGGCGGCGGCGTCCAGCAGCCCGGCCTCCAGCTCGGGGCCGATCAGATACGGCGCGAGCGCCAGCTGCTGCGAACCCGAGGAGCGCAGCTCCTCGGCGACGTTCGCGATCGAGCCCTCCTGGTCCAGCGCGGCCGCGATCACCGGCACGGCCAGCCGGGCGGCCAGCAGCATGCCCGTGATCCCGGCAGCCTGAACGGCCTCGTCGCCTCCCACGGAGGCGAGGATGATGCCGTCCGCGGCGGTGGCCACGGTGAACAGGCGGGCGCGGTCGGCACGGGCCAGACCGGCCTCGGACAGGCGTACGTGCAGCGCCTCGGCGAGCAGCGGGTGCGGGCCGAGCACATCGGTCAGCTCGGCCGCGACACGGCTGTCCATGACGGCCTGGCGGATCCGGCGCAGCAGCGCGCTGTCCGGCCCTGCCAGCAGCGGTACCACCACGGCGGCGGGACCCTCGGGCTCCTTGGCCTCCGTACCGGCGGCGACGGCCTGCTCATAGCGGGCGGTGCGCTCCTCGGAGGTGTGCGCGAGGACCGACTGCAGCGTGGGGAACTCGGAGTCGTCCCCGTCCAGATAGGCGATCCGGGCATCGAGGCCGGGCAGCTCGGAACGCGCGATGCTCACGACCTCCTCGGCCAGGCTGCGCGTGTCGGCGCTGGGAGTGCCCGGCACCACGAGGACGAGTGCGGGCGCGCCCTCGGGAGCCGCCAAAGGTTCCGGGCGACGGTGTCGCCCGGGCTGACGCGGTCTCGGCATTCGTACAGGCAGGCCGGATGCCGGCCCAGTGGGGGAGCTCATGGCGCCGCATGCTACTCACTTTGTGGGACCTCCTGTTCGGGGAGGGTGCAGGTGAGCGGTTTCCGTCCGGTTTTGTCTGATGGGTTACGTGCGGATGAGAAGTGATCGATACGGTCTGACTTTTCCGTCGTGCGCCGACATCAAGTCCCTTCTCCCGACAAGGGTAGTCAGCCGCCCCCGTCGGTCGCGAGATGCAGCATCCGTCCGTCGCAGGGTAGTTTGAGATCATCGGCGGCGAGAGCCAGTGCGATGCGTACGGCACCATCCAGCGGATTGCCCTGTGCGGGGACCCGGCGCGCCCGGGGGAGGCACCGCGTCAACTCCTCCCGCAGCGGACCGAGAAGGGGCTCACCCAGATGGAACAGGCCCCCGGTGAGGGCGACCAGGGGCTCGTCCGTGGCAGGGCACACGGTGGCCGCCGACTCGGCCAGATGCCGGGCCGCGGCAGCCAGGATGCCGGCCGCCACCGGGTCGTCGGCGGAGCAGGAGGCGACCTCGGGCGCGAAGGAGGCCAGCACCGCGGGCCGGTCGGTACGCGGATACAGCGCGCCGGGCAGCGCGTCGGCCGGGCCGAACACCGCCTCCGCCCGCGCCAGCAGACTCTCCGAGCCCCCGGGCCGGCCGTCATGGGCACGCAGCGCCGCCTCGAGACCGGCACGTCCGATCCAGGCACCGCTGCCGCAGTCGCCCAGCAGATGCCCCCAGCCGTCCGCCCGGTGCCAGCTCCCCAGGTCCGTGCCCAGCGCGATCACCCCGGTGCCGGCCGCGATCACCGCACCCGGGCGCTCCCCGAGCGCGCCGGCGTAGGCGGTCACGGCGTCCGCGGCCAGCGCGATCCTGCGGACACCGAGCTCATGGGCCAGCGCCCGGGGGAGCGTGGCCCGCAGATCGTCGCCCAGGGTGGCCATGCCGGCCGCCCCGATCGCGATGGTTGGCACCGTGGCTCCGCCCGCGTTCATTAGCAACCGCCGTGCCATCGGCAGAAGTTGCTCCAGCAGATGCCCCGCGTCGATACCGCGGGCCCCCGTACGGACCGGCTCCCCCGAGGCGAGCGGGGCGGACGCGGAGGCCGGACCGCCGAGCGGGACCAGGGCGACCCGTAGACCGGACCCCCCGGAGTCCACGGCGAGCACGGCTTCGGGCACGGGGCCCCGCCCGCCCGCCGTGGGCATGTCCGGGGAGCCCTGCGGGGTCACGGCAGACGCCAGTCCACCGGCTGTGCGCCCTGTCTGATCAGCAGGTCGTTGGCCCGGCTGAACGGACGTGAGCCGAAGAAGCCCCGGTCCGCGGACATCGGGGACGGGTGCGCCGACTCGACCGACGGCAACTCGCCGAGCAACGGCCGCAGATTGCGGGCGTCACGCCCCCACAGGATGGACACCAGCGGCTTTCCGCGCGCGGCCAGGGCCCTTATGGCCTGCTCGGTGACCTCCTCCCAGCCCTTGCCGCGGTGTGCCGCAGGACGGCGCGGGGCCGTGGTGAGCGCTCTGTTGAGCAACAGCACGCCCTGCTGGGTCCAGGGAGTGAGGTCGCCGTTGGACGGCTGGGGCAGGCCCAGATCGGTGTTCAGCTCCCGGAAGATGTTGATCAGACTGCCCGGCAGCGGTCGTACCTCCGGGGCGACCGAGAACGACAGCCCCACCGCGTGCCCCGGTGTGGGATAGGGGTCCTGGCCGACGATCAGGACGCGGACCTCGTCGAAGGGCTGCTGGAAGGCCCGTAGGACGTTCGGTCCCGCCGGGAGGTAGGTGCGCCCGGCGGTGATCTCCGCACGCAGGAAGTCCCCCATCTCGGCGACTCTTCCGGCCACGGGCTCGAGGGCCTTCGCCCAGCCGGGTTCGACGATCTCATGCAACGGTCGTGGTGCCACGGGCGTCACCCTACTGCCGGTCGTATGGCGACGATCAACCGGTGGCCCATCCGGGACCGGGAACGACCGCGTGGTTGAGGAAAAGGCCACGGCATGAACGCTTTTGACCGTACGTCGACTCCCGCTCGAGCTCGCCGCCTCCCGCTCCGACCGCTCCCCCTGAGGGACCTTCGGCCCCCGGACTGGGGCCGTTGGGCCCCGTGCACCGAAGGGTGCGGAGGCACGATCCTCGTCGGGACGGCGTCTTCGCGCCGGTCGCATCGAGCCGGGCCTCCGGGGCAGTCACGCCCATCCGCTCGTACCGCGACCGGGAAGAGGGCCCGGCACACAGGACTGGGCATGTCCGCCACGCGGTTCGGGCGTGCTCATCAGGGGGCGGGTGCGTCTGCCGGCCCCCTCCCGCGGCACTCGAGAGCGCTGGCCCGCGCCGTGCCGCACCGCGTCCGTGCGTTCTACCACCGCAGCGCACGGACGCGGCCCTCGGGCGGCCGCGAGGGGTGTGCGTCCCGCCTGCCGACCGGGTGTGACGGCCGTGCGGGGTGCGGCCGGGTGCTTCACACCGGTGGCGCCGCGGCCACGGCGCCCGTCTATGCCAGCGACAGGAACAGCTTTTCCAGCCGGGCCCGCATCTGCTCGCGGTCCTCGGGCGACTTGAGCTCGCCCTCGCCGTCGATCAGGCACTGCTGCAGGCCGGTCGCGATGATCGCGAAGCCCGCCCGGTCGAGGGCGCGGGACGCGGCGGCGAGCTGAGTGACGACGTCCTCGCAGTCTCGGCCCTCCTCGATCATCCGGATCACCCCGGATATCTGGCCCTGCGCCCGACGCAGTCGGTTCAGCACGGCTCGTAGCTCGGCGCCCGCAAGGTCCAGGTCCACGGTCCACTCCTTCAGGAAATACCCCTAGGGGTAAAGCTACCTCGTTGGGGAGCAGTGCCGACAATCCGGTATGACGTTCCCGTCGGAGCCCGGAGCGACCGGGTGCGGGGCCCTGCCGGGACTGAGCCTACGGTGCGTGGTCGCTCGCGGCGGCCCGGAGGGACTGCCAGTCCGGCAGCTTGACCACCCCTCGGCCGAGCGACGCCCCCAGTTCCGCCTCGGCCCGTTCGATCGACTGCCACCCCGCCCATTCGACGGGCGCCACCCCGTCCGCCCTCAGGGCCGCGAGCGGATCGCCGGGAACGGCGCGTGCCACGAGCGAGGGCGCGTCCTCCAGCAGTGAGGCCGCCGTCTCCTTGGCGCACGGCCGGTTCGTGCCGATGACGCCCGTCGGGCCCCGCTTGATCCACCCGGCCACATACTCGCCCGGAGCGACGGCCCCGTCGCGCAGCACCCGCCCCGCCCGATGCGGCACGGTGCCGCTTGCCGCGTCGAACGGCAGTCCGGTCAGCGGCACTCCGCGATAGCCGACCGAGCGCAGTACCACCTGTGCCTCGATGTCCTCGTACCGCCCGGTGCCCGTGACCCCGCCCTGTCCGTCGGGGACCGTCCGTTCGAACCGCACCGCGCCCACCCGGCCGCCCTCGGCGAGGAGTTCGACCGGGCGCAGAAAGAAGCGGAGCCTGATCCGGCGCGGGGCGCGCCGTGGCGGTGCGGCGGCCCAGCCGCGCAGCACCTCGACATTGCGGCGCTGGACGGCCGGCAGCCCGGAGGGGTCGACGTAGGCCGGATCGAGCGCCGCCTCCGCCTCGTCCACGACCACCTCGGTGTCCGGCAGCGCGCCGAGTTCGCGCAGCTCCTTGGTGGTGAAACGGGCCTGCGAGGGGCCGCGCCGCCCCACCATCTGAATCTCGGTGATCTTGCTGTCGGCCAGTGCGGCGAGCGCCCCCTGCGGCATGTCGGTGGGGCTCAGCTCCGCCGCTTCGCGCGCCAGCATCCGGGTCACGTCGACCGCGACGTTTCCGACGCCGATCACCACGGCCGTGCGGGCGCCGTGCACAAAGCCGTGGGCCACGGAGTCCGGGTGCGCGCTGTACCAGGACACGAACTCGGTCGCCGACCAGCTGCCGGGCAGTTCCTCGCCGGGGATGCCGAGGTGCCGGTCGGTCGCGGCACCCACGCAGTAGACCACCGCGTGGTACAGCTCGCGCAGCCGGGCCGGTGACACCCCGTCCGCGCCCACCTCGACGCCGCCGAGGAACCGGATCCGCTCGTGTTCCATGACCGCGCGCAGATTGTTCTGCAGCGACTTGATCTTCTCGTGGTCGGGTGCCACGCCGTACCGCACGAGACCGTACGGGCACGGCAGACGGTCGAGGACGTCGACGCGTACCTCTGGATCCTGCTCCACAAGGCTCTGAGCGGTGTAGACCCCGCTGGGCCCGGAGCCGACGACGGCGATATGCAGCACGGCGGAACTCCCTCGTTGAGGAGATTCGCTGGTGGCTCCAGCATTGCACCGCGCACGGTGTGAAGGGAGGGCGTGCGGGTGCGGCGCTGGGCCGACGGGGTGCGGTGCGCGCTCCTGCCGTGCGTGGCTTTCGCATGGTATGTGATCAATCGCTTACGTTACGTGTGTGCTCGAAGTGTCCTTTGAGGATTTTTCTGATCATTTTCGATCGGATGGGGCGGTGTCCGTCCGGCCCGCATGGGAAGTGCGGGAGCACGGAAACGTCACCAGATGGTTCACCGCCCGGCTCGATCTGCCCGAAGGGGGCCGGATCGAGGTCCTCGCGGTGGTGGCCGACGACTGTGTGGCGATCGAGGAGGTGCGGGCCCAGCCGCCGCTGTCGCTGGACGACCTCGCGGTGCTCGCCGACTGGATCGAGGAACCGCTGTTCCGGGCGTGTGCCATGGAACCCGGCCCCGCCCGCGAGCCCGCCGAGGCGCCCGTGACGGGCGACCGGCCCCCATGGCCCCGTGGCATCGAGGGGCTGCGACTGGTCGCCGAGGAGTATCTCGCGGCCCAGAAGGAGAATGACGATCCGGTGTATGCGGTGATGTGTGCGACGGGACGCAGCCGCCGCAGAGCGCTGAAACTGATCGCCGGCGCGCGGGAGGCCGGATTCCTGACGCCTCGTCACACCCGTTGCTGAGCAGATGCCTTGCCTGAGGTCGACTCAGATCCGGTCGGTCACTTCCGGTCGGTCACTTCCGGTCGGCCGGCCTCTTCGGGGTGCGGTCCTGGGGGGCGAAGAACCGCGACAGATCCGGGTCGTACGCCTCCTCGGCCCCCTCGGGGTCCGGCGGTGTGCCCATCTCCTCGTCGAGGCCGTACCGTTCGAACAGCTCCTCCCGCAGCACGGGCAGCGACATCGGGGCGCCCGGGACCAGTGCGGCGTAGACCGCGCCCATCAACAGGGCCCGCAGCATCGGGTAGTCGGTGTCGATGTCCTTCGAACCGCGCCGCGCGACCGTGTCCCGCAGCAGTTCGGCCAGCCGCTGCTGTTCGGGGCACTGCACGAACCCCTCCGCCTGGAGGATCCCCGCCATGTGCTCGCGCATGAGCACCCGGTGGTGGACGGTCAGCCCCAGGACGGCGTCGATCGCCCGGGCCAGCCGCTCCCGGCCGTCCTCGGTGTGCGGCTCCCGCTCCAGCGCCTCCTCCAGAGTGCGGTGCATCAGCCGGTGCACGGCCGACTGGAGGAGCTGCCGCTTGCCGGGGAAGTAGTACGAGACCAGGCCCCGGGCGGAGCCGGCCCGATCCGCGATGTCGCCGAGGGTCGTGGCGTCATAGCCGCGCTCGCCGACCAGTTCGAGCGCCGCCTGCAGCAGCCGCTCACGGGACCGCCGCCGCAGTTCTTCGTTGACCGAGGCGCTGCGCGGCGTCATGCTGGACTCCTGTGTTGACTGGCTGCCAGCCAACTATACTCGGGGCGTCTCGGACCCGTTTCCCATGGGTCGGTTCCGGGGTGGGGTCCGTCCTGGGCCACACGGGGGATGGTCCAGGACGGATGCCGGTCCTACCGCTCAGGACCGTGATCCACAGCCCTGAGCGGTAGGACCGCTGTACCGTCGCTGGTGGGGGCTCCATTCCCCGAGGAGGCGTGACGCACATGGCTGAAGAGCAGATCATGGCCAGGATCGCGGCCATGGTGGACGAGGAGCGCGGTCTGCGGGACGCGTTGTCCTCCGGCCGGATCGACAGTGCGACGGAACAGGAACGGCTCGCCGAGCTCGAACGCGCGTTGGACCAGTGCTGGGATCTGCTGCGTCAGCGCCGCGCGAAGGCCGAGTTCGGCGAGAACCCGAACGAGGCGCGCGTCCGCCCCGCCGCCCAGGTCGAGGACTACAAGGGCTGAGGAACCGGGACGCCCCCATGAGGTGCCCGGTGCAGGCGTCCGGTGCTAACCCAGAGCCCGCAGCCCCGGGGTCAATGCCACCAGTACGGGAAGCACCGGGACCAGTGCCGCGGTCGCCGTCAGCCGCAGTCGGTGTGCCGGGGGCAGCCGGTCCGGGGGAGTCAGAAGACGGTCGACGCGCTGCGGAAGATGGGCCTGCGGAGTGGGGCAGGGCCCGAACACCCCCCGGTCCTCGTTGAGTTCCACCAGCGCCAGCGCGGTGGTGAGGCGGCCGTGACGGCGCGAGGCCATGTCGTCCGCGGCGAGTTCGACCAGCCGGTGCATCTCGTCACGGAACGCCGCGAAGACCGGCACCTGCGGAAAACCGTTGGCCAGCGCGGCGGAGGAGTGCAGCAGCCAGTCGTGCCGGGCCCGTGCGTGCCCCTGCTCATGGGCCAGCACCGCGTCCAGCTGCTTGCCCTTCAGTCGGCGCAACGCCGCTGTGGTGATGACCAGTTGGGGAGGGGCGCCGGGCAGCCACCAGGCGTCCGGGCGCTCGCCCTCCAGGACCACCAGTCGTTCGCTGTCGGCCCTCTCGCCGGGCAACAGCGGGGCCCGCAGGCGCAGTTCGGCACGGCGGTGGCGGCGGCGCACCCGCGCCCCGGCGATCTCCCGGACCAGCATCGCCGCGGTCCACGCCCCGCCGCACGCCAGGGCCACCGCGGTGGTCGCGGCCCACTGGGCGCCGGTGCCCAGAGCGTAGGCGTCCACGACCGAGTGCGGCGCGGGGGCGAAGAGATGACCTCGCACGGCCGTCCAGGCCGCGGCGGCGCTCAGCGCCATCGACAGGACGCAGCACACCAGTACGGCCATCACCACGCATTGCCACACCCACAGGGCGACCACCGGTTCCCGGTCCGGCCAGTCCGCCCGGGCCAGCAGCCGCGGGGCGAGAAGGGCGGTCAAACCGCCGAGCAGCAACAGTGCCGCGGGGACCATCATGAGGCGAAGCCTATGAGCAGGGCGCCGCCCGGATACCTCCCGTCGCGGCAAAGTGACGTACGCCACGATTGAGTCCGGCGTCGGCCGTAGAGAGCGACGCACTCCGGTGCGACACCCCGTCAGAGCGTCATGAGCATCGCCAGCATCGCTATCGCCATCGACAGCCGGCAGGCCCGTGCCAGTTCCGGCCGGTCGCCCCAGCCGACGGTGCGCACGCTTCCGCCCGGGCTCACCGCCGCGACCGGCACCAGCCGGACGCCGGAGAGCAGCGCATAGCCCGCGAAGTAGAGCAGGAACACCGCCGTGAGCGCCGGCACGCCACCGCCGTGGGCGTGGTGCCCGCCGGAGGCCCCCATCGTCACCGCCATATAGACCATCGCGGAGGTCTCCGCCAGATGGTGCAGATGATGTGCATCGGTGCGGGCCGCCCACAGCGCCCGCAGGGCCGCAGCGCCGAAGACCGCCGCACAGGCGGTCCAGGCCCAGGACGGGGGCACGGCGACCGCCGCAGGCACGGCCATCACCGCCATGCCGAAGCCCATCAGTGCCTCGCCGCCCGCGGCCCGGCGCTGTTCCTCGACGGCGCTGCGCATGCGGAGCAGACAGTAGGCACCGGTCACCGCGCACAGCGCGACGAGCAGCCAGCCGAGTGAAGCAGGACCGTGCACCGCGCACCTCCCCCGCTCGACGGTCTCCCTCGCAGGGGCATGCCCGTCACGGACGGTGCGCACGCGAGCGCACAGGGGTACTCGGGGGAGCGCGAGGGGCGCGACGCAGGCCGGGGTGGCGACGAGGGAATGATTTACGAGTAAAACACCTGCTAAGCTCATGGGTATGAGCAGTGAGACCCCCAGAACCTCCCGTGTGCGCCCGCTACCCCTGTCAGGTCTCCTGCGTCCCGGCAGTCCCTCCGACATCTGGTTCAAGCCCGCGCTGAGTGTGGTCGTCGCGGCGGCCCCGCCGAATGTGACGCTGCTGGCGCTCGGCCGTCTCGACCTGGCCGTGTACACGATGGCGGGCTCGCTCTGCGCCCTCTACGCCCACAACCGCCCCTATGCGGCCCGGGCCCGGGCGCTCGCCCTGGTGGTCCTCGGCATGGTCGGCGGCCTCGCCCTCGCCCTGCTCACCGCGTCGCTCACCACGCATGCGATCGTGCTGGTGACCGTCGGCGCCCTGCTCGCGGCCCTGCAGAAGACACTCTGCGACGCCACCAGGATCGGACCGCCGGGCAATGTGATCTTCACCTTCATCACCTCCGCCTCCCTGTTCGTCCCGCAGTCCACCGGCCAGGTCCCCGGCCATATCGCCCTGGCCGCCGCCGCGGGTGCCTGGTCCTGGATCGTGGGCATGGCCCCTGGACTCCTGCGGCCGCACGGCCCGGAGCGCCGGGCCACCGCCCACGCCCTGAGTGCCGCCGCCGCATACACCGCGACCGGGACCGCCACCGCACGGGCCGACGCGGCGGCCGCCGTCCACACCGCCTGGCAGTCGCTGCTGTCCACCGGCGCCCGCTCCGCACCCCGGCGCGCCCTGGAGCGACTCGTCGTCCGGGCCGAGGTCGCTCTCGCGGCACCGGCCGACACCGATCCGCAGCAGTTGCGTGTCTGGGCCCGCGCACTGCGGGGCACCGGCCCCGTCCCGCAGCCGGACGACCTCGGCGAGGCAGCCGAGGAACTCCTCGGCGTGGAGGCCGAACTCGACTCCCCGCGACGCCCGCTGCGCCACCGGCTCGGCCCGCTCGCGCCCCTGACCCTGCGCACCGCACTCGGCTGTGCCCTCGCCGGCTATGTCTCGCTCGCCTGCGGCGTCGGCCGCCCCTACTGGGCGCTGGTCACCGCCGCCGCGCTCTACCAGGCCAATGTCACCCTCACCTGGCGCCGAGGCGTCCAGCGCGTCGTCGGCAACATCGCCGGGGTGCTGCTCTTCGCCGCCGTCGCCCCGATCGCCCATCTGAACCAGTTGGCCCTCGTGCTCTTCGGCCTCGCCTTCAGCTTCGGCGCCGAGGCACTGATGAGCCGCAACTACTGGCTCGGCAGCGTCTGTGTGACCCCGATGGCGCTGCTCATCACCGAGTTCGCCACCTATCAGCGACCCGGAGAGCTGATCACCGACCGGGTCCTTGACACCCTCATCGGAGCGCTGGTCGGCTTCGCCGCCGCGATCGCGGTCACCAACCGCCGCGCCTCAGACCGCATCGAACACGCCCTCGGCGCCGTGGAACGGGCCCGGGAGCGCGCCGCCGCCGTGGTGGCCGCGGAGCACCCCGCACCGCGCGATCTGGAGGCCGCGCGCCGTGGTCTGTCCGCCGCCGTCGTGGACCTGCGCGCCGCCGCCGACGCCGCGGCCGGCGAATGGTGGCTGCGCGCCCTGCCGGAGGAGCGGGTGCTGCGCGCCGAACAGGCCGGGCATCGTACGCTCGCCGCGACGGTACGACGGCAGGGACTGCACACCTCGGAAGGCGCACGGGCATGACGGCGGGCAGGACGGCAGCGAACGGACGGACGGCGATGACGGACAACCGTGCGACCGGGCGGAGAGCCACGGACGGCGGTACGGGCGCCGGCGCGGAAGGCCGGAACACCGGGCGCGACACGGCCGTCGGACCGCGGTCCGGGGCGCGCCCCGGGGGAAGCAGCCCGGCCGGACGGGAACCGGCGGGTGACATCGTCGCCGCCGTGGTGCGGCAGTGGCAGGCCGTCCGCCCCGACATCGACACCGGGCCCATGGAGATCATCGGCCGGGTCAACCGCTGTGCCGCACTGCTCCAACAGGCCGAGGACGCCCCGCTGCGCCGCGTCGGGCTCACCCGCCCGGAGTTCGACGTCCTCGGCACGCTGCGCCGTGCGGACCATGAACTGACACCCGGCGAGATCGCCCGCGAGACCTTCTCCTCCGGCGCCGCCGTCACCAAACGCCTCAAACAGCTGAGCGAGCGCGGCCTGGTCGAGCGGCGCGGCGACACCCGCGACCGCCGGGTCGCCCATGTCCGCCTCACCGAGGCCGGCCGCGACCTGGTCGACGGGGTGCTGCCCGAACAGCTCTCCTACGAGGCGTCCGCCCTCTCCGGGCTCGACGAGGACGGACGGCACGAACTGGCCGCGCTGCTCGGCGAACTGCTCATCCAGCTGGAAGGCCGGCTCGGCACGGCCCGCGGCTGACCCGCGTCGGAAGAACCCCGGCGGGGCGAGCCGCACCTCACCGGACGGCCTCAGATCCCCGGCCGGTAGCGCAGGGGGTGGTCGGCCGGGACCTCCACCAGCACGATCTGGGTACCGTCCGGATCCTCGATCCACATCTCGATCAGGCCCCAGGGCTCCCTCACCGGCGGGCGGACGATCCCGATCCCGGCGGCGGTCAGCTCCCGGTGCGCGGCCGTCACGTCCGGTACCTGCAACCAGAGCTTCAGCGCGGGGGAGGGCGGGACATCGCCGCGCCCCGCCACCTCGAGGAAACCACCCCCGAGGAAGTACACGACCCCGCGCTCCGGCCCCGTACCGAACTCCCGGTAGACCGGCAGCCCGAGTCCCTCGCCGTAGAAGGCACGGGAGCGCTCCGGGTCGGTCGGACGCAGCAGCGTGCGGCTGCTCAGAATATGGACCATGCATGGGCACTACCCTCGTCGGTGCCCACGCCGTGCCATCGAATCGGAGAACTCACCCCATGGACAGTGCCACCGCCGCGACCGGCCTGACCTTTCGCGACGCCACCGACGCCGACGCCGATGCGCTGGTCGCGCTGATCGAGTCGGCGTACCGCGGCGAATCCAGCCGGACCGGCTGGACCACGGAGGCGGACCTTCTCGAGGGGCAGCGCACCGATCCCGAGGGGGTGCTGGAGGTCGTCAAGTCGCCCGACAGCAGGCTGCTGACCGTCGAGCGGGACGGCACGATCGTCGCCTGCTGCCAGCTCGAACACCGCGGCGAACACGCCTACTTCGGCATGTTCGCGGTGAGCCCCGCGCTCCAGGGCGCGGGGCTGGGCAAGGCGGTCATCGCCGAGGCGGAGCGGATGGCCCGCCGGACCTGGGGCGTCTCCGAGATGCATATGACCGTGATCTCCGTACGGGACGACCTCATCGCCTGGTACGAGCGGCGCGGCTACCGCCGTACGGGACGGATGACCCCCTTCCCGTACGGCGATGAGCGCTTCGGCATTCCGCAGCGCGACGATCTGCAGTTCGAGCTGCTGGTCAAGCCGTTGGTCTGACCCCTGCGCGCGGCGGCCCGGCGGCGCACCCGGGGCGAGGGGCGCGCGGCGGGCCCGGCCGGTCAGGCGGTGAACCGGCCGGTGCGCTTGATCTCCGGATAGTCGGTGGTCGCGCCGTCCAGCTCCAGGGCGCGGACCAGTCGCAGCTGGTCCTGGGTGTTCACCACCCAGCCGAGGATCCTCAGATCCGCCTTGCGCGCGTGTTCCACGACCTCCAGCGTCAGCCGGCGGATGTTGAGGCAGACGGTGCCGGCTCCGGCCTCGACGGCGCGTTCCACCACATCGGTCCCGTAGCGGCCGGCGATCAGCGCGGTGCGCACGCCCGGTACCAGTCGGGCGACCTCGACGATGGCCTCGTCGTGGAACGAGGACACCTCCACCCGGCCGGTCAGGTCCCGGCGGCGCATCACCTCGGCCAGCGCCCGTGCCGCCGCCACATCCTTGATCTCAGCCTGGAGCGGGGCCTTCACCGCGTCCAGGACCTCGTCGAACACCGGGACCCGCTCACCGCGTCCCGCGTCGAGCGCGCGCAGCTCGGCGAGGGTCTTCTCGACGATCGGCCCGGTGCCGTCGGTCGTACGGTCCACCTCGGCGTCGTGCATGATCACGAGAGCGCCGTCCTTGCTGAGATGCAGATCGAGTTCGATCAGGTCGAGGCCCGCGCGCTCCGCGGCGACAAAGGACCGGAGCGTGTTCTCGGGCTCGACACCCATGACTCCGCGATGACCGATGGTGAGGAAGTTCAAGGTTCAACTCGCTTCCGTCGACGGCGGCTCGGTTGCCGCGCGGCGCTCCTCGAACGGCGCGGCACGGCCGCAGCCTAATCGCCCGGCTTCGCCCCGGACCCGCTCGTGCGTGAGGCAATGGGCGCCCGGTGCCGCCTGAAATCGGGACCGCACCGCCAACCGCGTGTCATCCCTGGGTGGGCGCGTCATACGGGTGTTGACCGTCGGCCGGGGGACCGTCGGCCGGAGTCCGCTGACCGGAATCCATCGGCCGGACCACGCCGTCCCGTGCCCCGGAGGACATCCCCCGATGAGCGTGGAACCCCTCGCGTCCGCAGTGCCCGACAGGAAAAAGGTCGGTGAACGCGGGGTGACGCAGGACAATCTTCTGATCTCCTACTTGCTGAGTGAAAGCTCGTACACATACGGTGTGTCTACGTGAGTTTCTCCCGTGGAGGTCGAGCGATGACGGAAATTCTTGTGCAGACGGGTTCGGAGGGGCAGGTTCCTTCGCAGGGCAGGGTGGTGGAGCATCCGGCTTGGCCCGTTCTCAAGAGTTCCGTGGAACAGATCCGGCCATGGCAGAACAAGGACGGCTCGATCGCCTTCGACACCGAGGGGGCCCCGACCCGTGCGGAGGCCGAGCTCGCCGTCCGCCGGGTGACGGACGCCGTCCAGGAGCTCTCCCCGCTGCTGCCGCACGACGCCGCCTACCACCAGGCGCTCGTCCGTGACCTGGGCCGATGGGCCGTGGAGGGCTTCGGGGTGCCCGACTTCCTGGAGTCGCTGCTGGCCTTCCACCCCGCCGCGGACCGCCGGGACGGGCTCCAGCATCTGGTCGTCTTCCCGATGTACACGCAGAACGGCAACCCGGACCGCAACCTCGAGGCGGTCGTCCTGCGCATGGTGTGGCCCGACTGGCTGGCCGAGCTGGAGGCCACCCGCTTCGACAACCCGCTGTTCTGCGGCATCACCTTCGAGGACTTCACCGCGGGCTACGACACCAACTCGGCCGTTCTCTTCCCGGAGACCGTCGCCGTGCGCGAGGCCCCCGCGCGCTTCACCTGGGGCGGCATCTTCTGCGACCGCGAGGCCGCCCGCTTCCGTCGGGTCACCTCGGCCGCCGTGGACACCCTCGGTCTCGAGCTGCCCGAGGACATCCTCGCCATGGTCCACGACCAGGAGCGCTGCCAGCAGGCCTTTGTGCTGTGGGACATGGTCCACGACCGCACCCACAGCCATGGCGACCTGCCGTTCGACCCGTTCATGATCAAACAGCGTCAGCCGTTCTGGATGTACGGACTGGAGGAGCTGCGCTGCGACCTCACCGCCTTCAAGGAGGCCGTGCGACTGGAGGCCGACGGCTTCCCGCAGGGCCGCGACGTCCAGTACGCGGTGCTCTTCGACCGGATGTTCCGCTTCCCGGTCACCGGTGAGCGGGTGCGCAACTACGACGGTCTCGGCGGTCAGCTGCTCTTCGCCTATCTGCACCGGCACGACGTCGTCCGCTGGACCGACAACAAGCTCACCATCGACTGGCGGCGCGCCCCCGAGGTGACCAACCAGCTGTGCGGCGAGATCGAGACGCTGTACCGGGAGGGCATCGACCGGCCCAAGCTGGTCCACTGGTTCAAGGCGTACGAGCTGGTCTCCACCTATCTCGCTCCGCATCCCGCATCCCGCTGGGCGAAGGGCCCGGACGCGCTGGATCTGTCCCAGCCGCCGCGTAAGCTCGTGGACGACGTGCTTCCGGACGAGTTTCCGCTGAGCATGTTCTATGAGGCGCTCCAGAAGAAGCTGAAGTCCGTGATCGCCTCGACCAAGGGCATCACCGCTGAGAGCGCCGAGCAGGTCGCCGCATGAGCGACGGCACCGACATCGCTCGGCAGGAGGCGAAGATGGGCAATGGGAACGGGCCATTGAGCGGCGCGGTGATCGCCGTGGCCGGCGCGGGAGGACCCGCGGGCCGGGCGACACTGGAGCGGCTCGCGGACGCCGGGGCCGTCGTCGTCGGTTCCGACAACAACCCGGAGCGGCTGGCGGAGGCCGTGGACGCGGCGCGCTACGCCCACGGCGGCGCCACCGTCGTCGGAGAGAAGGCCGACCTGCTCGACCTCCAGTCGGTCCGGGACTGGGCCGCCCATATCGAGCGGGACTTCGGCCGGGTGGACGGACTGGTCCACCTCGTCGGCGGCTGGCGTGGCGGCACCGCCTTCACCCGCACCGGCATCGACGACTGGGATCTGCTGGAGAAGCTGCTGATCCGCACCGTGCAGCACACCTCGCTCGCCTTCTTCGACGCGCTCCAGCGCAGCGACCGCGGCCGTTATGTACTGATCAGCGCCGCCGGCGCGGCCAAGCCGGCCGCGGGCAACGCGGCCTACGCGGCGGCGAAGGCCGCCGCCGAGGCCTGGACGCTGGCCATGGCCGACGGCTTCCGCAAGACGGCGGGTGAGGGCGGTCCGACCTCTGCGGCTACGATCCTGATCGTGAAGGCACTGGTGCACGAGGCGATGCGCGCCGAACGCCCCAACGCGAAGTTCGCGGGCTTCACCGATGTCCGGGACCTGGCCGAGGCCATCGCCGGGGTCTGGGAGAAGCCCGCCGCCGAAGTGAACGGAAACCGTCTGTGGCTCACCGAGAGGCCGTGAACCCTCCCAAGACCGACGCGCGTCGTCATCACGACCCGCAGGTCCGCGGTTTCGCGAGCGACAACTACGCCGGGGTCCACCCGGAGGTGCTCGCCGCGCTGGCCGTGGCCAACGGCGGGCACCAGGTCGCCTATGGCGAGGACGCGTACACCCACAACCTCCAGGGCATCATCCGGGGCCACTTCGGTGCCACGGCGGAGGCATTCCCGGTCTTCAACGGCACCGGGGCGAACGTCGTCGCGCTCCAGGCGGTCACCGACCGCTGGGGCGCGGTGATCTGCGCCGAGAGCGCCCACATCAACGTCGACGAGGGCGGCGCCCCCGAACGCATGGGCGGTCTGAAACTGCTCACCGTGCCCACCCCGGACGGCAAGCTCACCCCCGAGCTGATCGACCGGCAGGCGTACGGCTGGGAGGACGAGCACCGCGCGATGCCGCAGGTGGTCTCGATCACCCAGAGCACCGAGCTGGGCACCCTCTACACGCCCGAGGAGATCCGCGCGATCTGCGAGCACGCCCATGCGCACGGGATGAGGGTGCACCTGGACGGCTCCCGGATAGCCAACGCGGCCGCCGCCCTGAACGTGCCGATGCGGACGTTCACCAACGCGGTCGGCGTGGACATCCTCTCCCTGGGCGGGACGAAGAACGGCGCGCTGTACGGCGAGGCGGTCGTCGTCATCAACCAGGACGCCGTCGGCCGTATGAAGCATCTGCGCAAGCTGTCCATGCAGCTCGCCTCGAAGATGCGCTTTGTGTCGGTGCAACTGGAGGCCCTGCTCGCCAAGGACCTCTGGCTGCGCAACGCCCGCCACTCCAACGAGATGGCGCAGCGGCTGGCGGAGGGCGTCCGCGCGGTCCACGGGGTGGAGATCCTCTACCCGGTGCAGGCCAACGCCGTCTTCGCGCGTCTTCCGCACGACGTGAGCGAGCGCCTGCAGAAGCGCTTCCGCTTCTACTTCTGGGACGAGGCCGCCGGCGACGTCCGCTGGATGTGCGCCTACGACACGACCGAGGACGACGTGGACCGGTTCGTGGCGGCCCTCAAGGAGGAGATGGCCCGATAGGGGCACCCCCGAGCACCCCACCTCTCTGCATAGATATGCGGTCGACCGAAAAGTCATTGACTGGCGGTCGGCCGCGTTCCTATGCTCTGCGGGCATGGAACTGATCCAGCGGAACCCGGACCTCTCCGCCTATCTGGCCGCCGATGACGCCATCGACCACCATCATCCGGTGGTGCGGGAGGCGGCCGCACGCCTCGCCCGCCAGGCGGCGGACTCGTATGCCTATGCGCAGGCCGCCTATGAGTTCGTCCGTGACTCCCTCGCGCACTCCGCCGACAGTGGCGATCCACGCGTCACCTGGCGTGCCTCCGACGTCATCGAGCTGCGCACCGGCATCTGCCACGCCAAGGCGCACGCCCTGGCCGCCCTGCTGCGCGCCGAGGACATCCCGACCGCGCTGTGCTATCAGCGGCTGATGCATGACGACGGCGACGGTCATGCCGTGCACGGTCTGGTGGCCGTGCGGTTCCACGGCTCCTGGCACCGACAGGATCCCCGTGGCAACAAACCGGGTGTCGACGCCCGCTTCTCCCTCGACGGTGAGCGGCTGGCCTGGGTCCCCGACAGGAAGTTCAATGAGGTGGACTATCCAGTCCTGTATGATGAACCTCATCCGGCCGTGCTGAGCGCCCTCAGGGCCGCGCCCGACCGTCCGGCTCTCTGGAAGACGCTCCCCACCGCACTTTGAGGCAGGCGATGACCCTCACCCTGACCGTGTCCGACGAGGTGCGCACCCTCGCGCCCGGCTTCACCCATGTCGCGATCGAGGCCCATGGGCTCGTCAACGGCCCCAGCACCGAAGGCACCTCGGCCCTGCTCGACGACGCGGCCCGCCGGCTGGCGGCACGCCTGGACGGGCGCGCCCCGCACGAGGACCCGCACATGGCGGCCTGGCGTGCGCTGTACACCGCCTTCGGGTCCAAGCCGTCCCGCACCCGCAACTCGGCCGAGGGGCTGGCGAGAAGGGCACTGTCGGACGGCGGTCTGCCCCGGATCAATGTGCTCGTCGACGTCTACAACGCCATCAGCGTCGCCCATCTGATCCCGGTCGGCGGCGAGGATCTCGACCTGGTCCAGGGGGCCATGCGCCTGGTTCGGGCCACCGGCGACGAGGAGTTCATGACCGTGGCGGGCGGCGAGCAGGCCGTCGAGCACCCCGATGCCGGCGAGGTGGTCTGGCGCGACGAGGCCGGTGTCACCTGCCGCCGCTGGAACTGGCGGCAGGGGCCGCGCACCCGGCTCACCGAGGAGTCCACCTCGGCGATCTTCCTGCTGGAGGGACTGGCCCCGATGCCGGTGGCCGACCTGGAGCGGGCCGGCGTCGAACTCTCCGAACTGCTGGAGAAGTTCAGCCCCGGAGCGCGGATCGCCGTCCACGCACCCGCCTGACGGGCCTCAGTGCGCCTCGGCGGCGCGCAGTTGTTCCGGGGTCGGCGCCGTCCCGCCGAGGTGGGCGGGCATCCACCAGGTGTCGTCCGGCCCCTTGGGCCGGGCGGGGTAGGCGCGCTGTGCGGCCTCCAGCAGATCCTGGACCCGCTCGCGCAACTGGCGGGTGAGCGCGCCCGCATAGGTGTCGCGCGTCGCCTCCACCGCCTCGCCGACCCGGATCGTGATCGGGGTGTGGCTGCGCCGGAAGTTGCGCGGATGCCCCTTGGTCCACAGCCGCTGGGTGCCCCACACCGCCATGGGGACCAGCGGGACGCCCGCCTCCTGGGCCAGCCGCGCGGCCCCCGACTTGAAGCTCTTCAGGGTGAACGACTGCGAGATCGTGGCCTCGGGGAAGACCCCGACGATCTCGCCCGACCTCAGTGAGTCCAGCGCGTGCGCATAGGCGGCCTCGCCCTGCCTGCGGTCCACCGGGATGTGCTTCATGGCACGCATCAGCGGCCCGGACACCTTGTGCCGGAAGACGGCCTCCTTCGCCATGAAGCGGACCAGACGCTTCTGGGGGAGCGCCGCCAGGCCGTTGAAGATGAAGTCCAGATAGCTGATGTGATTGCTCACCAGCACCGCACCGCCCGAGCGCGGGATGTTCTCCGACCCCTTGCAGTCGATCTTCAGATCCCATGCCTTGAACATCGTGAGGGCGAGACCGACGACGGGACGGTACACAAGCTCAGCCATGGGCGGGACAGGCCCTTCTCTCGGCCTGGGAAAGCATTCCCGGCGGGAAGACACGAAGTTACGCTGCCGTAGGTTTCACGGCATGTCGCAGATCGTGCCCCAAGAACGGACGGGGGGCCAGTCCTGGTGCCGGTGAGCGGCGAGATCCTCGTCACGTCACCCGCGTGCACCATTACATCGGGCGTTCCGCGGCACGGGGGTGCGGGTCCGGCCGCGGTACCGCGCGCACGCGGGAATGTTCGAGCCCCTGTGAACGCTGCCCAGGAGGACGGCCGGGCCGGTGGCGCGGAGGGACATGCCCGTGCCGACGAGGCCGGGCGGATACGGATGCCGCACCGGCGGCGGAGCGGGAGAACAAGAGTGCACGGCAGGGACGACGGACGACGGCTCGGCGCCGCGGAGTTGGGCCAGGGGCTCGGCGAGCGGGCCACGCTGGTCCAGTTCTCCAGTGCCTTCTGCGCCCCCTGCCGGGCGACCCGGCGCGTCCTCGCGGAGGTGGCACGCATGGTGCCCGGCGTCGCCCATGTGGAGATCGACGCCGAACAGCGACTCGAACTCGTGCGCACGCTCGGCATCCTCAAGACGCCCACCGTGCTCGTCCTGGACGCCGACGGGCGGATCGTGCGGCGGGCGGCGGGGCAGCCCCGTACGGCGGATGTGATCGCTGCGCTCGGTGACGCCCTCTGACGCCGCCTCGGCCCGGTGACCGGGTCCTTCCGATGACCGACGAGATGACGGTGCGACAGCGGGTGATGCATCTCCCAGATGCCCGGACGCACTTGACTGCACACGGCACGTATCGTCAGTCTGACTGTATGCCCCTTGAAGTCCTTCTCGTCGAGCATGTCCCGGTGGCCCTGGCCCGCACCGCGAGTGCCCGCTGTCCGTCGAGCTGAGCAGCCACGGACCCTCCCCCTTCGCAGACTCGTACCCGAGGGGGCCCCACGTCACCTCGTGAGAAGGACGACTCCATGACGGCCACGCCCGACCTCGCCGCGTTCCGGCTCGGCTCCCCGGAGCTGCTGCGCTCCGTCTTCCGGCGCCATGCGGCGGGAGTCGCCGTGATCACCGCCCAGCGGGACGGGACTCCGGTCGGATTCACCGCCACCTCCCTGACCTCCGTCTCCGCCGAGCCCCCGCTCGTCTCGTTCGGCATCGGAGCCGGCTCCTCCAGTTGGGCCGTCATCTCCGAGGCCGACCATGTCGGCGTGCACATACTCGGTGAACACCAGGAGGCGCTGGCCGGTACCTTCGCCAGAAGCGGCGCCGATCGTTTCGGCGCGCCCACCGCCTGGAGCGAAGGCCCCGAGGGCGTTCCCGTCCTGGACGAGGTGCTTGCCTGGCTGGTTTGCCGGGTGGTGGCGCGGATCCCCGCGGGAGACCACCATCTCGTCGTCGCCGAGGTGGTCCTCGGCGAATCCGGCGGGGCCGGACGCCCGTTGCTCTACCACCAGGGACGCTTCAACGGGCTTCGCGACTGAATCCACGGACCGGTTACACAGCGTTGCCAAGGTCACAGTTCAAAGCGCTTGCTCAGTGGGCAGGCACTGGGTGTACTGGCGAGTAATATTTCGTTCGGAGCGCGGGGTCGCCCCGGCCGGGATCAGCGGCTTCGGACGCCTATGCTGCCTGCAAGAAGGCAGCCCAGAAATGACGATGCAGTAGGAGAGCCGGCGTGAGCTTGAGGATCGTTGTCACTGTGAAGTACGTGCCCGACGCCACTGGCGACCGGCGCTTCGCCGATGACCTGACCGTCGACCGGGACGACGTGGACGGTCTGCTCTCCGAGCTCGACGAGTACGCGGTCGAGCAGGCGCTGCAGATCGCCGACGAGGCGGACGACGCCGAGGTCACCGTGCTGACGGTGGGTCCGGAGGACGCCAAGGACGCGCTGCGCAAGGCGCTCTCGATGGGCGCCGACAAGGCGATCCACGTCGAGGACGACGACCTGCACGGCACCGACATCATCGGCACCTCGCTGGTGCTGGCCAAGGCGATCGAGAAGGCCGGCTACGACCTGGTGATCTCCGGCATGGCGTCCACCGACGGCACCGGCGGCGTCGTCCCCGCGCTGCTGGCCGAGCGCCTGGGCGTCCCGCAGGTCACCCTGCTGTCCGAACTCTCCGTCGAGGACGGCACCGTCACGGGTCGCCGGGACGGCGACACCGCCTCCGAGCAGCTCCAGGCACAGCTCCCCGCCGTCGTCTCGGTCACCGACCAGTCGGGTGAGGCGCGCTACCCGTCCTTCAAGGGCATCATGGCGGCCAAGAAGAAGCCGGTTCAGTCCTGGGACCTGTCCGACCTGGAGATCGAGGCCGAGGAGGTCGGTCTCGAGGGCGCCTGGACGAAGGTCGAGTCCGCGGCCGAGCGTCCGGCCCGCACCGCCGGCACCATCGTCAAGGACGAGGGCGAGGGCGGCAAGCAGCTCGCCGAGTTCCTCGCGAGCCAGAAGTTCGTCTAAGGCTCCTCAGCCCGACCGCCCCTCAGACTTCGTAATCCGCAAGGAGATCCACTTCCATGGCTGAAGTTCTCGTCTACGTCGACCACGTGGACGGCGCCGTCCGCAAGCCGACCCTGGAGCTGCTCACCCTGGCCCGCCGCATCGGCGAGCCGGTCGCCGTCGCCGTCGGTTCCGGCGCGGAGAACACCGCCTCGGCGCTCGCCGAGCACGGCGCGGTGAAGGTCCTCACCCATGACGCCCCCGAGTACGCCGACTACCTGGTGGTGCCGAAGGTGGATGCGCTGCAGGCCGCCTACGGGCAGGTGTCCCCGGCCGCCGTCCTGGTGCCCTCCTCCACCGAGGGCAAGGAGATCGCGGCCCGCCTCGCGGTCCGGATCGGTTCCGGCATCATCACCGACGCCATCGACCTGGAGTCGGGCGACGAGGGTCCGGTGGCCACCCAGTCGGTCTTCGCCGCCTCCTTCACCACCACCTCCCGGGTCGTCAAGGGCACCCCGGTCATCACCGTCAAGCCGAACTCGGCCGCGGTGGAGGCCGCTCCGGCCGCGGGTACGGTGGAGGCCCTGTCGGTCACCTTCTCCGACCAGGCCACCGGCACCAAGGTCGTCGCGCGTACGCCGCGTGAGTCGACGGGCCGTCCGGAGCTGACCGAGGCCGCGATCGTGGTCTCCGGCGGCCGCGGTGTCAACGGCGCGGAGAACTTCGCGGTCATCGAGGCGCTGGCCGACTCCCTCGGCGCGGCCGTCGGCGCCTCGCGCGCCGCCGTGGACGCCGGCTGGTACCCGCACACCAGCCAGGTCGGCCAGACCGGCAAGAGTGTCTCCCCGCAGCTGTACATCGCCGCCGGCATCTCGGGCGCGATCCAGCACCGCGCGGGTATGCAGACCTCGAAGACGATCGTGGCGATCAACAAGGACGCCGAGGCGCCGATCTTCGACCTGGTCGACTACGGCGTGGTGGGTGACCTCTTCGCGGTCGTCCCGCAGCTCACCGAGGAGATCAAGATCCGCAAGGGCTGAGCCTCTTCCCCCGAACACAAGGCCCTCATGGCTGCCGCTGCCCGGCGCCAGCCATGAGGGCCTTCGCCGTCCCGGGACCGGCCGGTCGCGTCCGCCCCGGAGGCGGTCGCCGGGACAGCGGCTCGCGTTCGGCCGGGGATTCCCTGTGTTCGACGGGCGCGTTGGGCCGGGGGCTCCCTGTGCTCGACCGGCGCGTACGGCCGGGGATTCCCTCTGCTGGACCGGCGAGTACGGCCGAGGACCCCCGTGCTCGACGGGCGTGTCCGGCCGGAGGGGTTCCTCAGACTGCGGGCGGCAGTTCGCCCGAGCCGCGGGTGATCAGCCGGGTGGGCAACTGGACGCGCTCCGGGGCCAGGAGGGTGCCGTCGAGCTGGCGGAAGAGACGGTCGGCGGCCGTGCGCCCGAGGGCGGCGGCGTCCTGGGCGACCACCGTGACGCCGGGTCTGAGGAGATCGGCCAGCTCGAAGTCGTCGAAGCCGACCAGGGCGACCGGGCGGCTGTGCCGGGCCAGGACACGGACGACGGTGACCGTCACACGGTTGTTGCCCGCGAAGATCGCCGTGACCGGGTCCGGACCGGAGAGCATCTCCTCGGCGGCCCGCCGCACCCGCTCGGGATCGGTGACACCGAGGGACATCCAGGAGTCCTCGACGGGTATGCCCGCCTGCTCCATGGCGGCCCGGTAGCCGCGCAGCCGCTCCGCCGCGGTGTGGATACGCGGCATGTCGCCGATGAATCCGACCCTGCGGTGACCGTGCGCGATGAGGTGGGCGACCCCGTCACGGGCCCCGCCGAAACTGTCCGAGAGCACCACATCGGCGTCGATCCGGCCGGCGGGACGGTCCACGAACACCGTGGCGACCCCCGCCCTGAGCTCCGGCTCCAGATAGCGGTGGTCGTCGCCCGCCGGGATGACGACCAGCCCGTCCACCCGGCGCGCGCACAGCGCCAGTACCAGTTCCTGTTCGCGGTCCGGATCCTCCGCGCTGGAGCCGTTGATCAGCAGGGCACCGTGGGACCGGGCGACCTCCTCGACCGCGCGGCTCAGCGGTCCGTAGAACGGGTCCGCGAGATCCTCCAGGACCAGGCCGATGCTGGCGGTGCGGCCCTTGCGCAGCACCCGGGCGCTGTCGTTGCGGCGGAACCCCAGTGCGTCGATGGCCTCCTGGACCCGGCGCTCGGTGTCCGGGGTGACCCCGGGCTCGCCGTTGACCACGCGCGAGACCGTCTTCAGACCGACCCCCGCGCGTGCTGCCACATCCTTCATGGTGGGACGGTTGCCGTAGCGGTTCACGGGTGGGCGGGCGGTGTCGGGCACGATGCGCAGTCCTGTCCTGTCGTCCACGGGGATGCCGCGGTCCCGGGATGGTAAGAGGATATGGCGTCGAGCATAGAGCCTGGACAACGTTGTCAGATGCAAGGGAGACTGTCCTCCGCAATCTCCGGCCCGCGCCTTCCCCCAGGGGCGCCCTCGGTCTGTGCCCGGCCGGAGCGACCCGAACCGCGGCGGCCACCGTTCGCCGGGCCCGTACGACTTGACGCATTGGGAGATCTGACACTGATGCACACCGACCTCGTGGCCGCGCTCGACATCGGCGGAACCAAGATCGCCGGAGGGCTGGTGGACGGCCACGGCCGGATCCTGCTGTGCGCGCAGCGTCCGACGCCCGCCCAGGAGGACGGCGACACCGTGATGGGGGCCGTGGAGGACGTCATGGCGGAGTTGGAGTCCTCTCCTCTCTGGGAACGGACGGGTGCCGTCGGCATCGGAAGCGCGGGTCCCGTGGACGCCTCCGCGGGGACGGTCAGCCCGGTCAACGTACCGGGCTGGCGGGACTATCCGCTGGTGGGGCGGGTCCGGGCCGTGACGGGCGGGCTGCCCGTCGAACTGATCGGCGACGGAGTGGCCATCACCGCCGCGGAGCACTGGCAGGGCGCGGCCCGCGGCCATGACAACGCGCTGTGCATGGTGGTGTCCACCGGCGTCGGCGGCGGTCTGGTCCTGGGCGGACGCCTGCACCCGGGGCCGACCGGCAACGCGGGGCATATCGGGCACATCAGCGTCGACCTGGACGGCGATTCCTGCCCCTGTGGGGCGCGCGGCTGTGTGGAACGCCTCGCCAGCGGGCCGAACATCGCCCGCCGCGCCCTGGAGGGCGGCTGGCTGCCCGGCCCCGACGGGGACACCTCGGCCGCCGCGGTGGCCGCCGCCGCCCGTGCCGGTGATCCGGTGGCCGTGGCCTCCTTCGCACGGGCCGCCCAGGCACTGGCCGCCGGCATCGCCGCGACCGCGACGCTCGTCGAGATCGACATCGCGGTGATCGGCGGGGGAGTGGGCAAGGCGGGAGAGGTGCTCCTCGCGCCCCTCCGCAAGGCCCTGGCCGACTACGCCACCCTCTCCTTCGTGCGGAACCTGGAGGTCGCCCCGGCCCAGATGGGCACGGACGCCGGCCTGGTGGGAGCGGCGGCGGCAGCCCTGGGGCAGCGGACCGGCACGCTGGCGGCGGGGGTCTGAGCCCGCGCCGGGGCCGGGCGGCGGTGGCTTTGAACGGCTGTCCCTCGACCTGGGCGCCCGCAGGGAGTCGCGGTGCGGCGTTGCCGATGGGGGACCGGGCTGATCGGCCTACGCGGGCAGGTTCAGTTGCCAGGAGACGCCGAACCGGTCGTTGATCCAGCCGAACTTGGTGCTGAAGCCGTAGTTTCCCAGCGGCATGAGCTCCGTGCCGTCTTCGACGAGGGCCGTGTAGAGACGGTCGATTTCGGCCTCGTTCTCGCACTGCACAAAGAGCGAGATCGCGGGAGTGAAGGTGAAGTCGTGCTTCAGCGGGCTGTCGATGCACATGAGTTGCTGGCCGGCGAGCGAGAACGTCGCGTGCTGCACGCTTCCTTCCTTGCCGGGACCCTCGGCGCCATAGCGGGTCATGCTGACGACCTCGGCGTCGTCGAAGAGCGAGACATAGGAGGCCATCGCCTCCTCGGCGTTGCCCTCGAACATCAAGAACGCTGTGACTTTCTGTGACGTTACGATCTTCATGCAGCATGCTCCTTCGGTGCTGTCAGGCAGTCGACCTTGGCTACGGTAGCGCCGGGCCCCCGGGGTCCTCTCGATCCCACCCGTTCCGCCGGGGTACGGCGACTGGTGCCGGGCAGGAGGAGATGGTGCAGCATCGGCAGATCTTGTTCGGAGGACGGGGAGGTATGGCGTCGTCGCTCGGTCGCCTGAGAGCGCTGCTCGGCGAACCGGAGCCGTGGGGCCGGGCCAGGGCGCGTCTGTGGACGGCGTCGGAGGACTACCTCGGGGTGGAGCTGCCTTCGGACTACAAGGCGTTCCTGGACCTCTACGGTCCGGGGAGCATCGACGGCTACCTGTCGCTGAGTCGGCCTCTGGTAGCCGGCCAGGCCGAGTTGGACCGGTTGTGGTCGTCGGAGGACTGGCGTCGTGCACGTCTCGGGGCCCCGGAGCTGTATCCGTATCCCTTTCACCCCGATCCCGGAGGTCTCATCTCCTGGGGCTCGGACGAACACGGCAGTGAGTACTTCTTCCGTCCGGTCGAGCCGGATCCTGACGAGTGGCGCGTCGTCGTCGGCAGCGAGTGCAGCGACTGGTTCGAGACCGCAGGCACCTTCTGTGACTTCCTGGTGCGCTGTTTCGACCGCCGCGACCGGCCGCCTTTCATGGACCGCGGCTGGCCCAGCACGGGCGCTCGGTACCAGTCCGATGCGTGTTGCGACTCCTGACAAAGGAGGCTTCCGGACCTCCGGGATTACGGTGTGCCAGTTCCCGTTGATGCCGGCCGAACGGGGCGCGAGCCAGCTCCGCGCGGTCTCACATCCGGGATCTCAGCACGTCGACCTCACAGCCCGGCGCGAACGGGTCGAAACCGTGCTCGGCCAGCCAGCGAACCGCCAGCAGGCTTCGCAACGACCACCACCCGTGGATCACCTCGAGGTCGACATCGGTGCCGTAGCCGGCGATGACGTCGTCGAGGTGCTCCTCATGCCCGAGCGTCAGGATGGCAAGGTCGAACAGGGCATCACCCTGGCCTGCATCGGACCAGTCGATGATGCCCGTGATCTCGTCATCGTCGACGAACACATGAGTGATCTGCAGGTCGCCGTGCGTGAACACGGGGGTCCATGGCCGGAGTGCGGCCTCGGCGACCCGGCGGTTGCGGGTGACCAGGTCGGCGGGCAGGACGGCGTTGGTCACGAGCCGCTCGCACTCGCCGTCGAGATCCGCCGCCAAATCGTCGAGGCGCCGGCCGGGCCAGGGCGGCAACGGCGCATCGTGCAACTTCCGGATGGCCGCACCCGCCGCGGCCCACGCCGCCGGCGACGCGGTCGACGGCTCGCCGAGCTCGCCCAGCGCCTTCCCCGGGACCGCGGCGATCGCCAGCACGGGCGGCTTGCGCCACAGGACCTTTGGGGTCGGGACCGGCGCCAGGGCCATCGCCTCGACCTCGACGTCGATGCGCGCCTGATCGGCGTCCACCTTCAGGAACACGTCGCCGACGCGCAGGGTCGTGCGCTCGGAGTGGGCGACGACGACTTTGACCTCATCCATGAGCGACCAGTATCCCGGGGACGGTTGTCGACGTCGCCGGATTTACCGCGTGCGATAGCGCGGCTGGCCATGTCCCGCCACCCGACGGCCTTGTGCGCGACACTTGGGGCGGACGTGACGGATGGAGATTCAGCGCCGGGCGTGACGGATCTTCAATCGTCCGAATCCCATGGTCCCGGAGATCCGAATCTTCGGCCCGCCGGGGAGGGAACGCCGCGGGGTCCTGTAGCGCAGGTCCTTCCACTCGGTGCGTACGCCTTCGATGTCGACGACCGCGTCGCGAGGCACCGTGATTCTGGCCCCACCGGTTCCGAGTTGCAGCTCTATGTCGACGACCGGATGCTCGATGATCGCCTGGGACAGATCCAGATGCACCCTTCCGAATGCGGACTCGACCTTGAGGAGGCGAGGTACCCGCCATAAGCCACGCCGTTGGATCCGTCCGCCGGCGGCGGCGATCGTTGACGTGGTGTTCGGGTGCTCCGCCGGGAGCGAGGCCAGAGCCGACACGAGCTCGCCGTGCGCCTTGGCGATGAGCACCTGGTGGAGGCGTTCGTCCAACTCCTCATGGGAGATGAGCCCTTCGGCGTACGCCTCCTGCAGGCGCTGCACGGCCGTGTCGCGGGCGTCTTCGCCGATCAGTTGCGGTGAGTCTTCCGGTAAGGGGGCCACCGTTTCAGCCTACTGCCGTGTCGGCAATGATTTGGGACGCTCAGCGCTCGGGTGGGGGTGGCCGACCGGCGGGAAACCGGCACTTCAGGAGACGTGCCACCTGCATGGATTCGAACCCGCGTCCGTGGCTTCGCCGCCCGTGGGCGTGACCCCCGCACGGTTCCGGAGTTGAGCAGGTATGAAGAAGCGCAGCATTCTCGCCCTTGCGTCCCTCGCCACCGGATTCGTGGTGGCCGCCGTCAGTCCGTCCCACGCCGCCGATCACGAGAGGCTCGGCGATCTGAAGGTGAAGGACACGCTCGGCGCCGTCGATCACACCCTCACCCATGAGGGCCTCGACGTGGAGGAGGGCACGCTGGGGCAGAACGGCTGACGGGAAGCCTGTGTTGTGGCGCCGGAGTCCCCGACGGCGGGGGCCCGGCGGCGCGGTCACTGCAGGATTCCGGCGGCCCGTGCTGCGGCCAGCCAGTCCGGGAACTCGTCCATGAGCTGGTCGTACAGATCGGCGTCCGACATCTGCTTCGGGTTGTCGCCCACGGGGAAGAATCCGGCGTTGTCGACGACCCGCTTCTTGGGCACCTCGAGGTTGTCGAGCTTGCGGAGGAAGTCGAACCGGTCGGGGCCGAAGCCCACGAACTGCCAGAACAGCGGCAGCCGGGCGGCCTTGCACAGCATCTGCTCCGCGGCACGCCGGGAGTTCGGGCCGCCGTCCGTCTGGAAAATCACGAAAGCGGGATCGGTGCTGCCGGAGTTGAGGTAGTGCTCGATGACCTCGTCCATGGCCGCGAAATAGTTGGTGGAGCCCATGCGGCCGAGAGCCTTGTGGTGGCGGTCGATGCTGCCCTGATAGTCATCGACGCTGATCTCGATCGCAGGGTGCGCGTCGCTGTCGAAGAACACCGTGGGGACGATCCCGTCGTCGTCCACATTGGCGGACAGGCCCAGCGCCTGCTCGGCAAGGTGCTGCACCGAGCCGTCACGGTAGTAGCGGCTCATGCTGCGGGACCGGTCGAGAACCAGGTAGACGGCGGCCCTCTGCCCGGCCAGGCCCTGTTTGTGCAGGGAGACGGCGGCGGTCTTGGTGAGATTGACCAGGCCTGCGGGGACGCGACTGGGGTTGATGAGCACTCGGGCGCTCCTTGTTTCGGGGGCGGTTGGGTGATCGTGCCAGGGTGCCCCAGACGGCGAGGGTGAGGTGGGCAGTTGCCAGTGACCGGGCTGCTCCACGACGTCATCGAGGACACCGACTGGACTGTCGCAAGGCTACGCGCGGCTGGCGTCCCGAACCTTGTCGTCGGCAATGTTGAGGACCCGGCGGAGCCGGGGGATGAGGGCGAGGAGCGCGGGCGCGTCGCCCTAGGGTCATCTGAGGCGTGCCATGGAGGTGTTGACCGGACTGCTGAGGGACACACCGAGCTGAGGAGCATCCCCCAACTGGCCTTAGTGGTCGTCCCGTTTGGCTTTCCATGTGACGTGATGGGCGTCTGTGACTGTCGTGGCAGGCAGGGTTACATGCCGCGCTCAGGCCCGCTCCAGCGCTCTGGCCGTTCGTCTGCGGTCATCGGAAGACGGCGCAGTTGTACCGGGCCGGGATAGAAGGCTGAGGTGTTGGGGCCGGCCATGTCTTCGCCGACGAGGTAGCGGTAGAGCCATTCGGCGAAGCTCATCTCGTACTGTGCCCAACCGCCTTCGCCGTCTTCGACCAGGATCCCGGAGAGCATGCCGTCCGCAGCCATGAGGAACAGGGTTTCGCCTCGGTCGGTGCTGGCGATCGGCCACAGTCCGTTGCGGGTACCGAAGCTCAACTCCGTGAGTCCGAAGAGCAAGCGTGGATCCTCGTCCGGGTCAAGGTCCTCCCAGGAAACCTCGGACCAGGCACGGGCCGTGTCCCGTATCCAGTCGCCCAGATTCCAGCGTGTGGTCGCGGGGTGGGGCAAGGACAGGTGGCCGTTGAGCTGGATGGGAGCGTACGCGTCCACGAGGGTCTGGTAGTCGGTCGGCAGCCGGATGCCGAGTTCTGCGTGGAGGCGGTCCCAGGCGGATGGGTTCGCGTAGCGGTTCTGGGCCTGGCCGAGCATTGCCATGACTGCGGGCAAGTAATCGGTCATGACGTTCCTCGCTGTTGTGTCGTCTTTGCAGCAGGATCATCCCAGCTCGGAGGTCACACTGGTCAGGCTGTCAGCCTGCGATAGCAGATCAGAGCCGCGGCGATGCCGGAGAATGCCAGGAAATGGTCGGCCTTGCGCTCGTAGCGGCGATGCAGGCGGCGGCACCCGGACAGCCATGCCACACGATCTACGGGATCCGGACCCGTCAGGTCCCCCTTTGAGGGCCTCATGTTCACCGAGTCGATCGCGCACCGCGACCAGTCCAGTCCGCCCCGTGCGCCGAGCTCGTCCAGGACCTGGCGGTGCAGCTTGCCCCACACTCGAGCTCTGCTCCACTCGGTGAAACGACGGTGCGCGGTCGACCCGGACGGCCCGAAGCCCGACGGCAGCCGCCGCCACGTGCAACCGGTCTTGGCCACGAACACGATGGCAGCCAACACCTGTCGGTCCCCGTAACGACGTCGCCCTCCGCCTTGCCGCCGCACCGGTGCCGCCGGAACCACCTGCTGGAACAACTCCCACAACGCGTCCGGCACCAGCCGCTCTACCATGGCCATCACGACGGTCAGCCTAGTTCTCAAGCCAGTTGAGACGACCTCTAAGTGAGCGTTTGGTTCGCTTATCGACCGGTTCATAGTGAATATCAGCGGCCAGGCCGAGCACTCAACCAAGCGATCCGCCGGAAAAATGGCTTCTGCGACAATCGGCAGACCAGCTATGCGTCGGGTTCCTTACAAGAACTCCTGTCTCGTTTAGAAACCTACCGATTCAAGCGAGATTGAGAACGCACGCCCCAGTGCACCGGACACCCCCGCACACGCCCTGCTCACGCCAAATGCCACCGCATACACAGAACGTCATGCAGCCCTCACGGCCCTACCCCAGCGACCTGTCCGACGCCCGTTGGGAACTCATCCGCCCCACCCTCGAAGCCTGGCGCCAGGCCCGCAACGGCATCCGCAAACCCACCCACGACCTGCGCACGCTGATGAACGCCGTCCTCTACGTCGACCGCACCGGCATCCCCTGGCGCTATCTGCCCCACGACTTCCCGCCCCACCAGACCGTCTACGGCTACTTCGCCCACTGGGAAGCCGACGGCATCTTCGACCAGCTCACCGGCCTGTTACGCAGCAAAGTCCGCCAGACCGAAGGCCGCCCGAGCGAGCCCAGCGCCTGCCTGATCGACAGCCAGAGCATCAAAACCTCCGCCACCGTCCCTCTCACCAGCCAAGGAATCGACCCGGCCAAGAAAATCATCGGACGCAAGCGACACATCGTCACCGACACCCTCGGCCTCCTGCTCGCCGTCGCTGTCACCGCCGCAAGCGTCCACGACTCCGCGGCCGGCACCCAGCTCCTGGCAAGAGTCGCGGAACAACACCCCACCGTCACCAAAGCCTGGGCCGACAACGGCTACAAGACCAAAGCCGTGGAACACGCCGCCCGCCTCGGCATCGACCTCGAGATCGTCCAACGCGCCCCCAACGTCCGCGGCTTCCACGTCCTGCCACGCCGCTGGGTCATCGAACGCACCCTCGGCTGGCTCATGCACCACCGCCGCCTGGCCCGCGACTACGAAACCCACCCCCACCGATCAGCCGCCATGATCCAACTGGCCGCCATCAACCTCATGACCCGCCGCCTGACCAACGAGACCACACCCAACTGGCGTGACAGCCAGGCAAAATGAAACAGACATTGGAGAACCAAACGCTCACTAAGTGTTCGATGAGGAGAGGCGGGTTGGCGAGCCGGTGGCAGCCTCCGTGAGCGCATCACCGAGGCCCGCGTCAACGGATGGCTCCGTGAGGTCGAAAGACCCCAGGTCAGTCTCAACGCCGTCATAGCCAAGCTCACCAGCCTCAACCGAGCTCCACCGACGGCCCCCAGCTGGTCGACCTCGGCATGCCCCTCTTCACCGCTGCGGGTTCCATTCGGGGAGCTCGGCTGCCGTGACCAGGCTGCGCACGTCCAGCGTTCGCCGGCATGCTTCGGATGCCTGGTCGACGATCACGGCACAGCCGCCCCAGTGGCTTCCGACTTCTTCGACCATGGCCTTGACGCTCAGCGCTTGGCTGCCGGTCTCGACCCAGTCGTCGACCATCAACACTCGGTCGCTCGGTGTGAGCGAGGTGCGTTGGATGCGGAGTTCGTGGCGAAGACGGCGGTAGTCAGGGGGTGTCTGCCTGGTGAGTTTCTCACCGGGGAACAGACCGTGCTGCTTGCGCACGGCAATGAAGCCGACACCGAGTTCGACAGCGACTGCGGCGCCGAGCAGGAAGCCGCGGGACTCGATGCCGCAGACAGCGGTGATTCCTTCACCTTCGAATGTCGCCGCGAGCCCTCTGACTACGCCGGTGAGCGCCTCCGGGTCTCGGAAGATCTTCCAGACGTCGGCGTGGCCGTCGATCCACTGGAAATGACTGAGGGCCAGGTCCCGGGCTCGGTGGGTCATTATCGCGAGTGTCGCGTTCCGACTGCGTCCCGACAACCCATTATCTGCCCGAGGGGCCAGGCGGCCCGCTCGCTCATGTTCAGCGGACGCTGGCGCCGGTACGCGGTCCTTGGTCCGGAAATGACCGGGTGGACTTACGGAACTCCTCGCCCGAGTCGACCGCGACCGCGGCCGACGGGTCGAAGTCGAGCATCGCGTGCTGAAGGTGGCCGGCTCGTGATCCGTATCTCGAGCGGGAAGGCGTGACGCCTCTCAACTGCGTCGGAGGAGCCTTCTCAGTCGGCCGGGCGCGGAGCCCCGGAACCGTTGAAGCAGTTCAAGGGCCGGAGGGCTGTCCGGGTCGAAGCCGTGGATCCTATCCAACTCGGCGGGCACGCCCGGCCCCCACAGCCGGGCGCCATGGCAGTGGAAACAGAAGGCGATCTGGAAGAGCAGGTCGGTGGCGCTATGAGCACGGATACCCCAGCCCGGGGTGAAACAGCGGTGCAGTTCACTGTCCGGCGCAGAGCTGATCAACGTCAGGGCGTCGCTGACCTGAGCTGCCTGCCAGATCGCAACATCGTCACCCACCAGGTCGCTCGCGCCGATGTGCCTCATCGGGTCGGTGATGCGGACGACCTCGATCAACTCGGTCCTCTCTTGAACGGGCGGAAGCATCATGCGTAAAGAATCGCTGTTCACGGCGTCGCGCACCAGAGGCGAGCAGGGCCCCGGCAGTGGTGGTCGGTGGGGGCTCTGTGCCGCGTTCATCAGCCCGGGTTTCCGTGGCAGGGTGAAGCGGGCAAGCCACAGGGGGCCAACAGAAGAGGGGGAATCGTGATCATCTGGATCAACGGGGCGTTCGGCGCGGGGAAGACCACGACCGCGCGGGAACTGATCGAGCTGATCCCGAACAGCACGCTCTTCGACCCTGAGGTCGTCGGTGGAGCACTCCCGCATCTACTGCCGCCGAAATGCCTCGCCGAGGTCGGCGACTTCCAGGATCTCCCGATCTGGCGACGGCTGGTGATCGATACGGCGGCCGCGATGCTCGCCGAGCTCGGCGGGGTCCTCGTGGTGCCGATGACCCTGCTGCGCCAGGACTATCGCGATGAGATCTTCGGCGGCCTCGCGGCCCGGCGCATCCCCGTACGTCATGTGCTTCTCGCCCCGGCTGAAACGATCCTGCGCGAGCGTATAGCCGACCGGGAGGTTCCGCCCGACCTCCCGGACGGTGAGATACGGGTCCGCCAGTGGGCCTTCGACCACATCGAGCCCTATCGCGCCGCCCTCGCCTCCTGGCTCACCGCCGACGCCTATCCCCTCGACACCGGCGACCTGACCCCGCACGAGGCCGCCCTGCGGATCGCCGAGGCGGTACGCACCGGGGCCGCGCCGGTGTGCGACATCGTGCAGACACCCGAGCCGACCGCCGAGACCGTCGCGGCGGGCGTGCTGCTCTTCGACGAGCAGGACCGGGTGCTGCTGGTCGATCCCACCTACAAGGCGGGCTGGGAGTTCCCCGGCGGAGTCGTGGAACCCGGTGAGGCTCCCGCCCGGGCCGGCATAAGGGAGGTCGCCGAGGAGACCGGGATCACGCTCGGTGAGGTCCCCAGGCTCCTGGTCGTCGACTGGGAGCCGCCCGTGCCCCCCGGCTACGGCGGACTGCGACTGCTCTTCGACGGCGGCCGTCTCGACAGCACCGAGACCGGCCGCCTGCTGCTGCCCGGGCCCGAGTTGAGGGGCTGGCGGTTCGCCACCGAGGCCGAGGCGGCCGGTCTTCTTCCGCCGGTGCGCTATGAACGGCTCCGCTGGGCGCTCAGGGCCCGTGAGCGGGGCGCGGCGCTGTATCTGGAGGCGGGCACACCGGTCGGCTGACAGTACAGAGGAGCCGCCAGCGGCAGGGGACCGAAGGGGAAGCCGAAGCGTCCGCCACCGGGCGACCTTGGTGTCATTACACGGAGTCGGTCGGCCTCCGGTAGGCGTCCCGCAGTGCCTCGTACGGGTAGGAGGCGTTCCGGCTCTCGAAGCGGAGGCGGTGGCTGAAGCCGGCGCGGACGGCGGTGAGCGGGGCGTGACGCATGATGATCCCGGCGGCGGCCGACGGGGCACCCTCCGGGCGCCGCCCCTCGGCACAGGCCCGCACAAACGCGTCGCGTTCCTCGCCGCGGTATCCGTACAGCGCGGTCACCAGCCAGTTCACCAGCTGGGCGGCCATATACGCGTGGTCGTAGCCGTGGTGCCGGTCGTAGAAAGCGCGTTCCTCCGAGGTCAGCAGGAAACGGGGGGAGAGCGTGAGACCGAAGTCGGCGAGGTAGAGGCGCCGCCCGTCGGTGAGGACATTCTCGAAGTGGGCGTCGAAGTGCAGGAGTTCGTGCACCTGGAGGAAGTCGGCGGTCGCCATGAGCTGCCGCTGGACCAGGGCGAGCGCGCCGTCGAGGTCGCCCGAGGCGTGCCGGGCGCCGAGCCAGTCGTGCAGGTGGTGCGGCACATACTCCAGAAACAGCGTCACGCTCGCGGAGGCCGTGCGCAGCGCCTCGATCCGCTCGCGCACCTGGGGCGCCCCGCCCCAGTAGGCCACGACCCGTTCCACATCGGCGAGTTCCTCGTGGAGCGGCCGCGGCGGGTCCGGGAGCACCCGCCAGTGGTGCAGCAGCGGGAAGCCGGAGAACTGCCCGGACCGCACCCAGCCGGTGGTCATCGTGTGTGCCGCCAGCTCACGCCAGGCCCCGAAGCCGGGACTGCCGAGGCCGTAGTGACAGACGACCGGCACCCGGAAGAGATTCGCGGTGGAGCGGACGTTCCCGGGGCGCTGCTCGGCATCCGTCAGCGGCACACGCTTCACGAAGACCCGTCTGCCGGCCACCTCGATCAGCAGGGAGCGCCCGCCGATCCCGGTGCCCAGTGGTGTGCCCGACTCGACCAGCGCGGCGAGTTCGCGATCGTCGGTCGCGGCGAGGGCGTCGCCGATGTCGCGGTGGGCGGCGAGGCGCGCGTCAGGAGGCACGCCCGCCATTCTCGGCGCCGGGCACGGTGCCTGTCGGCCGAATACCGGAGCATGTCCGCGACGGGTTCCGCTCCCGCACCACGAGGGGCGGTGCCATGGGGCGGCAGGGGCACGCCCCGGGGCGGGAGCGGCAAGGGGTCATGGCGTGGACGGACCCCTTGCCGCGGGCGGAATTGCTCAGCTCGCCGCGTAGTTGCGCAGAAACAGTGCCTCCGTGACCGACAGACGCTCCAGCTCCTCGGGGGACACGCTCTCGTTCACCGCGTGGATCTGCGCCTCCGGCTCGCTCAGGCCGATCAGCAGGACCTCCGCCTGCGGATAGAGCGCCGCCAGGGTGTTGCACAGTGGGATGGAGCCGCCCTGGCCCGCGTACTGCATCTCCTGGCCCGGGTAGGCGACCGCCATCGCCTCGGCCATCGCCGCGTACGCCGGGCTGGTGGTGTCGGCCCGGAACGCCTGACCCTGACCGAGCTGCTCCGTCAGCACCTGGGCACCCCACGGGGTGCGCGCCTCCAGATGGGCCCGGAGCAGCTTGGTCGCCTCGACGGCGTCCGTGCCCGGCGGCACCCGCAGGCTGACCAGCGCACGGGCGCTCGACTGGACCGAGGGCGTCGCACCCACGACCGGCGGGCAGTCGATGCCGAGGACGGTCACGGCCGGGCGCGCCCAGATCCGGTCGGCGACCGAACCGGAACCGATCAGCTCCACCCCGTCGAGCACCTTGGCGTCCTTGCGGAACTGCTCCTCGGCGTACTCGACGCCCTCCCACCGGGCTTCGGAGTCCAGCCCGTCGACGGACGTCGAACCGTCCTCGGCCCGCAGCGAGTCCAGTACGCGGACCAGCGCGGCCAGCGCGTCGGGCGCGGCCCCGCCGAACTGGCCCGAGTGCAGATTGCCTTCGAGCGTGTCCACCTGGACCCGTACGAGGGTCATGCCGCGCAGCGTGGCGGTGACCGTCGGCAGGCCGGCCCGGAAGTTGCCCGCGTCGCCGATGACGATGGTGTCGGCCTCGAGCAGATCCGGGTGCTCCTCGGCGTACCGCTCCAGACCGCCGGTGCCCTGCTCCTCCGAGCCCTCGGCGATGACCTTGATGTGCACGGGCACGCCGCCGTCCGCCTTCAGCGCGCGCAGCGCGAGCAGATGCATGATGATGCCGCCCTTGCAGTCGGCGCTGCCGCGGCCGTACCAGCGGCCGTCACGCTCGGTCAGCTCGAAGGGCGGGGTGGACCAGCCGGCCTCGTCGAGCGGCGGCTGCACATCGTAGTGGGCGTACAGCAGGACCGTCTTCGCCCCCTCGGGGCCGGGCAGGAAGCCGTACACCGACTGGGTGCCGTCGGGGGTGTCCAGCAGCGCCACGTCCTGGAACCCCTCGGCGCGCAGCGCGTCGGCGACCCAGCCGGCGGCGCCCTCGCTCTCGCTCCTGGGGAACTGGTCGAAGTCCGCCACCGATCGGAAGGCCACCAGCTCGGTGAGTTCCTCCTTCGCTCTGGGCATCAGCGAGGCGACGGCCTCGGCGACTGGACGCGACGACATGGGCACTCTCCTTGTGGGTCCGGCGTTCTACGGATGGGTACGGCTTCGGGTGTATGAGTAGGCGCGTACTGGTGTGCAGGGCGCATACGCTGCCGATCCTCCCACAGCGACCTCGGACGCCGTCGCCGTAGGATGCGGGAGTCAGATGCGGCAGGCGGTTGGATCGGGAGCAGTAGGCCATCGTGAGCAGCGAGAACTCTTCGGCGGACGACGTGCAACGGGTGTGGGACGTCGTCGTGGTGGGCGCGGGACCCGCGGGAGCATCTGCCGCCTATGCGGCTGCGGTGGCGGGGCGCAGAGTGCTGTTGCTGGAGAAGGCGGAGCTGCCCCGCTACAAGACCTGTGGCGGCGGCATCATCGGACCCTCGCGCGACTCACTCCCGCCCGGCTTCGAACTGCCGCTGCGCGACCGGGTGCGCGCGGTCACCTTCTCCAACAACGGGCGTTTCACCCGCACCCGCCGCTCCAAGCACACGCTGTTCGGGCTGGTCAACCGGCCCGAGTTCGACCAGCAGCTCGTGGAGCACGCCCAGAAGGCGGGGGCGGAACTGCGCACCGGAGTGACGGTCTCACGGGTCGAGCAGCACGGCTCGGCGGTGCCGGACCGGCGCACCGTGGCCGTGGTGCTGCAGGGCGGGGAGACACTGCTGGCGCGTGCCGTGGTGGGCGCGGACGGCAGCGCCAGCCGGATAGGAGCCCATGTCGGGGTGAAGCTCGACCAGGTGGATCTGGGCCTGGAGGCGGAGATCCCGGTACCGGACACCGTCGCCGAGGACTGGCAGGGCCGGATCCTGCTCGACTGGGGTCCGATGCCGGGCAGCTATGGCTGGGTCTTCCCGAAGGGCGACACACTGACGGTCGGTGTGATCTCCGCCCGTGGTGAAGGTGCCACCACCAAGCGGTACTTGGAGGACTTCATCGCCCGGCTCGGGCTAGCCGGCTTCGAACCGAGCATCACTTCCGGGCACTTGACCCGCTGCCGCGCCGACGACTCGCCCCTGTCGCGCGGGCGGGTGCTGGTGTGCGGGGACGCGGCGGGGCTGCTGGAGCCGTGGACCCGTGAGGGGATCTCGTTCGCGCTGCGGTCGGGACGGCTCGCGGGGGAGTGGGCGGTGCGGATCGCGGAGGCCCACGACGCGGTGGACACGCGCAGGCAGGCGCTGAACTACGCGTTCGCCATCAAGGCGGGGCTGGGCGTCGAGATGAGCGTCGGCAAGCGGCTGCTGGCGGTCTTCGAGCGCAGGCCCGGACTGTTCCACGCGGCCCTGACCGGTTTCCGTCCCGCCTGGAAGGCGTTCAAGGACATCACCCAGGGGACCACGTCCCTGGGCGAGATGGTGCGGAACCGGCCGTTCGTCCAGCGCGGGCTGACCGCGCTGGACCCGGGCACCGCGGACGACGGCGTCAGTTCGTGACGGTGATGTGGAAGACCGGGTGGTCGGGGGCGACACGGCGCAGGTCCTCGTCCGGGGAGTCGGGGCCGACGCCGTTGAAGAAGACGCCGACCTCGGCCTTCCACCGCTTCAGATAGGCGCGCAGCAGCGGAACCTTGTCGTCGTCGGCGACCTCGGTGGCGGTGAACGCCTCCACCTTCTTGCCGAGATGCAGTTCGCCCCCGCCGGCCGCCCGCATGTTGTGGGTCCACTGGACGTGGCCGCGGGGGGCGACCAGGTACTGCTGTCCGTCCACGGTCATCAGGTTCACGGGGGTGGTGCGCCAGGCGCCGCTCTTACGGCCCCGGACCGCCAGGACCCGTGAGCCCCAGACGCTGATGCCGCGGCGGGTCAACCAGGCCACGGCCCGGTTGACGACATGGACGGTGATCCAGCCAGGCTTCTGGACGTGCGTGGACATGGCGACTTCCTTCGGGGTGTGGTGGCGTGCCGGTGGTCGTGGCGGTGCTCCTTCGAGAGCAGTGCTCTCGTCCGAGGCAAGTATGGGCGTGAGGGGCGATCCAAAGCAAGAGCGGTGCTCACATTGGCGCGCGGCGCTCTCGTTTCAGGTTGACGCTGTCGCCGTAACCCGGCTCCTGGGGTGGTGAGCGCTGCTCCGCAAGGGGGCTGTCGGGGTGCAGGGTGCGACTTCGGTCGATCTGGAGAGCGCTGCTCCTTCCTGAGAGCGCCGCTCTCTTTTGCGTGCACCGCTCACGTTCCTGTGCGACACTGCCCGCATGAGCACTGCACGAGGAGCCCGCGCCCGCGCCCGGATCGAAGTCACCGCCGCCATCAAGGACGAGGCACGCAGACAGCTCGCCGCGGAAGGCGCCGCCAGACTGTCGCTGCGCGCCGTCGCCCGCGAGCTGGGCATGGTGTCCTCGGCGCTCTACCGCTACTTCCCCAGCCGCGACGACCTGCTCACCGCGCTGATCATCGACGCCTACGACTCCCTGGGCGAGGCCGCCGAGGCCGCCGACGCCGCGACCGGCGATGTCGCCCCCGTCCGGCGCTGGGTCGCGGTGTGCGAGGCCGTACGCCGCTGGGCGCTCGCGCATCCGCACGAGTACGCGCTGATCTACGGTTCGCCGGTGCCCGGCTATGCGGCGCCCGAGACGACCGTCCCGCCCGCCGCCCGGGTGGGGCTCCTGCTGATCGGCATCGTGCGCGACGCACACCGGCGGCGCGGAGTGGCCCTCACCCCGGTGCCCGCCGAACTTCAGCCGGAGGCCCGCCGTATGGCCGCCGAGCTGGCCCCCGACCTGCCGCCGGAGGTGGTCACCGCCATGGTGGCCTCCTGGGCGCAGCTGTACGGACTGGTCGGCTTCGAGGTGTTCGGGCAGTTCAACAAGGTGGTGGAGGACCGTGAGGCCTTCTTCCGGCACGCGGTGACCCAACTCGCCCACGGTGTGGGCCTGGTCTTCCCCTAGGCGCCTGGCCGTCGGGTACCGGACCGGCAGGCCGGCACCCGGACGTACTCCCCGGGGAGTACCCGTGATCACCTCGTCCGGCTGACGTCGTCCCCGGTCAGGGGCGTCTAGCGTGAACCTCATGGAGGAGCAGAGCACAGAGGACCGGCGGCCATGGCACGGCCCGCCGTGGTGGCGCCGCTGGGGCGAGGAGCCCCGCGGATTCCGCCTGCCCTGGCGCAGCACCGTGCTGCTCACCGCCTTCGTGGTCGTCGGCACCCACTTCTCCGCCCACCACCAGCGCGGGGGCCGCGCACCCCTCGATGCCCTCGCCTTCGTACTGGTGCTCGTCGCCTCGGGGGCGCTGCTGTGGCGGCAGCGGCATCCCGTCCTGGTGGTGTTCGTGACGGCGGCGGCAGCGATGGTCTATCTGGGCGCCGGTTACCCGTTCGGACCGGTCCTGCTCACCGTCGCGGTCGGCTGTTTCAGCGCCCTGGTCGCCGGACACCGCAGGGCCGCCTGGGCGGCCGTGGGGATGTTCTGGGCCGGGCACGTCCTGGTCGCGCACTGGCTGTACCGGTGGCTGCCGCCGCCCGGCGACACGGCCGCCTCCTGGGGTCAGGAGCTGGTGGTCGCCGCCTGGGTGGCGGCGCTCGTGGCGCTGGCGGAACTGGTGCGCGTCCGGCGTGAACAGTGGGCGCGTGAGCGGGCCGAACGCGCCCAGGCGGCGCGGCGTCGTGCGGACCAGGAGCGGCTCCGCATCGCCCGCGAACTCCATGACATCCTCGCCCACAACATCTCCGTGATCACCGTCCAGGCGGGCGTCGGCCTGGCGCTCCTGGACTCCGACCCGGAGCAGGCGCGCACCGCGCTCATCACCATCAAGGCCGCCGGCAAGGAGGCGCTCGGGGAGGTACGCCAGGTGCTGGACACGCTGCGCACTCCCGGTGACGCGCCCCGCGCGCCCGCGCCCGGCCTGGACCGGCTGCCGGAGCTGGTCGAGCAGGCCGGGCACGCGGGTCTCACGGTCACGGTCGAGGGCGAGTCGCCGAGGCTCGCGCCGGGCACCGACCTCGCCGCGTTCCGTATCGTCCAGGAGGCCCTCACCAATGTGGTACGGCACTCGGGATCACGGCAGGCGCGGGTGCACCTCGACGGCACGGCGGGTGTACTGCGCCTCCGGGTCGACGACGACGGTCCCGCGAGCGGTGCCGACGCCGGGGGCAGCGGCAGCGGACTCGCCGGTATGCGGGAGCGGGCCGCCGCGCTCGGCGGGACGCTCGAGGCGGGGCCCCGCCCCGGCGGCGGTTTCCGGGTGATCGCGGTACTGCCGCTGACGGTGTCGCCCGAGGAACCCCAAAAGCGCGGGGCGACCCCCGAAGACAGGGAGGACCGTTGATCCGGGTACTGCTCGCCGACGACCAGCTGTTGGTCAGGGCCGGGTTCAAGGCGCTGCTCTCCGCGCAGCCCGACATCGAGGTCGCCGGGGAGGCATCCGACGGCGAGGAGGCGCTGCGCGGGGTGCGCGAACTACGGCCCGACGTGGTGCTGATGGACATCCGTATGCCGCTGCTCGACGGGCTCGCCGCGACCCGCCGGATCACCGGGCAACCGGACCTGGAAGATGTGAAGGTGGTCATCCTCACCACCTTCGAGCTCGACGAGTACGTCTTCGAGGCGATCCGCTCCGGTGCCTCCGGCTTCCTGGTCAAGGACACCGAGCCGGACGAACTGCTGCGCGCGGTACGCGCGGTGGTCGACGGCGACGCCCTGCTCTCGCCGGGGGCGACCCGGCGGCTCATCGCCGAGTTCGCGGCCCGCTCCAAGGAGCCGGCCGGCGCCGTCCCGCTCGATGAACTCACCGAGCGGGAGAGGGAGGTGATGGCCCTGGTCGGCATCGGCCTGTCCAACGACGAGATCGCCCGCCGTCTCGTCGTCAGCCCGCTCACGGCGAAGACCCATGTCAGCCGCACCATGGTGAAGCTGGGCGCCCGCGACCGGGCCCAACTCGTCGTGCTGGCCTATGAGTCGGGACTGGTACGACCCGGCTGGCTGGGCTGAGCGGCGGCGCCGCGGCCGAAGCGGACCGCGGGCCCGTGGCGGACGGCGGACTCGAAGCGGACCGCGGACCTGTGACGGACCGCGGACCCATGGCAAACGGCGGAACCGTGGCGGACGACGGCCCCACGGCGGACGGCGACCCTGGACTCAGGGACGCACGGCGGCCGCGCGGCGCGCCCCGATCCCGATCGCGCAGCCGATCACGGAGGCCACCGCCGCCAGCACCGCCACACTGGTGAGCGCGGTGGGCAGCGAGTACCAGTCCGCCATGAACCCGATCGCGGGCGGGCCGAGGAGCATTCCGCCGTAGCCGAGCGTCGAGGCGACGGCGACCCCGCCGGCGCCCGCGAGGGCCCCGGCCCGTTCGACGGCGATCGGGAAGAGATTGGCGAGGCCGAGGCCGGTGACGGCGAAACCGGCCAGAGCCGCCCACACGGACGGGGCGAGCGAACCCAGCAGCATGCCGGCCGCGGCCGTGGCACCGCCCGCCATCACCGTACGGACCGGTCCGAGGCGTTGCAGGAGCGCCGTGCCGGTGAGCCGGCCCACGGTCATGGCGAGCGCGAAGCAGGAGTATCCGGCCGCGGCCACACCCGGGTGGGCGTCCAGGTCCTGCTCCAGGTGGAGGGCGCCCCAGTCCGCCAGTGCGCCCTCTCCGTACGCGGTGCAGAGCGCGATCAGCCCGAACACGGTCACCAGGCCCCGGCCCCGGCCCTGGCCCCGGGTCTTCGGGAGGCGGGGTGTGCGTCCCTCGGAGGGAGCGAGGTCCGCCGGTGCCGGAGGCTGATGACGCAGCAGGGTGCGTCCGGCGGCGGCGGTCACCAGCAGACCGATCACGGTGAGCCCGAGCAGATGCCGGGTGGGGGACAGGAACCCCGCGACCAGCCCGCCGAGTCCGGCGCCCACCATGCCGCCCAGGCTGAACGCGGCATGGAAGACCGGCATGATCGGCCGTCGGAGCGCGGCGATCAGATCGACGGCGGCGCTGTTGAACGCGACGTTCATACCGCCGTACGCGGCTCCGAAGAGCAGCAGCACCAGCGCCAGTGCGAGCACCGAGTGGGTCAGCGGGGGCAGGGCCACGCTCAGGGACAGCAGGACGGCGCAGACCACGGTGACGGGGTGACTGCCGAAGCGGCGGCAGAGCCGTCCGGTGAGTGTCATCGTGATCACCGCTCCGGCGGAGACCCCGAGCAGCGCGAGCCCGAGGTCGCCGGCCGACGCCCCGATCTGTTCCTTGACCGCCGGGATCCGGACCACCCATCCGGCGAAGACAAAGCCGTCGAGGGCGAAGAAGGCGGTGATGGCGATCCGGAGTCTGGTCAGGTCGTCGCCCGGCACGACACTGTGCGGGGCCAGTTTGTTTATCTGCGGCACAAAGTAAGGGTAGGAGGGCGCCCGGACCCCGGCAAGGGAAGCGGAGGCGACACCTGCGGAAACGGGCGGGCCCTGGTTTCGGTCCGTCGCCGGTTGCCGCCGGGACGGGAGGGTGTCCCGATCCGAGGGTCGCGTGTCCCGCGCGACCGCCGCGCCCGAGGGCGGGACGGGCGTTGACTGGGACATGTGGCCACCGGGACCGGGCCGGGACCGCCGAAGGCACGGCGGCACCGGTGACCGACCGCCCGCCCGGGCCCGGAGTCCTGCCCGCCCCGTACCGGAGTACATCGGAGGACATCATGGACACCATTCCGGCCAAGATCGCCGGCATCGGCGTACCCGACAGCAAGCTCGCTCGGGAGGCGACCGAACTCGTCCGGGAGGCGGCCTCCCCCACCGTCTTCCACCACTCCCGGCGCGTCTACTTCTGGGGTGTGCTGCGCGGACTGAACCGCGGGCTGTACGCCGACCCCGAACTCCTCTACGTCGGCGCCCTCTTCCACGACCTGGGCCTGACCGAGCGCTACCGCCGTGACGACCAGCGCTTCGAGATCGACGGTGCCGACGAGGCCCGGAGTTTCCTCCGCCGGCACGGCATCGGACCCGACGACGCGCAACTGGTGTGGGAGGGGATCGCCCTGCACACCACCCCCGAGATCCCCTGGCACATGGCGCCCGAGGTCGCCCTGGTCACCGCGGGCGTCGAGGCCGATGTGCTGGGCCTCGGCCTCGACGAGATCGGTGACCGGGCGCTCGAGGAGGTAGTCGCCGCGCATCCGCGGCCCGACTTCAAACGGCAGATCCTGAAGGCGTTCACGGACGGCATCGCCCACCGTCCCCGGACGACGTTCGGCAATGTCAAGGCCGATGTGCTGGAGCGCTATGTGCCCGGGTTCGAGCGGGAGAACTTCGTCGACGTCATCCTCGGATCCGACTGGCCCGAGTGACCGGCCGGCGGCCATGGGTTTCCCGGGACCTGTGTGTCCTGCCGCCGTGTGGTGCGGAACCGGTCCCGGTACGCCCCCGGTGTCACCCCGAGGATCCGCCGGAAGGCCCGGCGCATCGTCTCCACCGATCCGAACCCGCTCGCACGGGCCACCGAGTCGAGGGGGTCGCCGCCGCTCTCCAGGAGGGCCTGGGCGGCCTCCAGCCGGATCCGTTCGACGAACTGCGCCGCGGTCATACCGGTCTCGGTCCGGAACAGACGGGTGAGATGCCGTTCGCTGACCCCGGCGCGCCGGGCCATCGCCGTCAGGGTGTGGTCTCCGCGGGGATCGGCCGTGACCGCGTCCAGGACATGGCGCAGCACTGAGTCGGTGCCGTACCGGGCGCTCTGCCGCACCGAGAACTGGGACTGCCCGCCCGGCCGGGCCATGAACACCACGAGGTGTTTGGCGGTCGCCCGCGCCACGTCCGCGCCGAGGTCCGCCTCCACCAGCGACAGCGCCAGGTCGATGCCCGCGGTGATGCCCGCGGAGGTGACGAAGCGTCCGTCGCGCACGAAGACGGCGTCGCTGTCCACCGTGAGGCCGGGGTAGCGCGCGGCCAGGTCGGCGGCGAGCCGCCAGTGGGTGGCGACCCGCCGTCCCTCCAGCAGTCCGGTGGCGGCCAGGGGGAACGCCCCCGCACAGATCGACGCGACCGTCCCGGAGGCCGCCGCCAGCCGTGCGACGGCGGTCACCAGCGGGGTGTCGGAGACGGCCGCCCACCAGTCGGGACGGCCGGGCACCATGAGCGTGTCGAGCGGGAGGTCCACCTCGTCCAGCGCGAGATCGGGCATGAGCCGCACCCCGGCCGTCGCCGTCACCGGTTTGCCGTCCAGGGAGGCCGTGGTGATGCGGTAGTCGCCGCCGTACGCGTTGGCGGCGCCGTAGACCTCCAGAGGGCCGGTGGCGTCGAGGACCTGGACACCGTCGAAGAGCACCATCAGGACCCGGTGCGGACGGTGCGGGGCGGGCGGCAGATGGGGGGACGGCACGACGGTCATAGGGGCAGCCTTGTTCCTGGAGCGAGCGCGGGGCAAACCGGGGGGCGTCGGCCGATTGCTCCTCAGCCCAGGGCCCGGTCGAGGTTGAAGGCGGCACTGATCAGCGCGAAGTGGGTGAACGCCTGGGGGAAGTTGCCCTGTTGCTCGCCGGTGTGGCTGATCTCCTCGGCGAACAGGCCCAGATGGTTGGCGTAGGTCAGCATCTTCTCGAAGGCCAGGCGTGCCTCGTCCAGACGGCCCGCCCGGGTCAGGGCCTCCACGTACCAGAACGAGCAGATCGAGAACGTCCCCTCCTCGCCCCGCAGGCCGTCCGGGCTCACCAGGGGGTCGTACCGGTAGACCAGCGAGTCGGAGACCAGGTCCTGGGTGAGGGCGTCCAGCGTGGACAGCCACTTGGGGTCGGTGGGCGCGATGAACTTGGCCAGCGGCATCATCAGCAGCGCCGCGTCGAGGACATCGTCGTCCTCGTTCTGGACGAAGGCCTTGCGCGTCTCGGACCAGCCCCGTTGCATGATCCGCCGGTAGATGGTGTCGCGGTTCTGCCGCCAGCGGGGCAGATCGGCGGGCAGACCACGGTGGTTGGCGACCCGGATGGCGCGCTCGATCGCCACCCAGCACATCAGCCGGGAGTAGAGGAAGTTCTTGCGGCCGGCGCGGGTCTCCCAGATGCCCTCGTCGGGCTGGTCCCAGTGCTTGCAGACCCAGTCCACCAGCTTGCAGACGTCGTCCCACTGGTCGCTGGAGATGGGCTGCGCCCATTTGTCGTAGAGGTAGATCGAGTCGATGAGGGCGCCGTAGATGTCGAGTTGGAGCTGGTCGGCGGCGGCGTTGCCGACCCGCACCGGTGCGGAGCCCTGATAGCCCTCCAGATGGTCGAGTTCCTGCTCGGGCAGGTCGGTGCTGCCGTCGATCCGGTACATGATCTGCAGCGGTCCCGACGGTCCTCCCTCGCCGTGGATGATGTGCCGGGTCACGAAGTTCATGAACGCCTGCGCCTCGCCGGTGAAGCCGAGGCGCAGCAGGGCGTAGACGCAGAAGGCCGCGTCGCGCACCCATACATACCGGTAGTCCCAGTTGCGTTCGCCGCCGATCTGCTCGGGCAGGCTGGTGGTCGCCGCGGCCACGATCGCGCCGCTCGGCGCGTAGGTGAGCAGCTTCAGAGTGAGGGCGGAACGGTGCACCATCTCCCGCCACCGGCCGCGGTAGCGGGAGGAGGACAGCCAACGTCGCCAGTACGCCACCGTGGTGGCGAACTGGCGCTCCGCCTCGGCGCGCGCACACATCAGCGGAGGGAGATTGCTGTCGACCTGGTCCAGCGCGAACACCGCCGACTCGCCCTCGGCGAGCTTGAAGTCCGCCCATACGTCCCGGTCGTCGCCCTCCAGGGGGACGGTGGCGGTCAGGGCCAGCGACAGGCCGACGGACTCGAAGAGCGCCATATCACCGTGCAGCTGCAGGGTGTGCGGTTGCCGCCCGTAGTCGAACCGCGGGGAGACCTGCACCCGGAAGGGGAGGGAGCCGCGCACACACAGGACCCGCCGGATCAGGCGGTGGCGTTCCGTCTCGACCGCCTTCTCGCCGATGGGCATGAAATCCTGCACCTCACCGACGCCGTCCTCGGTGAAGAACCTGGTGATCAGGATGTTGGTGTCGGGGAAGTAGAACTGCTTGGTCCGGCCGGGCACGGTCGCGGTCAGCTCGAAGGAGCCGCCCCGGTCCGCGTCCAGGATCGAGGCGAAGACGCTCGGGGCGTCGAAGGCCGAGACGCAGTACCAGTCGATGGTGCCGTTCGACCCCACCAGGGCCACGCTGCGGAGGTCACCGATCAGCCCGTGCTCGGCGATCGGCAGATACCGGGTGTCCCCGGGCACGTACTGGTTGCACTGGTCGGACGACGAATCGGCCATGACAGCCTCCCTGACACCCGGCGCACCCGCCGCGGCTCTCAGCTTAGGTGCAGGGGCCTCGGGCGGCACGGGGAGCGGACGGGCGTGGAACCGCGGTCAGACCACGATCACCCGGAGGCCCGCCTCCTCGAAGCGCCGTACCGTGTCCGTCCCTGCCGCCGCGTCCGTGACCAGTGTGTCCACCGATTCCGTCCCGCAGATCCGGGCGAACGCGCGCTGCCCCAGCTTGCTGGAGTCCGCCGCCACCACGACCCGCTCGGCACGCTCGCACAGCAGTCGGTTCACCGCGGCCTCCGCCTCGTCGTGCGCCGCCGCACCGTGGGCCACATCGAGGGCCACCACACCCAGTACGGCCACATCGAGGGTGATCTGGCCGAGCACACCGTCCGTGAGCGGTCCGATCAGCTCGTACGACTGCGGGCGTGCGACCCCGCCCGTCACCACGATCTTGAACTGGGGGCGCACAGCCAGTTCATTGGCGATGTTCAGCGCATTGGTGACGACGGTCAGCGCCGGGGAGCCCGAGGTCAGGTCGTCGCGCACCGCCAGGGCGCGGGCCACCTCCGTGGTGGTGGTGCCCCCGGTCAGCCCCACCGCCTCACCGGGCGCGATCAGCCCGGCCACCGCCTCGGCGATGCGCTGCTTCTCCGAGGCGTGCCGGGCCGTCTTGTAACGCAGCGGCAGCTCGTAGGAGACGCCGTGCACCACCGCCCCGCCCCGGGTGCGCACCAGCATCTGCTGATCGGCGAGCCGGTCGAAGTCCCGGCGGATCGTCGCGGCCGACACCTCCAGCTCGGCCGCCGCCTCCTCGACGTCCAGTCGGCCCCGCTGCACGAGCAGTTCCAGCAGGGTGTTCCAGCGGGCGTCGCGCGACATCCCCACTCTCCGATCCCTTCTCCCGGCCTTCTCTCCCGATCTTCGGCGCTCGACCTTAACCCAGCCGTCTTCCGTCGCGATGCTTGATTGTGCTCGAAAGGAGGCCCTATCTTGCAGAAACACGCAATGCTGGCGGGAGGGGTGCGGTATGACGCATGTCGAGGACGAACTGAACAGCCAGCCTGAGTGCTGGAGCCGTGCCGCCGAGCGCGCTCCCGCACACCGGGATGCGCTGCCGGCGGCGGGGGAGCGGGTCGCGATCGTGGGATGCGGGACCTCGTTCTTCATGGCGCAGTCCGCCGCCGTGCTGCGCGAGGGGGCGGGCCAGGGCGAGACGGACGCCTTCGCCGCCTCCGAGTTCCCGCGGGGGCGCCGGTACGACCGGGTCGTCGCCCTCACCCGGTCCGGCACCACCACCGAGGTGCTCGATCTCCTGGGCGACCTCCGCGGCCGCACCAGGACCACCGCGATCACCGCCGATCCGGCCACCCCCGTCAGGGAGCGGGCCGACGAGGTGATCGCGCTGGATTTCGCGGACGAACGCTCCGTGGTGCAGACCCGGTTCGCCACCACCGCCCTCACCCTGCTGCGCGCCCACCTCGGCCGGCATACGGACACCGTGGTCGCCGACGCCCGTACCGCGCTCGGCACCCCGCTGCCCGAAGGGCTCGTCGACTGCGACCAGTTCACCTTTCTGGGCCGCGACTGGACCGTGGGGCTCGCCCACGAGGCCGGGCTGAAGATGCGCGAGGCCTCGCTGGCCTGGACCGAGTCCTATCCGGCGATGGAGTACCGGCACGGCCCCATCAGCATCACCACCCGTGGACGGGCGACCTGGATGCTCGGCGAGGCCCCCGAGGGGCTCACCCGGCAGGTCGGGGAGACCGGAGGGCTGTGGGTGTCCGGCGGGCTCGACCCGCTCGCCGAACTGGTCCGCGTCCAGCGGCTCGCCGTCGCCCTGGCCGCCGCCCGGGGCCTCGACCCCGACCGGCCGCGGCATCTGACCCGTTCGGTGGTGCTCGCCCCCGCCGACCAGAGCGCCCGCTGAGAGGGAGGGACCGTGCCCCTCACCCACACCGGTGAGCTGATCGCCGCCGCCGTGGCGGCACGTGGTGCCGTCGCCGCGTTCAATGTGATCACTCTCGAACATGTCGAAGCCGTGATCGCGGGCGCGGAGGCGGCCCAGGCTCCCGTCGTGCTCCAGATCAGCGAGAACGCCGTCAAGTTCCGCCAGGGACGCCTGCTGCCGCTCGCCCGAGCCGCCGCCGACGCCGCCCGGCACGCCGCCGTCCCCGTCGCCCTCCATCTCGACCATGTCCGGAGCGACGCCCTGCTCCGGCAGGCCCCGGGCGCTGGCTTCAGTTCCGTGATGTACGACGCGGCCCGGCTGCCGTATGCGCAGAACCTCGCCGCCACCCGCGCCGCCGCCGACTGGGCACACGCCCAAGGGCTGTGGATCGAAGCGGAGTTGGGGCAGATCGGGGGGAAGCACGGCGAGCCCCCGCCCGACCCGCACACGCCCGGCGCGCGCACCGACCCCCGGGAGGCGGCCGCCTTCGTGGCCGACGCGGGTGTCGACGCCCTGGCCGTCGCCGTCGGCAGCACCCATGCGATGGCCACCCGCACCGCCGCCCTCGACCACGGACTGCTCGGGCGGTTGAGCGCCGCGCTCGATGTGCCGCTCGTGCTGCACGGCTCCTCCGGGCTGCCGGACGAGGAGCTGAGGGCGGCCGTCGCCGGCGGCATGGCGAAGGTCAACATCGGTACCGCGCTGAATGTCGCCATGACCGGTGCGATCCGGGAGTTCCTCGCCGCACACCCCGAGGCGGTCGACTCACGCGGCTATCTCACCGTGGGGCGGGAGGCGATGGTCCACACCGTCACCCATCTGGTCACGGTACTGCGATCGGATGGCGCCCCCGCGCCGTCGCACGGATCCCCGTAGCCCGCCGCCGGCGACACGCGACACGCGACACGCGACACGCGACACGCGACACCGGACCCGGGCCTTCGCCCGTCCCGGCCGGCTACCGCTTGACGGCCTTCAGCACCACGAACTTCGCGTCGCTCGCGACCAGTTCGCTGTTGCCGAAGAGGCGGCGCAGCTTCATGTGATAGCCCAGATGACGATTGCCGATCACCCAGAGCTCGCCGCCCGTCCGCAGGGCACGCCGCGCCCCGGTGAACATGCGCCAGGCGGTGGCGTCGGTCGTCGCCTGATGGGAGTGGAACGGCGGGTTGTTGAGCACCAGGTCCACGCTCGCGTCGGGCACCCCGGACAGGCCGTCACCCACCCGGAACTCCGCCGTCCCGTCGGCGTTGTCCCGGTAGGTCGCCCGGGCCGAGGCCACTGCCTGGTACGACTCGTCGACGAACACCACTTCGGCCCCGGGGTCGGCCAGCGCGGCGGCCAGCCCCACCACCCCGTTGCCGCAGCCCAGGTCCACGATCCGCGACCCGCCCCGGGTCACCGGGAGATGCCGCAGAAAGAACCGGGTCCCTACGTCGAGACGGTCCGCGCAGAACACGCCCGCATGATTGGTGACGGTCCGGCCGGACAACGGGCCGATGCCGTCCGGCAGCCGATAGCGGTACGGCCACGGGTCGGCGCCCCGGTCACGTCCCGGCTCGGGGGTGCAGAAGATCAGCCGGGCCTTCTGCTCGGCGAGCGAGGTGCGGGTCGGGCCCAGGATCCGCTCGAACAGCTTCAGCGTCGAGGTGTGGATCTCCTTCACCATCCCGGTGCCCACCACCACCGTCCCCTCGTGCACCCCGGGCGCCAGCCGGTGCAGCTGGTCCTCCAGCAGGGCAAGGCTCTTGGGCACCCGGACCAGCAGCACATCGATGCGGGACGGCGGCTCGTCCTGGGTGGTGAGCAGCCGGACGGCGTCCTCCTCGACACCGTTGCGCGCGAGGTTGGCGCGGGCGGCCTGATGGGCCAGGAAGGAGTCGGTGATCTGCGTCAGGGCGCCCCCTGCCGGGACGGTCCGCGTCGCACGGTGAGCCGCGAGCGCGGTGGTGAGCGCGCCCCACCGGTCGCCGAGGACCACGACCGCACCGTCCAGGGGCGTGTCGTTCGCCGCGAGATGCCGCAGCAGATAGGAGTCGGACGCGTCCCAGGCGCGCAGCCGGTCGCGGGGATCCTCGGGGAAACGGGTCAGCTCACAGGCGCCCCAGGGCGTGGTCACACGGTCGTTCATGGTGCGTCCAGGCTAGCCGAGCCCCGGCCGGGCCCCTGGTCCGGCCGGGTGCGCACCCCTCCGCCGCCCGCGCCGGATGCGTGATGATGGGGCCATGGACGCCGAGCTGTTCCCGCGCAGCCGCAGGGAGGTCGCACCCGGCGCCGTCCAGGTGCCGGACTGGCTGGACACGGACCGTCAGCTCCGGCTTCTGCGGGCCTGCCGGGAGTGGGCCCGACCGCCCGCCGGACTGCGCACCGTCCACACCCCGGGCGGCGGCACGATGACCGCCCGGCAGGTCTGCCTCGGCCTGCACTGGTACCCGTACGGCTACGCCCGCACCGTCGTCGACGGCGACGGTGCCCCCGTCAAACCGCTGCCCGGCCGACTGGCCGCACTGGGCCCGGAGGCGGTCGAGGCCGCTCTCGGCCCGGAGTTCCTGCCCTCCGAGCCCTACGACATCGCCCTGATCAACTTCTATGACGCGGATGCCCGTATGGGCATGCACCGTGACCACGACGAGCGGTCCGGCGCCCCCGTGGTGTCGCTCAGCCTCGGCGATTCCTGCGTCTTCCGCTTCGGCAACACCGAGAACCGGGCGCGCCCCTTCACCGATGTCGAGCTGCGCAGCGGCGACCTGTTCGTCTTCGGCGGTCCGGCGCGGTTCGCGTACCACGGGGTGCCGAGGGTGCACCCGGGGACGGCACCCGCCGCGCTCGGGCTGACGGGCCGGCTGAACATCACGCTGCGGGTCAGCGGTCTCGGACCGGACCCGGAGCGGATCATGGGAGACTCGCCCTCATGACTGGCAAGGCGGGCCTGAGGGCGGCAGGGGAAGGGAACGCGCGGACGCGGCTGGACCGGGGGCGCGGAGCGCTCGGTCCCGCTCTGGAACTGGTGCACACCGGACGTGCGCCCACGCGTGCCGTGCTCACCACCGAACTGGGCGTCACCCGTGCCACCGCCGGGGCGGTGGCCGCCGAACTGGAGGCGCTGGGGCTGATCCGCGTCGACGCCCACCCGGGCGCCGCCGCGGGCGCGCAGGGCCGGCCCTCGCACCGGCTCGAACTCGCCGACGACGGGCCGGTCGCGCTCGCCGCCCAGGTGCACGCGGACGGCTTCCGTGCCGCCCTGGTGGGGCTCGGCGGCCGGATCGTCGCGACCGCGCCCGGCTGTGAGACCGTCGACCCCGATCCCGCGAAGGTGCTCGGTTCGGTGGTCGAGGCGGGCGCCGAACTGCTGCACGAGACCGGGCGGCACTGTGTGGGCGCCGGACTCGCCGTACCGTCCGCGGTCGCCGAACCCGAGGGCCTCGCGCTCAACCCCCTGCACCTGGCCTGGCCGGTGGGCGCACCCGTGCGGGAGATCTTCGCCGAGCGGGTGCGGGCCGCGGGCATCACCGGGCCCGCCTTCGCCGCCAATGACGTCAACCTCGCCGCGCTCGCCGAGCACCGGCACGGCGCGGGTCGTGGCTCCCGGGACCTGTTGTGCGTGGCCACCGGGCACCGGGGGGTGGGCGGTGCGCTGGTGCTCGACGGCAGGTTGCACACCGGCAGTTCGGGGCTCGCGCTCGAGGTGGGCCATCTCACCGTCAACCCCGAGGGCCGTCCCTGTCACTGCGGCAGCCGCGGCTGTCTCGACGTGGAGGCGGACCCGCTGGCCTTCCTGGAGGCCGCGGGCCGCGACGCCGGCCCCGAGGTCTCGCTGCTCCAGCAGTCCAACGACCTGATCCGTACCCGGTACCGGACCGACCCCGCCGTGCGCGCCGCCGTCGAGCTGCTGATCGACCGGCTGGGCCTGGGCCTCGCCGGGCTGGTCAACATCCTGAACCCGGACCGCATCATCCTCGGCGGACTGCACCGCACCCTGCTCGACGCCGACCCCGAACGCCTCCGCGCCGTCGTCGCCGACCGCAGTCTGTGGGGCCGCAGCGGGGGTGTTCCCATCCTGGCGTGCACGCTGGACCACAACAGCCTGGTGGGGGCGGCCGAATTGGCCTGGCAGCCGGTGCTGGACGACCCGTTGACCGCGCTGGCCTGAGCCGGTCCGGCGGCCCGGGGACGCCCGAGGGGCTTCAGGTCAGCAGCCCGATACCCGTCAGGACGACCGCGCTCGCCGCCAGGCGCAGGCGGCCGAAGGGCTCCCGGAAGAGCAGTGTGGCGATGGCGGCGGCGACCAGGATCCCGGTCTCGCGCAGCGCGGCGACGGTGGTGGCGTCGCCGCGCGCCTGTGCCCAGATGACCAGTCCGTAGGCGGCCAGTGAGAGGAATCCGCCGGTCAGTCCGGTGCCGCAGACGGGCCGGAGCTGGGCCCAGAGCGCCGTACGGCGGCGGGCGAGGGCGAGCAGCGGCAGCACCGGCCCCTGGCACAGGAACAACCAGGCGATGTACGCCAGGACGTCGCTGCCCTGCCGTACCCCGGTGGCGTCGACGAGGGTGTACCCGGCGATGATCACGCCGGTGCAGGCCGCCGCGCCCAGGGCGGGCAGCTGGGCCCGGCCGATGCGTCCGGAGGCGAGGGCGAGGGCGGCGAGCCCGCCGGAGACCAGCAGCACGCCGGTGCACTGGAGCGGGGAGAGCCCGGCGCCCAGGAAGGCGACCGAGGCGACGGCGACGAGCAGCGGCGCGAGACCCCGGGCCAGCGGATACATCTGGCCGAAGTCCCCCAACTGGTAGGCGCGGAGCAGAAAGAGCTGGGAGGTCACCTCCAGCACGGCGGAGGCCGCGATGAAGGGCCAGGCGGCGGGCGCGGGAAGCGGTGTGAGACAGACGAGGAGGCCGGCGCCGAGGGTGTAGGCGCAGTTGATCAGGGCGAATGCCACCAGCTTGTCGGGGATGCGATGGGCCATCGAGTTCCAGACGGCGTGCAGCACCGCCGCCGCGAGGACGGCGGCGTAGGCGGAGACGGGCATGACGAGGCGGCTCCTGAGGGGGCGGCAGGGAAAGGCGGAGGTGAGCACGGAGTGGGGGAGGAGGGGCGGACAGGGCGGAGGGACGTGCGGCGGGAATTGTGTGCCGGAGGCGTGAGTCGGTCTGGAATTCGATTCCGCGATAGGCTAGGCATATGGAACAGAATTCCGCAACCGAATCAGGGGGCCCGCTCGCCGCGCGGATCAGGGTCCGGCTGCCGGAGCTCCCGGACACCGAGGCCCGGGTGGCGCGGGTGGCGCTGGAGCAGGGGCCGGCGCTGGTCCACCTCAGCGTCAGCGATGTCGCCGCCCTCGCCGGGACCGCGCCGTCCACCGTGGTACGCGCCTGCCAGCGGCTCGGCTTCCGCGGCTTCCAGGAACTGAAGATCGAGGCGGCCCGGGGAGCCGTCGCCCCGACCCCGCCCGCGGCGGACGGCGACGACCCGGCCGCGCGTGCCCTGGCCGACACCGTCCGCGCCTCCCGCGACGCCCTGGACGGCCTCGCCGCGACCCTGGACCCGGCTGTCGTCGCCGCCGCGGCAGCGGCACTGGACTCCGCGCCGCGCGTCGTCGTGGCCGCGGCCGGCCTGTCCGTCGCCGTCGCCTACGACGTCGCCTACCGGCTGCGCGCCCTCGGCTGTCTCGTCGACGCCCCGGCCGACGCGCTCACCGCGCAGCTCGCCGCCGCCCAACTCCCCCCGGACGGCGTGTGCTTCGCGATCAGCCACACCGGCGCCACCCGCAGCACCGTGGACACCGCCCGCCGTGCCCGCGCCGCCGGAGCGGCCGTCGTCGCCCTCACCAGCTATGCGCGCTCACCGCTCAGCGAGGCCGGCACCCATGTCCTCGTCGCCGGCGGGCAGGACCTGGTCTTCGGTCTGGAGACGTCCGCCAGCCGCATCGCGCACCTCGCGGCCGTGGACACCCTCACCCACACCCTGATGGCGCTCCGCCCCGAACAGGCCCGCCGTCATCTGCATCTGTCCGCCGACGTCACCGCCGACCACGCCTACTGACCTGCCGTCCGCATCGGCACGGCTTTTGGGTGTCGCGGTACGGAGCAGGGGCCGGCCGCCCGCGTACTCCCGGGGAGGTAGGCGTACCGCCGCTCGCCGTACGACGACCCAGCCCCCCATCCGGCGCCACTCTCGGGGTGTCACCGCAGAACCCACCGAGGAGATGACCCGAGATGCAGACACTCGCCCACGGGGGCCACGGTCCTGGACCGTGGATCCTGTTCTTCCCGCTGATCTGGGCGGTCGTCGTGGTCGGCGTGGTGAGCGTGCTGCGCCGCACCGTCCGGCTCGGCCGCGGCGCCCCCTGGGGTGGCGGGGACGGCCGGGCCACCGGCGACGCGCCGATCGCCGTCCTCGGCCGCCGCTTCGCCTCCGGGGAGATCGACGAGGACGACTACCGGCGCCGACTGGCCGTCCTGGACGAACGGTTCGGCGGCAAGGACGGCGTCGTATGAACCCCCGCCCGGCGTCCGCCGCCACGCCATGACCCGGGCGGGGACCCCCGTCCGGAAGGAACCGGGCGGGGGCACCCCCGGTCGGTCAGCCGACGACGGCGGACTCGGCGGGAGCCTGCCGCACCCTGCGCTCCTCCACCGCGAGCGCACGGGCCGGGGTGCCCAGGGCATTCTCGTACGGTCTGAGGTCCGGCAGCGGCCGGGCCGGTGCCGCCGGCGCGGGAAGCACGAACCAGACGACCTTGCCCGCGTCGCCGTCGGGGCGCGCGCCCCAGCCGTCGGACATCGCGGCGACCATCGCGAGACCGCGACCGCAGGTGGCGTAGAGATCCGCCTCGCGCACCTCCGGCAGCCGGGGGTCGTGGTCGTGCACGGACACCGTGAGACGGTCGAGCAGCAGCTCCATCGCCACGGTGCACGTCTTGTCGGGCTGGGCATGCAGATGGACGTTGGTCAGCAGCTCCGTCACACCGAGCGACGCCCGGTCTATCAAGAGATCGAGATGCCAGTAGCGCAACTGCGCCGATACGATTCTGCGGACCTGACCGATCCGCCACGGCAGGGCTTGGAGCTCCACCGTGCAGTGCCTGCTTGGCTGACTGATCACGGCTGCGACTCCCCGAAGTGAGGTCCGGAAGACGACGGAGATCGGATCCAGCAGGAGGGCCGGGCGTACAAGCCGCCTGCTGTGCGGCTGAGTGCTCCGGCCGCTTGCTGCGGAACGGCTTCGTACGGGGGCCGCCCGCTGTCCTGACCGGCGGGCTGGTTCTTCAGCGTGAGCGCCGGTAAACCCAGAGTGATGTGAGATCAGAGTGGCGCAGCGGGTGATGTCCCGCAACTCGTACCCGCTCAGCCGTTGCGCCCCGCCGCCCTGCGGACCGCCTCGATGAAACGACGTGCCGACGGCGGCCCCGGCTGCCCCGGCGCGGGGTCGTGGTCGCCGAGGGTCAGTGAGTAGCGTGTCCCGTTCACATCGGCCAACGCCCGGTCCTCGGCCGCGAACCAGGGCTTCGAGGCGCGTACCGCCCCCACGGGCGCGCTGTCTATCTCGCTGCCGTAGCTGGTGAGCAGGCGCAGTCTGCCCTCGCTGATCCGGACCTCCCCGGCCCGGGTGAGCGACCGCAGCCCTTTCTCGATCCGCACGCCTGTGGCCGCGAACTCCGGCTCCGCCATGATGCCCCGTCCCCTTGCGTGTTCGGCTGTGTCCGGTCCGGATCCCTCGTGGACCGCGATCCCCGGCGTGGACCTGATCGCGTCCGGTCTGCTCCACCGTGTATCCCGTACGGCGGCGTCCGTGTGGTGCCCGGCCGTGCCGACGGGCGGTGCCCGCCGTTGCAGTCTGCCCCCGCCCGGCGTCCCGCACCAGAGTCCCCGGCGAGGTCCGCACCGGGTGTCGGCGCATTCGCATGGATGCGCCCCCTGTCGATCGCCGCCACCCGTCCCAGGGTGCCTTTGGGGCGCTCAAAGATGCGTTTATGCAGGTGAGAAGCGTGCGAAAGGTGTCTATCATCGGGGCGTCCGGCCGAGTGAACCCGGCGTCGGCACACCCCCGGTAAGGAGCCCCCGCGGTGAGCACTCCCCAGATCACCCGCCCCGGTGAGACGCAGGACGTCGACCGCAGCGACGCCGGGTACCGTGCCTGGCTCAAGGAGGCCGTCCGGAAGGTCCAGGCCGACGCGAACCGCTCGGCGGACACGCATCTGCTGCGCTTCCCGCTGCCCGAGGAGTGGGGCGTCGACCTCTATCTCAAGGACGAGTCCACCCACCCCACCGGCAGCCTGAAGCACCGCCTCGCCCGCTCCCTGTTCCTGTACGGACTGTGCAACGGCTGGATCCGGCCGGGGCGTCCGGTGATCGAGGCGTCCAGCGGCTCGACGGCCGTCTCCGAGGCCTACTTCGCGAGTCTCATCGGTGTGCCGTTCATCGCGGTGATGCCGCGCACGACCAGCGCCGAGAAGTGCCGCCTGATCGAATTCCACGGCGGGCGCTGCCACTTCGTGGACGACTCACGGAAGATGTACGAGGCCTCGGCCGCCCTCGCGGCGGAGACCGGGGGCCACTACATGGACCAGTTCACCTATGCGGAACGGGCCACGGACTGGCGCGGCAACAACAACATCGCCGAGTCCGTCTTCCGCCAGCTGGAGCTGGAGCGGTTCCCGGAGCCCGCGTGGATCGTGGCCACGGCCGGCACCGGTGGCACCTCGGCGACCATCGCGCGCTATGTGCACTACATGCAGTACGACACCCGTATCTGTGTCGCCGACCCCGAGAACTCCTGTTTCTTCGAGGGCTGGACGACCGGCGATCCGGAGGTCACCTGCGACCGCGGCTCGCGCATCGAGGGCATCGGCCGGCCCCGGATGGAGCCCAGCTTCGTGCCCGGCGCCGTCGACCGGATGATGAAGGTCCCGGACGCGGCCGCCGTCGCCGCCGTACGCGCCCTGGAACGGGTCATCGGCCGCAAGGCGGGCGGCTCCACCGGCACGGGCCTGTGGAGTGCGCTGAAGATCGTCGCGGAGATGGTCGCCCAGGGCCGTACCGGCAGCGTGGTGACCCTGCTCTGCGACCCGGGCGACCGCTATCTGGACAAGTACTACTCGGACGGCTGGCTCGCCGAGCAGGGTCTGGACATCGCCCCGTACACGGCCGCCATCGAGTCGCTGCTGGCGACGGGGGTCTGGCCGGACTGACCCCGGCAAGGCGGGGCCCTGCGCCGGGCCGGTCCGTCAGAGCTCCGTGGTGTCCTCGGGAGTCTCCTCGGGCTCCCCGGCCACCACCAGCCGTCTGAGCTGCTCCGCGATCTCCGCCCGCGCCCCGGAGGGCAGCCCCGCGTCGGTCACCAGCGTGTCGACCTGGTCCAGCGCGGCGAACGAACTCAGGCCCACCGTGCCCCACTTGGTGTGGTCGGCCACCACCACGACGCGTCGTGCGGACTGCACCAGCCGCCGGTTGGTCTCGGCCTCCGCCAGGTTCGGCGTCGACAGGCCCGCCTCCATCGATATCCCGTGCACGCCGAGGAACAGCACATCGAAGTGGAGCGAGGCGATCGCCTGGTCGGCCACCGGGCCCACCAGCGAATCGGACGGGGTGCGCACCCCGCCCGTCAGGACCACCGTGGCGGCGCCCTGCCGCCGGCCGGAGGCGCGCTGTGCCGAGTGGAAGACGTCCGCCACCCGCACCGAATTGGTCACCACGGTCAGATCCGGCACATCCAGCAGATGGTGGGCCAGCGCATAGGTCGTCGTACCGCCGGAGAGGGCGATCGCCGTGCCCGGTGCGACCAGCTCGGCCGCGGCCCGCGCGATGTCCTCCTTGGCCGTCAGCTCCAGGCCCGACTTGGCCTCGAACCCGGGCTCATGGGTGCTCGCCTCCAGCACCGGCACCGCCCCGCCGTGCACCTTCTCCAGCACTCCCTGACGGGCGAGCGCGTCGAGGTCGCGGCGGACCGTCATATCGGACACGCCGAGCTTGCGGGTCAGTTCGTTCACACGGACGCCGCCCCGTCGTCGCACCTCGTCCACTATCAGGGCGCGGCGCTGCTCCGCGAGGAGGTTCTGATTCTCACTCACGTCCGCTTCGCTCCCTTTCGTCCGATGTGTTCCGGCTTGGTGCGTCCATATCGATGTCAGGAAGGTCCTGCTCCCGCCACCGGCGCCCAGGACCTCTCATCCTCGCACGGGTCCCGCCGCGCGGTGCCACCGCCCATGCGCCCGACTGTGCTCACCCCACCGTGACCGTGAGCCCGCCGCGGTCATGATCTTCGTGGCTCGCCGAAGCGAGCGGGGCCCGGCAGCCGGGGCCTGGGTCAGGGCAGCTCCGGCAGGTCCTCCGGGTAGAGCAGGGTCAGGTCGTCCGTGCTCGGTTCCGTCAGCTGGGCGACCCGGCCCGCATGGCGCTCCACCATGGCCTCGAAGGTCTGCCGCGCGGTGCGGCCGTTGCCGAAGGTGGGCCCCTTCGGGAGCGCCGTGAAGTACTTCAGCAGTGACTCGCCGGTCCCGGGGCCCAGCCGGTACTCGTTCTCCTCGGCCTGCTGCTCCACGATCCGCAGCAGCTCCTCGGCTCCGTAGTCCCCGAAGGGGATGGTCCGTGAGAACCGCGACGCCACACCGGGGTTGACCGACAGAAAGCGCTCCATCTCGGCCGTGTAGCCGGCGACGATCACCACCACCGCGTCCCGGTGATCCTCCATCAGCTTCACCAGGGTGTCGATGGCCTCACGCCCGAAGTCACGCCCGGAGTCCTCCGGCGACAGCGCGTACGCCTCGTCGATGAACAGCACCCCGCCGCGTGCCCGGTCGAAGGCCTCCTGGGTGCGGATGGCCGTGGAGCCGATGTGCTCGCCGACCAGGTCGACCCGGGACACCTCGACCAGATGACCCTTGTCCAGGACGCCGAGCGAGGCCAGGATCTCTCCGTAGAGCCGGGCGACCGTGGTCTTGCCGGTGCCGGGGGAGCCCGTGAACACCAGATGCCGCCGCGCCGACGCCGCTTTCAGACCCGCCTGCTGCCGCCGGCGGCCCACCTCGATCATGTCGGTCAGGGCGCGCACCTCGCGCTTGACGCTCTCCAGGCCCACCAGCGCGTCGAGTTCACCGAGCACCGCCTGGGAGGTGCGCGCCGAACGCTCCGGCTCCGGGGCGGCCGTGACCAGGGACTCCTGCTCGGTGGTGCGCTGGCCGGGGATGGCGCTCAGCAGCCCGGACGAGGGGCTCGACGTCTGCACGGCGGTCTCCTGGGCCGCCGCGGGCCGCCGCACCCCGCCGCTCTCGTCGCTGGTGCAGTCCTCCACGACCGCTCCGCTGCCGGACGCCCCCGGACCGCCGTCCGCGAACTCATAGCCCCCGCGCGCGCACCGCTCCGTACGGCACTTCTTCAGCGTGGCGCGGCAGCCGTCGATCACATGGAAGCCGTAGCCGTCGCTGTCGACGACCCGGCAGTCCAGAAAGCTGCCCCGGCCGTCCGCCGAGACATAGAAGCCCGCGTCCGAGGGGGAGCCCACCGTGCACCGCTCGATGGTGGGATCGGCGCCCTTGGTGACGATCACGCCCGTGCGGGTGTCGTCGAGGGTGCAGCCGGACAGCGTGCCGCCGCTGCCGTGGTCCCTGAACCAGGCGCCCGTCGCCGCCTCCCGGATCCGGCAGTCGTCCAGTTGCGCGGTGGCGCCGTCGCTCACGGAGACCGCGGTGTTACGCACCCGGGTGAGATCGCTGTCCACCACGTCCGCGCGGGAACCCCGGTCGAGGACGAACAGGGCGTCCGGAACATCGTGCACCCGGCACGACTCCAGTACCGCGGTCGCGCCGTCGCTGATCCACACCGCCGGATAGTCGCCGGTGCTGTCGGAGATCTCGCACTGATGGGCGTCCACCCGAGTGCCCGGGTCCCACACCGACAGGCCGTTGCGGCCGAACTGCCGCACCGTCGTGCGGGTCAGCGTGAGCACCGAGCGGGAGCGCAGGTCCACCGCGTTCTCGGGGATGTCGTGGATACGGCAGTCGGCGAGGGTGAGCACCGCGTCCGTGTCGAGCGTGACGCCGTCCGCGGTCGTGCGGTGCACCTCGCAGTCCGTCAGATGCGCCGTGGCACGCCCGGTGATCTGCACACCGGAGCCCCGCACCTCGTACACCTCACAACCGACGGCCTCCAGCGAGGAGTTCTCCCCGGTCGCCGAGAGCCCCGCCCCGGAGGAGTGGTGCACCCGGCAGCGCTCCAGCCGCGGGTGGCCGCCGTCGTGGACCGTGACGCCCGACCGGGCCGACGCCACCACCTCGCACTCCTCGAACACACCGCCACCGCCGGCCACGACCGCGATGCCGACCCCGGCCGGATTGTCGACCGTGCAGCGCCGCACCGTGGGGCGCCCGCCGCCACGGACCTCGATGCCGGCCGAGGACCGCGTCATGACCCGTAGGTCCACCAGCTCCGGCGCACCCTCCTCGACGAGCAGTGCGGGCGCGGCCGAGTCCTGGCCCTCGATGTGCAGGTCCTGGACCACGGCGGAGGCCCGCACGGTCAGTGGCACCCCGTCCACCGGAGCGATGCGCACGGCGCCGGGGGAGCCTTCGGGCCCGCGCAGGGTGATCGCCCGCTGGAGGACGAGGTTCTCCCGGTAGGTGCCGGGAGCGACGGTGAGGACATCGCCGTCGCCCGCGGCCTCCAGAGCGGCGGCCAGTGATGTGTACTCGCCCGTGCGGCGCCGCCACCGAGACGTGCCGGTGTGCGTCACCTGGACCGTGCCCTGTGCCATGCGCTGCTGTGCCCCCACCTCGTCCAACGCGGGTTCTCGCGAAGATACCGGACGGCCGAACGGCCCGGCCGGTCAACCGTAGCGTGCGCGGACGCGGTCGGTGGACCGGAGTCCGCGGGCGGTCAACTGCCCGTGCCGGTACGACCCCAGTCGGGGCCCGCCTTGTCCCATGCCTGGTCCCAGCGTGCATAGCGGGCGCGGAGCATCCGACGGACGATCAGCCGTCGGCCGCCCTCCACGAGCGCCGCGGTCAGCGCGGCCGTCCCGATGCCCGTCAGCACGGCGTGTGCCGTCGCGGTGGAGCCGTCCAGCGGGGCGGTGGTGATGCGGCCGTGGTCGTCGGTCCAGAGCGTGAAGCGGTCCCCCGGCTGAGGGGATCTGAGGGCGGACAGCACGGTGGCCTGCTGTGTGGTGCCGTCCGGGGCGGTCCAGCGGGCGAGCACACGGCTGTGTGCATCGCGTGGGGTCGCGGACCTCGGATCCGGGTCCAGGGGGACGCGGTTGAGCTTCTTGACCACGGTGGCCGCGATCTGATGGCGGGCGAACTGCTGGTCCCGCACGGTCTGTTGCAGCATGTGCTCGGCGACCGCTCCGATCACGATCCCCATGAGGGGCGCGACGACCAGGACCATGACGAGGGACACCAGGGCCACCCAGGCCTCGGACAGATCGGTCCGGCGGCACAGAGGATTGTGCCGCCAGCGCCACAGACCGCTGATCGCTCGCATCGCCGGGCACCCCCTCCCGCGTCCGTGATACCCCAGCACTCCGCCGCTCGTCCCCGCGGGGACGGAAGAGAGAGCGACATCACCTTGCTCAGGCCACACGCGTCCCTCAGGGAATTCTCATGCAGAGTCAACGTTCGTTCTCCTCATCCAGTTCCCGTCCCGGCCGCCGAATCGGAGATCTTTTTCGACCGGATTGATTTCCGGCTCCGGAAAAACCGCGGAAGCACGGCCGGAAACCGGAAGCGGGACGTGGGTAGGGAAGAAGTGAGCGGAGGTGAGGCCGAAGTGGGGGCCGGATGCCGGAAGTCGGGGCCGGATGTCGGGAACCGGGAGCCGGAAGTCGGGGCCGGGGCGGGGAACGCGGAGCCGGAAGACGGGCCCGGCGGTGGGAAGTTGGCGTTCTTCGGGCCGGGAACGGGGTGCCCTGGGCCGGGTCGGCCGGGCGCAGCTCGAGCTGCGGGCCCGGGAGGGGCCGGGGGAGGGTGAAATGCCGGGCGGGCCGGGGCGTCAGTCCAGGAGTGTGACCGGATCGCCGACGCGGACCGTTCCGGGCGCCTCCGGCACCAGATACTGTCCGAAGATCAGCTCGCGGTCGATGCGCCGGTGGCGGCCGAGGGTGCGCAGCGGCTCCCTGCCGCGTTCGGCGGTGGACTGGTCCGTGGTGGTCACGACACAGCGCCCGCACTTCTTGGTGACCCGGAAGACGACCTTCCCGATCGCGACCCGCTGCCAGCCGTCCTCCGCCCAGGGCGCCGTTCCCGCCACCACGGCGTTCGGCCGGAACCGGTTCATCGGCAGGGGGCCCTCGCCGGGGTGATCGCCATGCTCGATCAGGGAGTTGAGGGCGTCGAGAGAGGCGAGCGTGGTGAGCAGCAGGGGGTAGGCGTCGGCCAGGCTGACGGTCTCGCCCGGCCGCCCGTACGGCGGGTCGTCGAGGGGACGGCGGGTGGCGGGATCGTCGAGATGGACGAGGGTCACCCGCCGACCGAGATACGCGCTGAACCAGTCGCTCGCCTCGGGGCCGGCGGGCACCGTCTCGATCTTCTCCCCCGCCCAGTGCGCGGTCGTCGTACCGACCGGATCGGGCACGGCGACGGTGAGCGGCTCCCGGCCGGAGGCGGACATCCGGACGGCGCCATCGGGGAGCGGCTCCGCGGCGGCCAGCGCCAGCCGCGGCTCCTCGCGTTGGGTCACGACCCGGCCCGCCTCGTCGATCAGCGCCCAGCGCCGGTCCCCGGACAGCCCCCATGGCTCCACCACGGCCTCCCGGAGCGCCCGGCCGCGCAGCGCCTTGACCGGGTGGACGTGAATCGAGTGCAGCACCGTGTTCGGCATGAGGCCATCGTGCCACCGGGAGCCGATGGCCTCATCCCCTTGGACGGATCAGTACCCCCGGTACTGCTGCCCGTTGTTGTACGGGTCCTGGTACGGGGCCTGCACCGGGCGCGGCGCCGCGGGGCGCATCGCCTCGTACCCCGTGCCCGCCGGGCGCGGCGGCTGCATCTGCTGCTGGGCCGGATAGCCGCGCGGGCCCGTCTGCTGCGGGATGTACGCGGTGGGGGCCTGATGGACCGGTGCCGGCTGCGGCGCCTGCTGGTAGCCGTAGGACGGCGGCTGAGGGGAGGGGGCGGCCGGCAGCGCGGGAAGCGACGACGGCAGAGCGGGCAGGTTGCTGTGGCCCGGAGTCTCGTACGCGGAGGGGACCCGGATCGGAGCGATCTGAGGGGTGCCACGCTCGGCCACGAGCGAGTCATAGATCGGAGTGTCCGGGAAGGGCGAAGCGGAGTAGTAACCGCCGCCATAGGTGGAGCGGGGGGAGGTCATGGCACATAAGTTAAGCCCACGATGTGCTGGTTGGGGAGACCGATTAGAGGGTTGTTTTTCGTGTCCGGGGTGACGTGGGATCCCCAATGCGAGCGAACTTGGCAAAAAAGGGCAGCAATCGAGGTTTGGATCCTGTAAGGCCGAGTTCCGATCCGGTTACCCGGAGCTGAACACCAGTGTTCCGGGCGGGTCATGCGAGTTCGGCACCGGGGAGGATTAGGTTGGCCGGTACGGATGCCAACGGACCGCCCCGGACCGGACCTCGGTCCCGGTGCGGCGACCCACGAGGGGGACGGACATGTCGATGGCGAAGGGAACGAACCTCCAGGTTCCGACGACCGCGCTGCGGGTCGAGCTGAGCCGGCGCCCCGGACCGGGCGTCCCCGACGCGGACGCCTCGGCGCTGCTGCTGGTCGACGGAAAGGTCCGTGACGACACGGACTTCGTCTTCTACAACCAGCCCGCGCACTCCTCCGGCGCGGTGCGTCATGAGGGCAAGCGGGACGCGGGCGGTCAGGTGACGGACACGCTCCTGGTCGACCTGGCCCGCGTGGAAGGCGAGGTCCAGCGGGTGGTGATCGCCGCCTCCGCCGACGGAGGGACCTTCGGACAGGTGCCCGGCCTCGCCATCCGTGTGCTCGACGCTCGGGACGGCGCGGAGGTGGCGCGCTTCGACCCCGCCGCGACCGTCGAGACCGCGTTCGTGCTGGGGGAGTTCTACCGCCGCCAGGGCGCCTGGAAGTTCCGCGCCGTCGGACAGGGCTACGACAGCGGACTCGAGGGCCTGGCCACGGACTACGGGATCACCGTGGACGAGCCGCAGCACGCGGCGCAGCCGCCCGCGCCCGCCGCCCGCCCCGACGCGCCGGTGCCCGCGACGGCCACCGTGCTCGCTCCACCGGCGCCCCCCGTCCCGCCGTCGGCGCCCCCGGCCGCGGTCAGCCTCAGCAAGGTCACCCTCACCAAGCAGGCCCCCTCCGTCTCGCTGGCCAAGCAGGGCGGGACCTCGGGCGCCATGCGGGTGAACCTCAACTGGAAGATGCGCAAACAGTTCTCCGGCTGGGGCAGCAAACTCGGCCGGTCGATCGCTCTGCACGCGGACCTCGACCTCGACCTGTGCGCCCTGTACGAGCTGTCGGACGGCAGCAAGGGTGTCGTCCAGGCGCTCGGCAACGCCTTCGGATCGCTGCACCGGCCGCCGTACATCCACCTCGACGGCGACGACCGCACCGGCGCGGTGGACACCGGCGAGAACCTCACCGTCAACCTCGACCAGAGCCAGAAGTTCCGGCGCATCCTCATCTTCGTGACCATCTACGAGGGCGCCCGCTCCTTCGCCGATCTGCACGCCACGGTCACCCTCCAGCCGCAGCACGGCGCACCCGTGGAATTCTCCCTGGACGAGTGCACGGTCCCCTCGACGGTGTGCGCGCTCGCCCTGATCACCAACACCGCCGGCGATCTGGTCGTCCAGCGGGAGGCCCGCTATCTGGTCCCGGACCGCGGCGTCAGTCCCCAGCGCACCATCGACCGCGCCTATGGCTGGGGCATGAACTGGACCCCCGGCAGAAAGTGACCCGAAAGGACCGGTCCGGTCGGCGAGCGCGACCGGACCGCCGCCGCCCGAGCCCGAGGTCCGGGCCCGGAGCCTGACCGCCGCGGCTCACTGCTCTTCGAACGCCGCGTCCGGACGTGCGTAGGTGCGGCCCTTCCAGGCCGCGCCGCGCCCCCGGTAGTGCTGCACCGCCGAGTCGACGGTCATCAGCAGATACAGCGACGCGGTCACCGGCAGCAGCAGCGCCAGCCACGGCGGCTGACGGTAGTAGTGCAGCATCGGGGCATAGGTCACCGTCATCACCGCCTTCGCCAGCCCGCCCAGCACCAGGGCCACCGTGTTCCCCGTGACGACCCCCACGATCAACGCCACGGACGGCACCAGATAGACGACCGCGAGTCCGAGCACCGTGCCGGCGAGCAGCAGCGGACTGTGCCTCAGCTGGGCGTAGGCGCTGCGGGAGACCATCCGCCACAGATCGTGCAGCCGAGGGTAGGGGCGCACACTGTCGACGCCCTCAGCGAGCCCCAGCCAGATCCGGCCCCCGCTGTCCTTGACCGCCCGCGCCAGCGCCACATCGTCGATGACGGCCTGACTGATCGCGTCGGGGATCCGGGCGCGTTCGGCGGCGTCGGCGCGCAGCAGCACACAGCCGCCCGCCGCGGCGGCCGTCCGTGATTCCCGCACCGCGATCCGCCGGAAGGGGTACAACTGGGCGAAGAAATAGACGAACGCGGGGACGACCAGCCGCTCCCAGACGCTCTCCACCCGCAGCCTGGCCATCTGCGAGACGAGGTCGAAGCCGCCGGTACGGGCCGCCGAGACCAGATTGCGCAGACTGTCGGGGGCATGGGCGATGTCGGCGTCCGTCAGCAGCAGATACTCGGGTGCGCCCGCGCGTGCCAGGCCGATTCCATGGCGCACCGCCCACAGCTTGCCGGTCCAGCCCGCCGGGGGTTCGCCGGGGGAGCCGACCGTGAGCGGCAGCCCGCCGTGCCGCTTCGCCAGCTCCCGGGCCAGCTCCCCGGTCCCGTCCGTACTGCCGTCGTCGATCAGGAAGACCTCGGCGTGCCCGGGATAGTCCTGGGCGAGCAGCGACGGAAGGCTCTGCGGCAGTACCGCGGCCTCGTCCCGGGCCGGCACCACCACCCCGACGGACGGCCAGTCCCCGGGATCCGCACGGGGCGGCAGCCGGACGTCCGTGCGCCAGAAGAAGCCCTGGCACAGCAGCAGCCACAGCCAGGCGGCGAGTGATGCGGCGGCGATCCACACGATGGCGCTCACCCGCGCAGTCTGCCCCACCGGGCGGGCCGACGCGCGCCCATCGACTATCGTGACCGGGTGAAGATCGCGCTCATGGACTCCGGAATCGGCCTGCTTCCCGCCGCCGCGGCGGCACGGCGTCTGCGGCCCGATGCGGATCTCGTACTCTCCTGGGACCCCGACGGGATGCCCTGGGGACCGCGCACTCCACAGGACATCACCGAACGGGCCCTGGCCGTCGCCGAGGCCGCCGCCGTGCACCGCCCCGACGTCCTGATCGTCGCCTGCAACACCGCGTCGGTGCACTCGCTGCCGGCGCTGCGCGCCCGGTTCGAACCGGATCTGCCGATCATCGGCACGGTCCCGGCGATCAAGCCGGCCGCGGCGGGCGGCGGACCCGTGGCCATCTGGGCCACGCCCGCCACCACGGGCAGCCCCTACCAGCGCGGACTCATCCGGGACTTCGCCGACGGGGTGACCGTCACCGAGGTGCCGTGCCCCGGGCTCGCCGACGCCGTGCACCACGCGGACGGCGCGGGGGTGGAGGCCGCCATCGCCGCGGCGGCCGCGCTCACCCCCGAGGACGTCACCACCGTCGTGCTCGGCTGCACCAATTACGAACTGGTCGCCGACCGCATCCGCGCGGCTCTGCAGCGGCCCGGCCGGGCGCCGCTCATCCTGCACGGGACCGCCGGCGCGGTGGTCGCGCAGGCGCTGCGCCGCATCGAGGAGACATCCGCGCCCGAGGCTCCCGCCACGGGCGGTCTGACGATCATGCTGAGCGGTCGTGCGGGAGTGCTGCCCGCGGAGGCACTGGACTACGCCGAGGGCAGGCTTCTGCAGGAGGTCAGCCCGGCGCGCTGAAGCAGGACCCGGTTTCGGTGTCGCGCCACCCAGGTACGCCCGGACGAGTGACTCTCCGCGACCTGGTGCCCGCGCTGCGGAACCTCGGTACCCTCATGGCATGAGGGAGCACCCCCCTGGCGACCCCGAGGTCTGGACGGGGCGCGCGACCAACCGCGCACAGTGGCTGCTGGCGCTCGGCGGCGCGGCCTGTATGGCGCTCGGTATCGAGTTGGCCGTGGACTCCGCCTGGACGTCCGGCACGGTTCCCCTGGTCATGTCCGTGGTCGGCTGTATCGCGGCCGGGCTGCTGGTCCTGTTCGGCACGCTGGCCTTCGTCCATGTCGCCGTGAAGGTCGACAAGGACTGCCTCGAAGTGCGCTGCGGCCATATAGGGGTGCCACGACGCCGTATCCCCCTCGCGCTGGTCGCCGGTGCCGAATTCGTGCCCCGGGTCACCCCGCGGCAGTGGGGCGGCTGGGGCTATCGCTGGCGGCCCGAGAAGGGCACCGCCGTCGTCGTACGGCGCGGTGAGGCGGTCGCCCTGCGCCTCTGGGACGGCCATGTCTTCACGATCACCGTGGACAACGCGGAGTCGGCGGTACGGGTCATCCGCGCCCGGCTCCACCCGAGCCTGCCCGGCGCCACCCACTGATCCACCCAAGCGCCACGGCGGCGGGACGGGCGGGAGCGTCCGAGGCGTGCGGACTCACCGAGCTGTCGGCGATTCGGTCACGCACCGTACACTCCCCGGGTGACCGTCACCGCAACCTCCGTGGGTAGGCCGGAACAGCCTGCACCCCCGGCCGCACCCTCCGGGGCACGCCGGATGCAGCGCCTCGTCCCGGCCGCCACCGCGGCGCTCTCCGGAGTGCTGCTGTATGTCAGTTTTCCGCCCCGGACCCTGTGGTGGCTGGCCCTCCCGGCCTTCGCCCTCTTCGGCTGGACCCTGCGCGACCGAAGCTGGAAGGCGGGCCTCGGCCTCGGCTATCTCTTCGGCCTCGGCTTTCTTCTGCCGCTGCTCGTCTGGACCGGGGTCGAGGTCGGCTCCGGCCCCTGGCTGGCACTGGTCGTGGTGGAGGCGATCTTCGTCGCGCTCGTCGGCGCGGGCATCGCACTCGTCTCCCGGCTGCCCGCCTGGCCGGTGTGGGCCGCCGCCGTGTGGATCGCGGGAGAGGCGGCCCGCGCGCGGGCGCCGTTCGGCGGCTTCCCCTGGGGGAAGGTCGCCTTCGGCCAGGCGGACGGTGTGTTCCTGCCGCTCGCCGCGGTCGGCGGTACCCCGGTGCTCGGCTTCGCGGTCGTGCTCTGCGGCTTCGGGCTGTACGAGACGGTGCGGGTCGTCGTGGCCCACCGGCGAGGAGACGGCGGTGCACCCTGGCGCGGCGCGGCGGTGACCGCCCTGCTCAGCCTTGTCGTCCCCGTGCTGGGGGCCCTCGCCGCGCGCTCCCTGGTCAGCGACAAGGCCGAGAACGGCACCGCCACCGTCGCCGTCGTCCAGGGCAATGTGCCGCGTGCCGGGCTCGAGTTCAACGCCCAGCGGCGGGCCGTCCTCGACTACCACGCACGGGAGACCATACGGCTTGCCGAGCAGGTCAGAGCAGGGAAGGTCCCCCGGCCCGACCTGGTGCTGTGGCCCGAGAACTCCTCCGACATCGACCCCTTCGCCAACCCCGACGCCGCCGCCGTGATCCAGGGCGCAGCCGACGCGATCGGCGTGCCCCTGTCCGTCGGCGCCGTGGTCGAGCGCGGCGGCAAGCTCTACAACGAGCAGATCCTCTGGGACCCCGACAAGGGGCCGGTGAACACCTACGACAAGCGGCAGGTGCAGCCCTTCGGCGAGTACCTCCCGCTGCGCCCGCTCCTCGGCGCCATCAACAAGGACTGGACGTCCATGGTCCGCCAGGACTTCAGCCGGGGGAACAAGCCGGGCGTGTTCACCATGGCGGGCGCCAAGGTCGGGCTCGTCACCTGCTACGAGGCCGCCTTCGACTGGGCCGTGCGCAGCACCGTCACCGACGGCGCGCAGCTGCTCTCCGTCCCCAGCAACAACGCCACGTTCGACCGCAGCGAGATGACCTACCAGCAGCTGGCCATGTCCCGGGTACGGGCGGTGGAGCACAGCCGCACCGTGACCGTGCCGGTGACCAGCGGTGTCAGCGCCGTCATCCTGCCGGACGGGACGATCACCCAGCGGACCGGGATGTTCGTGGCCGCCTCGCTCGTCCAGAAGGTGCCGCTGCGCTCCTCCGAGACACCCGCCACCCGGCTCGGCACCCTGCCCGAACTGCTTCTGGTGCTGGTCGCGGCCGGCGGGCTGGGCCGGGCGGCGGTGTCCGCCGTGCGCCGCCGCGCCGACCGGGAGATCCATGCCGAACAACAGCGGGTGACGGAGGCGGCCCGCTAGGGTCGGAGCATGGCTATTCCCGACTTCATCCGGACCATCCGGGCCTCCGCCGGTCGCCAGTTGCTCTGGCTCCCCGGTGTCACCGCCATCGTCTTCGACGACGACGGCAGGGTGCTGCTGGGGCGCCGTTCCGACACCCGCAGATGGTCGGTGATCGGAGGCATCCCCGAGCCCGGGGAGCAGCCGGCGGCCTGTGCCGTGCGCGAGGTGCAGGAGGAGACGGCCGTACGGTGCGTCGTCGAGCGGGTCGTCCTGGTCCAGGCCCTGGAGCCGGTGACATACGAGAACGGCGACAAGTGCCAGTACATGGACATCACCTTCCGCTGCCGGGCCGTCGGCGGCGAGGCCCGCGTCAACGACGACGAGTCGCTGGAGGTCGGCTGGTTCACGGTGGATGCGCTGCCGGAGCTCAATGAGTTCGGACTGCTTCGGATCAAGCAGTCGCTGTCGGATGCACCCACATGGTTCGACCCCACGAATCCGCTGTGAAGTATGTGCGGTAACCATATGGGGAGGGGTAGGGGGCCAGCCTAGGGTCGAACCATGACCGCGCCCCATCCCCTCCCGGCCGCGCCCGTCCCCTCGCTCGACCTCGGCGGACGCACCGCCCTCGTCACCGGTGCCGCCGGCGGCATCGGCCGCGCCTGCGCGCTGCGGCTGGCCGCCGCCGGCGCCGAGGTGAGGGCGGTCGACCGGGACGCCGCAGGCCTGGACGCGCTCCGCGACGCCGCCCGGGGCCTCCTGGGCACCGTCCGCCCGCAGGTCCTCGACCTCACCGACCTGGACGCGGCCGAAGGTGCCGCGGCCGGAACCGATGTCCTGGTCAACAATGCGGGGATCCAGCTGGTCCGCCCCCTGGAGGAGTTCCCGCCCGAGGTCTTCCACACCATCTTGACGGTGATGCTCGAAGCTCCGTTCCGGCTCCTTCGCGGGGCCCTTCCCCATATGTACGAGCAGGGGTGGGGCCGCATCGTCAATGTGTCCTCGGTCCATGGCCTGCGCGCCTCCCCGTTCAAGTCGGCGTATGTGGCCGCCAAACACGGTCTCGAAGGGCTGTCCAAGACCGCCGCCCTGGAAGGCGCCCCCCATGGGGTCACCTCGAACTGTGTGAACCCGGCCTATGTGCGCACCCCCCTGGTCGAGAAGCAGATCGCGGACCAGGCACGGGCCCATGCGATCCCCGAGGAACGCGTGGTCGCCGAGGTGCTGCTGAAGGACAGCGCCGTCAAACGGCTGATCGAACCGGCGGAGGTCGCCGAGGCGGTGGCCTATCTCTGCAGCCCGCAGGCGTCCTTCGTCACCGGGGCCTCGCTGGTCCTGGACGGCGGTTGGACGGCACACTGAACGAGAGCACGCCGGGCGAGGGCATGACAGAAGTTGTCCACAGGGCCGGGCGACCCGGCCCGGGTCTGGGTCATCCTGGGGCCATGTCTCGCGATCATGCACAACCCGCGGAGCGCCCCGGCGTCGATGTCGAGGCGCCCTTCCTGGAGCTCCTGGCCCGGGGCGCCTCGGCCGACGCCTATGAGCAACCGGTGCTGCTGGCCCGCGCCGAGGGCCTGCCCGCCGGGACCGTCGACGCACTGGCACGGGCCAAGCGGCTCGCGCTGCGGGTGCGCGCGGAGATGGAAGGCAGACGCCGCCGTGAGGCCGAGCTGTCCGCGCTCTTCGAGACCGCCCACGACCTGGCGGGGCTGCGTGACCTCGACGCCGTGCTCCAGGCGATCGTGCAGCGCGCCCGGTCACTGCTGCGCACCGACGTCGCCTATCTCACCCTGAACGACGAGGACGCGGGCGACACCTATATGAGGGTCACCGAGGGCTCCGTCGCCGCACGGTTCCAGCAGCTGAGGCTCGGCATGGGGGAGGGGCTCGGCGGGCTGGTCGCCCAGACCGCCCGGCCCTATGTGACCCCCGACTACTTCGAGGACGAACGTTTCCAGCACACCCGGACCATCGACACGGGAGTGCTCGACGAGGGGCTCGTGGCGATCCTCGGCGTACCCCTGATGATCGGATCCCAGGTCATCGGGGTGCTCTTCGCCGCCGACCGCAGGGCTCGCGTCTTCGCACGCGAGGAGACCGCCCTGCTCGGCTCCTTCGCCGCACTGGCCGCCGCGGCCATCGACACCGCGAACCTGCTCACCGAGACCCGTTCGGCCCTCGACCGGCTCGCCCGCGCCAACGAGATCATCCGCGACCGCAGCGCGGCCGTCGAACGCGCCTCGGACGTCCACGACCGGCTCGCCGAACTCGTCCTGCGCGGTGGCGGCGTCCACGACGTGGCCGCAGCCGTCTCCGAAGTCCTCGACGGCACGGTCGAGTTCGCCGAGGCCGACGCCGCCCCCGCCGCGGCCCTGGAGACGTCCCGAGCCGAGGGCCACGCCGTGCGGCACGCGGAGGACTGGATCGCCGCCGTCGCGGCCGGCGGCGAACTGCTCGGCGCACTGGTGCTCCGCGGCCATCCGGGGCTCGACCCCGTCGACCAGCGCACCCTGGAGCGCGCCGCGATGGTCACCTCCTTGCTGCTGCTGGCCCGCCGCTCCGCCGCGGACGCCGAACAGCGGGTGCGCGGCGAGCTGTTGGATGACCTCCTCGACGCCCGCGACCACGATCCCCGGCTGCTGCGCGAGCGCGCCGTGCGGCTGCGCGCCGACCTCGACGCCACCCATGTGGTGCTCGCCGCCCGCCTCGACGGCACCACAGCCGACGCCGACCAGGAAGCCGCCGCGCGCCGCCGGCTGTGGTCCGCCGCCTCCCATCTGGCGGCCACCCGACAGGGGCTCGCCGCCGCCCGCGACGGCGGCACGGTCCTGCTGCTGCCGCTCCGACCGGGCGACAGCGCGACGGACCTCGCCCGCCGCACCGCCCGCCAACTGGGCACCGCCGTCCACGACAAGGTCACCGTCGGCGCGTCCGCGCCCCTCGAGCGGCTCTCCGGCCGCCTCGACGCGGTGGCCGCGGCGTATGCGGAGGCGCGGCGCTGCCTCGACGCCCTGCGCCTGCTGGACCGTTCCGGGGACGGGGCCGCCGCGGAGGACTTCGGCTTCCTGGGACTGCTGCTCGCCGGGGACCGCGACATCACGGGCTATGTCCAGCGCACGATCGGCCGGGTCATCGCCTACGACGAACGGCGCGGCACCGACCTGGTACGCACCCTCGACGCCTTCTTCGCCTGCGGGATGAGCCCGGCACGCACCAAGGACGAACTCCATGTCCATGTGAACACGGTGGCGCAGCGCCTGGAGCGGGTGGGCCGTCTCCTCGGCGACGACTGGGGAAGCCCCGCCCGCGCCCTGGAGATACAACTGGCCCTGCGGCTCCACCGGTTGGCGACGCCACCGGGGGACGGCCGGTGAACGGCGGCCCGGCGGGCGGGATGACCGGAACCATCCTCGCCGGCCGGGCCGCACCGGACCGGATCACGGTTCCGTGACCCCTCGCGACAGCCACCGGTGATGGACATCACTGGGCCCGGCGTCGACAATGGCCGTCCACACCACATCGAGATTTCTGCCCGGTGATGGAGTCGGCGCGGGGCGCGTGCCCCCTCTCCGCGCCAGAACTGGACGGTTTCAGGCGGCGACCACGGGACGGTGAATTCGGGCACCGACGTCCCAGGCGGAGCCGTCCCACCGGGCAGCGGACAGGACTCGCCGTGCCCTCGGCGAACTACCGTTCCCTGCTGCGTACCCCGGGTGCCGCAGCCTTCTTCCTGCCGGCATCGCTGGGACGCGTCGGCATCGCGATGACCAGCCTCAGCATCGTCTGGCTCGTGCACAGCCACACCGGCACCTTCGCCGCGGCCGGCCTGGCCGGCGGCGGGTTCGCGGTGACCGACGCGCTCGTGGCGCCACAACTGGCCCGACTCGTGGACAGGTTCGGGCAGACCAGGGTCCTGCCGCCCGCACTGCTCGGCCACGCCCTCGCGGTGGCCGTCCTCGTGTCCCTGGTCGCCGCCGATGCCTCCGCGGCCCTCCTGACCCTGGGCGGTGCGCTGGTCGGGGCCGGTGTTCCCCAGCTCGGCGCGATGTCCGCGGCACGCTGGGCGGCGCTGCTGCGCACCGACCGAGCGGCAGAACTGCCCACCGCCTTCGCTCTGGAGTCCATCAGCAACGCGGTGGCCTACCTTGTGGGCCCGACGCTCGTCAGCGCACTCGCAGCGGCCGGCCGTCCCACCGTCGCGATGGTGCTGGCTGCCTCCTTGTCGGTGGCTGGCGGTCTGGCCCTGGCGATGCAGCCAGGCAGCGCGCCCTCACCGGTGGCCGACAGCGCCGCGCACACCCGTGCGGGCCGCTCGTTGCGGTGCGGCGCGGTCTTCGTCCTGATGGGCCTCAATCTCGCCCTCGGGGTCTTCTTCGGTGCCATGCAGGTGTCGGTGACCGCCTTCGTGGTGGAGCACGATGCACCGAGCGCCGCAGTTCCGGTCTTCACCGTCTCCAGTTGCAGCGGCCTGCTGGTCGGCTGGCTGTACGGGCTGCGCCGCCGGCGTGCCGCACCCTCGGTGCATCTGGCAGCGGCCTGCGGTGCGCTGATGCTCGGCACGCTGCTGTTGCTCATGGTCCGCTCACCGTTCGGACTCGGAGTGGTCGTGGTCCTGACCGGTGCCACGATCCAGCCCCTGCTGGTGCTCTTCTCCGTGCTCACCGAGTCGACCGTCCACCGGGCCGTACTGACCCAGGCGTTCTCCTGGCTCGGCTCGGCGAGCGCGGCGGGCTCGGCCGCCGCGGTGGCGGCCTGCGGCTGGGTGATCGACGCACTCGGGGCACGCGGTGGCTTCGCGGTCGCCGTCACGGCCGCCGCCGCGATGGCACTCCAGAGCCTCGCCGGCCTGCGCCTGCTGCGCGCGCCGGAGGGACAGCTGACATCTGTGGAGCCGCCGACTCCGACTGCGCCACCCGCATGATCGCCGAAGCCGCGTCCGGAGCGGGCCGGGGTACGACGCAACGGCCGGTGGGGCGGACCCCACCGGCCGTTGCGTGACGGTGGGCGCTACTGCGCCGCGGTGAGGGCCTCCAGGGCGCTGGCCTGGGTGCGCCAGTCCGACTGGTTCGGGCCGGTGCCCGCCCAGCGCTGGCCGAGCCGGTTCAGCGGGTCCCGGTCGGTGCGCCACAGGGAGTCGGCCTGTGTGGCGAGGTACGCCCGGTAGGCCGTCGAGCCGGTGGCGTCCGCCAGGTCGGCCAGGTGCCGGACGAAGATGCCCTTGAACTGCTTCTGGTTGTCGTCGCAGGTGCGGGTGCCGATGTCGCAGGACTCGGTCAGCACCCCGTCGCGGGTCAGCTCCGGCGCCGACAGTGCCGCGTCGGCCAGGCGCCGGGCGGTGGTCAGATACCGGCTCTCGCCGGTGCCGCGCCAGAGCTGGGTGAAGGCGCCGATGGCCAGGCCCTGGTTGTAACTCCACACGGTCTGCCCGTTGTTGGCGCAGCCCGAGGTCAGCCCGTCGTTGACCAGACCGGAGGCGTTGATCAGCCCGCTGTCCAGGTACCAGTCGGCCGCCGTGCGCGCCCGTCCGCCCCACAGCGTGTCACCGGTGAGCCGCTGGTGCAGTGCCGTCGTCAGCCACAGATACAGGCCGTTGGTCACCGCGTTCTTGTAGGTGCGTTCCCGGTCCCACCAGATACCGCCGCCGCAGGTGCCCGGGTCCCAGTACTGCTGGAGGTAGGAGGTGATGGTGACCGCCTCGTCGAGATAGCGCCGCTCATGGGTGTGGTCGTAGGCCGCCACCCAGGCCACCGCCCACCAGCCCGCGTCGTCGACGGCCCGGCTGATGAAGTGCCCCTCGACCGGGTCCGAGCTGCGCCCGCCCGCCGGGAAGACGCCGTTGTTCTGCTCGAAGGTGCGCGCGACGGCCCAGTCGTAGTCGTGCCGCCCGGTGTGCTGGGCGTAGTCGACCACCGCGGTGAGCGCCACCGCCGAGTTCCACCAACTGCTCCGCCACCAGCCCTCGTCGGTCCGGTACGAGGCCATGAGCGCATCGGCCGCCGCGGTGGCCCGGCTGGGTACCGGCCTGGCCCACGCCGTGCAACTGCCCTCCTGGTGCGCCGCCTCACGGCCGCAGGCGCGGACCGCTCCGCCGTAGAGCAGTCCGTGCGGGTCGCGGGTGGCGAACATGGCCGTCCGGGTACCCGTCCGCCCGGACGGCACGGAGGTGCGGCCCAGTGAGGAGCCCTCGGGCCAGGTAGCGCCCTCGTCCCAGGAGCGGTCCAGCCAGATCTCGTCGCCCGCGCCGCCGTTGTCGATGACGCTCCAGGCCATGCCGCCCCGCTGGTCCATGTGCAGGGTGATGGTGCGCCCGAACAGGGTCGTGGCCGGTACCGGCTGCTCGTCGCCTGCCGCGGTGGCCGGGTCCGCGCCGTCGCAGGAGGAGCCGTCGCAGACCTGCGGGCGGAACCAGTCGGTGCAGGTGACCGCGTTGGCGTCGCCGCAGGCCCGGATCCAGCCGCGCCGGTGCCCCACCGGGTCGGTGACGTTGTACATGAGGGTGCGCGTGCCGGTCCAGGTGGCGGGGATGCCGGCCTTGCCCAGCAGTCCCTCCCAGGTGGCGCCCCGGTCCCAGGAGCGGTCCAGCCAGACCGCGTCACCGGTGACACCGTTGTCGATACTGGCCCAGGCCATGTCGTCGGCCTCGGAGACATGCAGCCGCAGGACGCGGCCGTTGATGTTCAGGTCGGGAACCGGGAAGGACTCCTGGGCCGCCTTGGAGGGGTCGAGGGTGTCGCAGGCCAGCGCGCACACCGGCGTCGCGGCCCGGGCGGGTGAGGGCAGGGCGAGCAACCCGGCCAGGGCGAGCACCAGGGTCACCAGCCCGCACAGCAGGCGTTGTCGATGTATGGACATGTTGTCGGGTCCGTCCTCTTCGCGTCGGGGCGGTGGCCGGGCTCAGGGGGCCCAGGGCGCCTCGATCGCCCAGGTGGTGTCCTCGGTGAAGGTGGCCGGGTTGTCCCAGTCGTGCGGGCCGCCCGCCTCGGCCAGCCACAGCTCGGAGCTGATGTGCCGCAGGTACTTCCCGGGGAAGTTGGACGCCGACAGCCGGATGCCGCTGCCGCTCCGGACGGGGCACCAGGTCGCGTCCTCCCGGTAGACGGTGTCGCCACCGCCCTCGCGCCGGACGCGGAAGTCGCGGTGACGCAGGTACTCGCCCGGGTAGTTGCGGGACTCGAAGGAGTAGCAGAGCTTGTTCGCCAGCCCCGGTGTCACCTTCCAGGTGGCGTCCTGCTTGAGTACGGTCCCGCTGCCCGCGTCCACCACCTCGGTGTAGCCGAGCCCGTCGTAGTGGCGGACGTAGCGGTTGGTGTACCCGTTGGTGGTGACCCGGATCGACACATACTGCCCCACCGGCAGGGCGACCGGCGCGCCGGCGGTGCGGGAGGCCGCGATGAGCGCCTGGTTGGCGGCGCGGACGCGGGCCTGGTCCACCTTGACGACCTGCCGGTCGTAGGTCATCAGGCCGTTGGTTTCGTTCTCGACGTCGGTGATCTGGGTGTAGACGGCCGCCGAAAGACCGGCCGCGGGCATGGAGCTCTCCCGCATACCGTCCAGCAGCCCGACCAGCCGGTCGTTGAGGGCGGCCTGGTTCGGCTGGTCCTCGTAGCCCCAGCCGCCGCCGGGGTACCACTCATGGCCGGGAACCCGGTAGCCGAGGCCGCCGTACTCGCCGAGCACCGAGGCACGCACCGATTCGGCGGGGGTGTTGCCGGGGCCTACGTAGTTGTGGTTGTCGATCACATCGCCGTTGCCGCCGTCCTGGGCGGCGCAGCAGTTGACGCCGCTCATGTTGTCGACCAGGCGGGAGGGGTCGTAGGCCTTGACCATGTCGGCGATGCGGGCCTGGTCGTACTGGCCCCAGCCCTCGTTCTGGTCGACCCACTGGATGAGCGCGGGGGAGCTGCGGTGCTGGTCGATGACGGCGCGGTACTCGTTCTCCCACTGGGTGCGGGCCGCGCCGTCCGGGCTCTTGGAGCTGTCCATGGAGGGCATGTCCTGCCACACCAGCAGCCCGAGCCGGTCCGCCCAGTAGAACCAGCGCTGGGGTTCGACCTTGATGTGCTTGCGGACCATGTTGAAGCCGAGGTCCTTGTGCTTCTGGAGATCGAAGCGGAGGGCGTCGTCCGTGGGCGCGGTCTGGATGCCGTCCGGCCAGAAGCCCTGGTCCAGGGTGCCCGTCTGGAAGACGAACCGGCCGTTGAGGACCGGTCGGCGCACGCCGTTCACGTCCTTGACGGCGATGGACCGCATTCCGGTGTAACTGCCTACCCGGTCGCCGCCGGCGCTGCCGGTCAGCTCGGCGGTGACGTCGTAGAGGAAGGGGTCCTCGGGGGTCCACAGACGGGCGGCGGGCACCGGTACCGCGAACTCGGTGCCGACCGTGCCGGTGGCGCTGCCGACGGTCGTACCGCCGGAGGAGACGGTGACCTTGACGCTCGCCCCGTCGGCTCCGGCGGCGCGCACGGTCACCCGCAGGGTGTCGTCCTCCAGGCGCGGCACCATGTCGAGCCGGGTGATGCGGGCCGCCGCGGTGGGCTCCAGCCAGACGGTCTGCCAGATGCCCGACGAGGCGGTGTAGACGATGCTGTGCCCGGGGTGCGGGGTGACGTCCTGGATGCGCTGCTTGCCGATGGCCTGGCCGCCGGTCTCGGTCGGGTCGTAGGCGGAGACCACGATCGTGTTGGTGCCGCCGTTGAGAAGGGGGGTGATGTCGTAGGTGAAGGCGTCGTAGCCGCCGCGGTGGACGGCTCCTGCCTGCTGCCCGTTCACCCAGACGTTGGTCTCCCAGTCGGAGGCGCCGAAGTTGAGCTGGACGCGTCGGTCCTGCCAGCCCGAAGGCACCGTGAAGGTGCGCCGGTACCAGAGCCGGTCGTTCTGGGTGATCTTGCGCTGGACGCCGGAGAGCGCGGACTCGGGGACGAAGGGCACCCGGATCTGTTCACCGAAGACGGCGGGCTGCCCGGCGTCGCGGGAGGTGACCGCGAAGTCCCAGATGCCGTTGAGGTTAAGCCAGTCGGGGCGGGTGAGCTGCGGCCGGGGGTATTCCGGCAGCGGAGCGTCGACCGGGACCTGGTTGGTCCAGGGCGTCGTCATCGGCGCGGGCTTGGGGGCCCAGGCCGCGGTGGCGGCACTGCTCGGCGTCGCGTCATGCGTGACCAGCACGCCGGCGGCCACGATCAGCGCCGCGCCGCAGGCCGTCAGGCGCCGCAGGGCCCGCATTCGGCGGGGGAGCGGGAACCTCCAGGGGGTTGGGCGTCTCGCCACGGTTGTCACTCCCGTTGGGTGCTGTGGGGGATAGGGGGTGATGTCCTGTAGGTAATGTCCTGTGCATGACATTGCAGGACATGAGGCGCGGCAGGTCCGTCCGCTCCCGCGCGATGGCGGAGGCCCGGACTCGCCGGAGGGATTGCCGGTAGGGGTCGTGATTCCGCCCGGTGCGGTGCAGGGGGAGGCTTGGGCGGAGGCGACGTGAGAGCGCTCTCAGACGGTAGTGCCGAGCACAAGGGACGTCAACGGGACGGACAAGTACCGGAGTTGGAAGGCCGACCGACGCCCGGCGCGGTCGGCCGGCCAGGTGCACCGGGTGCCTCTCGGGCGGGCTTGGGACGGTGGAGAGACTGGTCGTCGTCGAGTGAGAGGGTGAGAAGACGTGGATGTGTATGAGGCCGTGGACAGTCGCCGGGCCGTACGGGCGTTCAGTGACGAGCCGGTGTCCCGAGAGGTGCTGGAACGAGTGCTGGCCGCGGCGACGCGGGCTCCGTCGAGCGGGAACCTCCAGCCGTGGCATGTGTATGCCGTGACGGGCGAGCCCCTGGCCGAACTGAAGAGGCGCGCGACGGCCAGAGCACGGGCGGGAGACCAGGGCGACGATCGCGAGTATCCGATGTACCCGGCCGAACTGACCTCACCGTATCTGGACCGCTTCACCGCCGCGGCCGCCCAGCGGTACAGCGCGCTGGGAATCGAGCGCGACGACCCGGAAAGGCCGATGAAGATCGCCGCCTTGAACTCGGGGGCGTTCGGGGCGCCGGTCGTGCTGTTCTGCTACCTCGACCGGACGATGGGGCCCGGGCAGTGGGGGGACGCGGGGATGTATCTGCAGACGGTGATGCTGTTGCTGAGGGCGGAAGGGCTGCACAGCTGCCCCCAGGTGATGTGGACGATGTATCGCGAGACCGTCAACCGGGCGGTCGGGGCCGACGACGGGCTCGTACTGTTCTGCGGTGTCGCGGTGGGATTCGAGAAGGAGGGCGTGCCACAACTGCGCACCGGGCGGGCAGACATGACGGAGACAGTGAGCTTCATCGGAATGTGACTGCTCGACGGTCGAGAACGACCGCAGCCGGTGCACAGCGGGGCGCACCCGGCAGTTCACCCGGACGGCGTTCCGGCCGGTCCGTCGTCACCGGCCGGGGAAAGGGCGGGCCTCGGCCGGTGTGACCGCCTCTCCGGTGCCTACGCCGTGCAGGATCTGCGCCAGCACCTCCGCCCCGCGTACCACCCGTGGGCCGGGGCGGTTGAAGTAGGACGGTCCGTCCAGGACCCAGACACGGCCGGAGCGGACGGCGGGCAGGTCGGTCCAGTCCGGCAGCCGGGTGAGCAACTCGGTTTCCTGCAGGGTGCGTTCGGGTGGAAAGCCGCAGGGCAGGACCAGGACCACGTCCGGCTGTGCGGCGCGTACCGCCTCCCAGGTCGTCGGCCCGGTGTGCTCGCCGGGCTCGGCGAGCAGCGGACGGCCCCCGGCGGTGGTGATCTGCTCGGGGACCCAGTGTCCGGCGGGCCACAGCGGATCCAGCCACTCGATCGCCACGACCCGGGGCCGGTCGAGGCCGGCGACCGCGGTGCGGACCCGTAGGAGGCGGGCCTCCAGCTCGGCCCGGCGCCGCTCCGCGCGGTCGCGCACGCCGAGCAGCTCACCGACCGTGACCAGGCACTCCAGTACGTCGTCGAGGGTGCGGGGCTCCAGGCTGAGGACCCGGGTGTCCGCATCGAGCAGCCGTACGGCCCGGCTGACCTTCTCGTACGACACGGCGCACACCTCGCACAGATCCTGGGTGAGCACCACATCGGGGCGCAGCGCGGCCAGCGCGTCGGTGTCGAGCGTGTACAGCGACGAACCGGAGTGCGCCGAACCGCCGACCGCCTCCGAGATCTCCCGGCTGGTGAGGGCGTCCTGGTCCAGGTCCGCCCCGGTCACCACGGGTACCCGGGCCACCTCGCCCGGCGGCCAGTCGCACTCGTGGGTGCGGCCGGCCAGCTGCGCCGACAGCCCGAGTTCGGCGACGATGTCGGTCGCGGCCGGCAGCAGGGAGACGATGCGCATATGTCGACTCTAGTGCCGCGTCGGGCGGTGTTCGCCCGTCGAGGAGCGCCGCCCGGCACGCGTCGTTGTGACCGGCCGGACGGCGCCTGACGCGGCACCGGGACCCGCTCGGGGGCGGGTCCCGGGCCTATGCCACCGTCAGGCGCCCCAGCGCACGGCGATCGTGTCGCCGACACTCACGGTCGTCTCCCGCGCGGCGGAGGTGAAGGCCGAGCCGTCGATGCTGACCTTCCAGGTGTTCGAGCCGCTGCCGGCCTTGCCGTTGAGCGAGGTGACGGTGCCCGTACCGGAGGACGGGGTCACGCCGGTGACGCAGCCGGACGGGGTGGCCGCGCCGATGGCCGCGTCCAGGACCGCGCCGAGCGTGGTCGTCGAGCCCGTCGGGGTGAGGGCGACCGAGCAAGCCTTCAGATGTCCGGCCCCGTCGTCCACGGTGAGGGCCAGCCGTGCCGCCGAGCCGGAGGTGAGGGAGCCCTGGCTCACCCACCGTGGGGCGCCCGCGGTGGTCGGCACGGGCGGGTCGGCGGTGAAGCCGCCGCCGGCCACCGCCCGCAGCGCGTCGATCGACGCGTACGCCGACGGGTTCGTGTCACCGGGCAGATACCGGAAACCGCCGCCCGGGTTGAACTGCTGCGCGATCAGGAAGTCCACCGGGGTCTTGCCCATGGAGGTGAGGAAGTCACCGGTCTGCGGGTTGATCCCACAGGCGTTCAGGCCGGACACGGCCCACCCGTTGGAGTCGGTGTTGGTCCCGAACATCGTGTTGAAGGCGCCGCTGTTGGCCACCAGCTTGCCCTTCAGGAAGCCCTTGGCCCTGACGACGGCGGCATCGGTGTTCGGCACGCCGGAGACACACAGGGCGGCCATCGCGGCGCCGGTCATGTCGACGTCGCTCGCCGCGCCGAGCTGGGCCGGATCGCCCTCGGCTTTGCTGTAGTTCCAGCCGCCGTCGTTGTGCTGGTTGGCGCGGACGGTGCCGACGATCGAGTCGCGCAGCGCCTGCGGTATCCGGATCTGCCCCGACTGGGTCCTGGCGCCGTTCAGGGCGAGCGCGGCGAACACGGTGCCGTTGAAGTTGGCGGCCGGGCCGAAGTAGCCGGTCTCGGAGGTCCCCCAGTAGCTGTAGATGTCGGCGATCAGATTGCGGGAGGCCGAGATGCGGGCGGGGTCGATCCCGGCGGCGTAGGCGTTGAGCGTGGCACGCTCGTAGTCGGTGACGACGGGTGAGGTGGAGGGCCAGGCGCTGGTGGACAGCAGGGCCCGGTAGACGGTTCTCGCGTTCTTGCCGGTGTCGCCGCCCGGAGTGATGTCCACGGCGGCGGTGCCGGCGGCGGCGAGGGCGCTGAACGCCCATTCGTTGGACAGTCCGGAGCCGGCGTACGAACCGTCCGCCGCCTGGAGGGACTTGAGATAGCCCGCGCCGATCGTCTTCGAGGTGGCGATCTGCGCCGGGGTGGTGGTCGCGGCCGCGGGCAGCACGCTCAGCGCGAAGGCGCCCAGGGTGGCCGCCGCGGTGAGGGCGGAGCGTCGGACGGACGGGGACACTGCTGCATGGGACATGGCCTGCTCCTTGGATGAAGGACGCCGGCCCGTCCCGGTGCCGGGCCCTGGCGACCTGCGGAGCAGCGGGTGCGGCCGCCGTCCGGAAACGCGTGGACCGGCTTCCAAAGGTGCTTCACCGCTTGGGCATTCGGGCTCGGAACGGCCCTTGCCGCCCCATACCGCTGCGCGTCAGCCCCGGACTCCCACCGGGTTCCCCCACTCGGCAGTCGGGACGGTACCCGAGGTGCACGGCCGTCGCCAGCGGCCACCCCGGACGTCACCGGGGCCTGCCCTGGACCGTCTTGACGTCGGTCGTGAAGCATGCTCAAATCCGCTTGTCACACGACAAGTTCCAGGGGAAGCCGGTCGAAATCCGGCGCTGACCCGCAACCGTGGGCCCGGTTCCGCCGGGCGAGCCGGAATGCCTGGAGCGTGTTCTTCAGCAACAGACGCCGTCGCGGACTACGGCGTGGTGCGACCAGCCTCCGGTCCACCGGGACACCCCAGGCGGCGGAGGCCCTCTGCCACGTCTTCGCCCGCGCGCGCAGGCACGAGGGGGCCGTGATGAGGACCGGTAGGCGAAGAATCGGGCGAACGGCGACAACGATCCCACGGCGCGTGGTGTCGTTCGTAACGGCTCTGCTGGTGCTGCCGGCGGCCTGCGTGACGTTCCTCACGACGACACCCGCCTCGGCCGACGGGGCCGGTGACTGCACCGCGACCGAGGGCGCCGTGGTCGCCGTCGACTTCGGGCCGTTCGGCGGAAAGGTCGAGCGCGGCTGCGACCCCACGCCGACCACCGGCTACGAGCTGCTGCACGACGCCGGTTTCAGCACCACCGGCACCCAGCACGACGGCCCCGCCTTCATCTGCCGCATCGGCTACACCTCCTACAACTCCGGTACGCAGTACCCGACTCCCGACAAGGAGTCCTGTGTCCTGACGCCGCCCTACTCGGCCTACTGGTCCTACTGGATTGCCTCCCCGGGCCAGGACGACTGGACCTACAGCCAGTACGGCGCCATGAGCCGCAAGCTCAAGGACGGCGACGTCGACGCCTGGGTGTTCGGCGCCACGAACCCCGGCGGCACCACCGGCAGGCCCGCCTTCAGCCCCGACGACGTACGCGCAGGCGGCCCCCAGGCGCCCGACCCGGGCAGCACACCCACCGGCGCTCCCGGCACGATCGACACGACCGCCGCAGCACGCTGGCTCAAGGGCGGCCTGACCGACGGCGAACGCATCGTCGACGACGGCGCGGACACCCCGAACTACTCACTCACCGCCGACGCCGCGTACGCCCTCGCCGCGGTGGACGGCAAGAGCGCCACCCTCGACAAGGTCACCGACTTCCTCGCCGCCCACACCGAGGACTTCGCCTACCCCGACGGCCCCGACCGGGCCCCCGACGCCACCGCCGCAGCCCGCCTGGCCCTCCTCGCGGAGAGCACCGAGGGCGACCCGCACGCCGTCGGCGGCCACGACCTCATCGGCGACCTCACCAAGAACGTCTGCCCGGCGGGCCCCGAGTCCGACGAGCCGACCCCCGGCTGCACCGCCAAGGGCGACTTCCGGGGCGCGACCTACGCCGAAGGTCAGGCGCTGTCCGTGCTGGCCCTGCTGCGGGCCGGGCAGACACCCCCGGCCGAGACCGTGGCGCGCCTCACCCAGCTCCAGTGCAAGGACGGCGGCGTCACCAGCATCCTCATCCGCCCCGGCGAGTACTGCGACGGCGATCCCGCCACCACCGGACTCGTCGCCCTGGTGCTGCACCAGGCGGGCGGCCAGGAGGACGCGGTGGCCCGGGCCCGCACCTCTCTGACCAAGTCCCAGCGCGAGGACGGCGCCTTCCCCGGCTACACCGGCTCCCCCAGCGGCAGCATCACCGCGACCGCGTACGCCGCCCAGGCGCTGAGCGCCCTCGGGGACACCGACCGCGCCGACGTGGCGGTCGCATGGCTGTCCCGGCAGCAACTGGAGAGCGGCGGCTTCGGCTTCGAGGAGGACGCCACCGACCCGGTCGTCTATCCGACCTCGCCGGCCGTCCTCGCCGGCACCGGCACCAGCCTGGTCACCCTCACCACGAAGAAGTCCGAACCCACCGAGCCGCCCACCACCGGCACGCCGACCGGCCCCACCGGAAACCCGACCACCCCCGCGCCGGGCACCGGACCCGACCTCAAGAAGGGCGTCGCCTACCTCACCAAGGCGGCCAACCTGAAGCAGGGCCAGTACTACACCGCCGGACCCGACTCGGACGGCGCCGACTTCGGCCTCACCATCGACGGCGCCTATGCGCTGGCCGCCACCGGCCTGAACGACGCCAAGCTGCGCGGCATCGTCGACTTCCTCGACCACCAGGGCAAGGACGGCGAGGGCCGCACCGTCAACGACTGGACGGGCGTCGGCACCAAATACACCGCCGGCGGCTCCCTCGGCAAGACCGCGCTGCTCGCCGAGTCGGTGGGCCGCGACCCGCGCCACTTCGCCGGCCACGACCTGATCGCGGAACTCGACAAGGCGGTCTGCGACGGGCCGAGCACCGCCCCCGACCGCTCCTGCGCGGCCAAGGGCGCCTACACCTACGCGCCGTCCGTCTTCTCCCAGTCCCTGGCCGTCATGGCGCAGCTGCGCGCGGGCGAGACCGAGGCGGCCGAGCAGCCGCTCGCCTACCTCGAGAGCCTTCAGCAGCCCAGCGGGGCCTTTCCGAGCCTGATCCCGTCCACCGACGACTCCGACGTCGACTCCACCGCCATCGCCGCCATGGCCCTCGACCTGGCCGGAGGCGCCCAGGCGGACAAGGCCGTGGAACGGGCGCTGGCCTGGATCGCGTCCCGGCAGCTGGCCGACGGCGGCTTCCCGGGCGCGGCCGGCGACTCCGTCAACTCCGCCGCCCTCGCCGTGCAAGGACTCTCGCTGGACGCCGGCACCTACGCCCACCAGATCGCCGAGGCCCGTACGTTCCTCGCCTCACAGCAGAACAGCGACGGCGGCTTCAATGTCGCCAAGGACGGGCAGCAGGGCTCCGACCTGCGTGCCTCCGCCCAGGCGGTCGGTGGTGCCACCGGCATCTCCTTCGGCGAGCTGGAGCGGGGCCTGATCGGTACGTCTCCCCAGCCGACGCCGAGCCCCAGCGGCAGCGCCCCGGAGATCATCACCCCCGGTGACACGGGCGGCGGCGACGGCGGGACGATCGCCGACGGCGGCAGCGGCGGCGGTGCCCTCGCCTCGACCGGCGCCCAGATCGGTGCCCTCTCCACGATCGCCGCGCTGCTGGTGCTGGCCGGCTGGCGCACCGTGGTGCTCGCCCGCCGCCGCGCGGACACGGGAACCGGACGATGACGACCGTACGCCTGGTGCGGACCGCGGCGGCGCTGGGCCTCACCGCCGCCGCGGTCGCCGCGACCGGCGGCCCGGCGGCCGCCGCCCCCCAGCCGATGGGACGCTGCACGACCACCTCGGGCGCCGTCCTCGCCGTCGACTTCAGCCACTGGGGCGGCCCGATCTACCGCTCCTGCGGCACGACGCCCACCACCGGCTACGAACTGCTCAACCAGGGCGGCTGGCGCACCACCGGCACCGGCCACGACGGTCCCGCGTTCATCTGCCGCATCGGCTACAGCGGCTACCAGAACGGCAAGCAGTACCCCACTCCCGGTGAGGACGACTGCGTGCTCACCCCGCCGGCCTCCGCCTACTGGTCGTACTGGCACGCCGACCCTGGTGACAAGGACTGGGCGTACAGCCAACTCGGCGCCATGCTCTACAAGCCCGAACCCGGCAGCGTCGACCTGTGGGTCTTCGGCGGCACCGATCTCGAGGGCACCGAGGGCCGCCCGAAGGTCACCCCCGACCAGCTGCGCGCCCACAACACCCAGCCCCAGGGCGACACGGGCAAGCCCGCCTCCACGGCCAAGGCACCGCCGCTGCCGCCCGGAGTGGACACCGGCCCGGCTCCGGAGCGCACGACCACCGCACCCTCCAGGACCCCCTCGGCCGAGCCGAAGAAGGAAAAGCCCGCCGAGCAGAAGCCCGAGGAGAGGCCCGCGAAGAAGCCGAAGCCCAGCAGGACCGCGAGTCCCACACCGTCCCCGACACCCGGTGAGTCGACCGGCACCACCGAGAGCCCGTCGGCCGTGGCCGCACCTAGCCCGGAGCCCAAGGTGCTCGACGCCGCCCCCGCGAAGGACGCCCCGCACGACTCCGGTTCGGTCCTGCCGGTGGCCGCGGGCGCCGGCCTTGTGGTCGTGATCGGCGGTGCGACGGCGTTCATGGCGCGCCGGCGCCGTCGTACCGAGTGACCGCGGTGGCCCGTACGACCGTGGAGGCGGCCCGGCCCGACCCGGCGCCGGACCGGGGCGGCCGGCGACTGCCGCGCATCCTGCATCCGGTGGCCTGGTGGGTGTGGGCGCTCTCCCTCGCCACCGCGGTCAGCCGCACCGACAACCCCCTGCTGCTCTTCCTGGTGCTCGCCGTGCTCGGCCATGTGGTCACGGCACGGCGGACG